>JBAWCJ010000030.1:0-5688 GCA_049590215.1 Candidatus Sulfotelmatobacter sp. | reverse complement strand
GACCAGAAGTGTACGATATGATGATATTCTTAGATGCCAAAGAAGCCAAAGTCGAAGCGCCGAAAGGGTAAACCCGGACCCCAAGAGGAGAGATTGATCATTAAAGGCGATCCGCAAGCGGCAATCGCCAAACTCCTCAAGATCAAGCCGACGCGATAACCCAATCGCTCGGTTCGACACGCGACTTGTCAGACGGTGTTTCAACAAGTACTTACTCCCGAGGTTGGATGTCACATCCTGGTTGTGGAAAAGTCACAGCCGTCGGGTCCGTGGTTCCCAGCTCTGCAAAACCAGCAAAGCCGGGGCAGCCTCGGTCGGGATAATGCTGACACCAAGAAATACCCCCAGCCGATTGACAGCAAAAACAGTCTAGCTTAAGCTAGATTAAATGAAAAAGAGACTTATCTTGCCGCCCGGGCAGGTCGGCGCGTTCGAAGCCAAGAATTCCCTTGGAAGCCTGCTTGATCGGGTCGAGCGGGGCGAGGAAATCGTAATTACACGGCATGGCAGGGCTATTGCCCGGCTGGTCCCAAACACGGTCGTCCCAGATCAAAATGAGGTGCAAGCAGCATTCGAGTCGCTGCGCCTACGCGCTCGACAGTTGGCGCGGGAAAATCCAGGGCGGCCTGCCTTTGACTGGGAAGAGATCAAGAAGCTGCGCGATGAGGGTCGCCGGTGATCCGCGCTGTGGGAATCTGGCTGCAGGGGTGTGACTACGCGAGGCGGGAGCCGGTGGCATGAGCCTGGTTCTTGATAGTTCGGTGGCGCTCGCTTGGATTTATGCGGATGAAACGACCGACGCGGTTCTGCGCTTGTTCGACGACGTCAGGCTTGAGGGCGCATGGGTTCCGGGGTTGTGGCGCTGGGAAATTGCGCATGTCCTGCAGCTGAGTGTCAGGCGCGGACGCCATGACGGAGATTTTCGTGATGGCGCATTGGCTAGTCTTGCGCTGCTTCCCGTAAAGGTGGATGCGGAAGCCGACCGGCAAGCCTGGAGCGCCACTTTGCATCTCGCTGACCGCCATGGGCTCACGGTTTCCGACGCTGCTTACCTGGAGATCGCTTCTCGCAGGGGAATCGCGCTGGCTACTCTGGACCGCCAGCTGCGCGCTGCGGCCGCGGACGAGGGAGTTGAGTTGCTAGGTGCGTGAACATGCGAGTTCCGATCCTCGGACAGAGCCAGGGGCCGAGGTCCGTGGTGCCCAGCTTTGCAAAACCGGCAAAGCTGGGGCAGCCTCAGGCGAGATGGTGCCGGCACGGGAAATCAAAAGTGGGCCAATCCCCCTATTGCGCCGTTATGTTGAGGGTTGCCACGAGATTGCTGCCATAGGTCACAGTGACCGGGTAAGTAGTGCCTGACACTGCACCGTCCTCGACAGTACATGTCTCGGGAGAAACACTGTTGTTTAAGCACGAAATTACGCTACTAGCGGCGGACGATGGCGTCCAGGTTGAGGCGATAGTGAGGTCGTACACAGTTCCGTTGGAAGTTCCCTGTGCGATAAAGTTTGCCGACTGGCCGATCACAACTGAGGAAGTTAGCGCGCCTCCGGGGGTCGAGCAAGAGGAGGTGGCGCCGAACGTGCCCTCGCAAACTTCGAAGTCTGAAACATTGCCAAGAAGAACAGTGAGCGTGGCTGTCGCGGTGACGGCTTCGGTTCCAGCGGTGATGGTAGACGTCCCGGCTGAAACGCCCTGAATCGTAACGGCGCCACATGTGCCGGTCGCGCACGAGCCATTTATCTGCCCGACTGTCGGTGTGCCGCTCGACCACGAGACCCCGCTGGTGACATAGCTCCCGTCATTGTTGCTGTCTATGCCATAAGCCTGCAAAGTAACGGTCGATCCCACCTCAACCGACGGAGCAGAAGGACTGATGCTCAGCGTGGTGAACGTTGGGTTGGTGAAAAAGCCAGTACAGCTTACGGCGAGGGCCAAGGTTGCAAGCGCGGCGAATGCGCCGATGAGGCGCAGTTTGTGCTTCGTGGATGACATAAGGCGTTTCAGACTCCTGAATCTTGCCTTGCTTGAACCCAGCCCAACCAGCCTTGCTCTAAACGACCGCCGTCGCGCGGAAGCCGGAATAGCCAGCTTCTCTTTTTCCGGTACGATGATACGAGTTCCGCCCGGCCGCGGTTGTAAAAAATTGTAGCAGAAGATTCCGAGCCGGGGGGCTAGTTGTACCTCCGTGCAAGCGCTGAACGGCGCGGCTAGCGCTGCTCTTCGGATAGGAACGCATGGAAAGCTGGGCCTTGCAGGGAAAATGCTGCGACACCGGGGCTTCAGGCGGAGCTGCGCTCCGCGGACAGCCGGGGGAGGCTGTCCCCTACATGATTGGGCTACGCTCCTTCCATAAAAAATGGCCAGGGCTGGAAGCAGCCGCTGGCCATTCAGTTGACGTTCGGTCGTTACCTCACTTTTCGTGCTTCTCCTCCTCGGGCGGCTTCTTGTTGTTCTTGGGCGGCTTGGGCTGGTTGGCCGGCTTCGCCTTCGGAGGGTTTGCTGGATGCGACTCGGCCTGTGGACGAGCGTTCTCAGGATGAGCAGGCTCGGCGTGCGCAGGCGGAGTCGCGGGATGGGATTCGCCCTTCATTGCGTTGTTCTGCATTGCATTATTCTTCATTGCGTTATCCCGGGACGGGGTAGCGCGCGCTTCCTTCGGAGACATCGCTGGGGCGTGATAGGGCGCTCCGGCAGCTTTCGCGGCTACTACGCCGTGTCCGCTGAACTCGCCGGGGCGAGCTGTGGCGGCGACCGCGGGCGCACCGTGATTGTTCGATGCGAACAAGGCCTTGTTCTGGCTGGCGGCATGTTCCTGCTGAACCTGCGCTGCTACCGGCGGAGTATGCGGCTCGCGGGAAAATGCTTCTTCCTGTGCGGAAGGCCGAGCTGCGATGCCGCCTTCGCCGCCGTTAAAGGCAACGTGGGAATCGTTATTAACGATGACGGTCCGGTTCACATAGACGTTGGTGATGTGGACTGTGTCCACGTGCATGACGGCGGTGTTGTAGAAGAAGGCTCCGCCGCGCCACTCGCCGCCGACAAAGCCGACGCCGCCGTAGCCGAAGCCGTAGTTAATGCCGCCGTAGAAGCCGATGTGGGGGCCCCAGTAGCCGGCATTCCAAACATAGAGACCGTCGTTCCAGCCCCAGTACCCGGGAGTCCAGAGCATGCCGACGGGCGCGACGACCCAGGTGCCGGGCACCCAGTAGTAGCCGCCGTCATCGTCCCAGGCCCAGTAGCCGGGCGTCCACAGATAGCCGGCGCCGGGACAGATGGGCTGCTCATAAACCGGCAGCGCGGGCGGACCGATGTGGACCGAGATGCCTATCCCGATTCCGATCTGCGCGGAAGATGGAGAAGAAAGGGCTGCTGGAATAGCCAGCAGAGCAAGTGCTAAAGCTAGAAAGCGAACTGCACGGTGAAATCTCATCGTGTCATCCTTGGGCCCGGCGGGCTTGCCTGAAAAGCTTGCAGCACGAAAGCCGGGCGAAATTGACGAAGTGTCGCCTGATTGAAGATCCTGCCCCAAAAAAGATTTGGCTCCGGGAATTGTCTCGTTAAATCCGTGTTTCCTTAGACAAGTGTCTCCCGAAATCATGTTCTACCCGTGTCTTGGCCAGATCACGTTCCTCTGGGTAAACACGGAGCACAGGAAGATGTTGCTGCCGAGAAATTGCTTGGAATGAGTGCCGTAAAGGCAACCTCCTTGAGGGCTAATTCGTTCTGCGGGTGCGGGCGATGCGTTCGTCGATAGGCTTGCGTCCGGCGAATCCCTCTTCGGTGCCGTGCCAATGCGTGATGGAGTGTTCGCCCATCTTCCAGCAGAGCAGGACGATGCGGCCCTCGACCTCGCAGGGAAAATCGAGCAGGCCGATGTCGAGATCCTTGACCTGCACGCCGATGGAATCGATTTCGGCGAGAGCATCTTTGGCTCTTTGCTCTGCTTTGGCGCGTTCGGCCTTGCGGCGTGCGACCGCCACGACGTCGACGTGCGTGCCACCGTTCAGGAAGATGCGGTGACTGAGAGCCTGCATTTCGCCCTCGACCTCTTCCATCACCTTCTTGCCATCGATGGCAGCGCGCAGCAGAGACTCGAGCACGGGCAGCAGAGACTGCGCTTCGTCGAGAGTAAAGGTGCGGTCAGACATTGTGGATACTTCCATTTTAACGCAATCGGCGAAGCAGAAGTTGGTAAATAGCGTTTAGCAATTTTGTTGTGCGCTGGGAGATGCGCCGGGGAATCAAGCTAACAGCGAACTGCTAATTGCTCGCTCTCAGTTTGTTGCCGGCTTGATCATTTCAATATCGAGGGTGATGGTGACGTCGTCGCCGACAATCCCGGGAAGACCGCTGACTCCGAAATCGTTGCGGTTGATTTTGGTGGTCGCAGATGCGCCTGCGCGCAGCCGGTCTTTACCCATGGGATCCTTGATCGCTGGCGTGGGACCGTCGACGTCGAGAACCACTTCTTTAGTGACGCCGTGAATGGTGAGATCGCCGGTGGCCTTCAGCTTGCCCTCGCCGACGGCTTCGACCTTCTTCGACTGGAAAGTGATAGTGGGGTACTTTTGGGCGTCGAGAAAGCGGGGGCTGCGCAAGTCGTTGTCGCGCATCTCGACGCGCGTATCTACGGAAGCAGATTCGATGGTGGCCTGGATCGAAGACTTGGCGGGATTGGCTGCGTCGTAGTGCACCGTGCCGCTCACCTTGGTGAATGCGCCGCGAACGGTGGAGACGCCAAGGTGGCGCACGGAAAACTGCGCTGAGGAGTGCGGCGGGTCGAGCTGCCAGGTGTCTTTATCCTGCGCGGCGGCGGATAGAGCGAGGAGCAAGGTGATGGCGAGAACTGGTGCGAATAATGTTCGGGACATGCGGGAGGTTTCTCCTGAAGTGGATTTGCGGGAGCGGCTATTCTAACGCGTTTGCCGGGCGCAGTCGGCAAAGTCGAGCATGCATCAGTGCGATCTGCCGTTTGAGGGATCAGGCGACGTGGCTGTGTTCAGGTCTACGTGGAGTTGCTCGGCGGCAGCGATCCCTGGGGGATAGCAGTTGCCGTCGCGGCTGTAGTTGGAGCATTGCGCGGCGACGTCTTTGCGCTGAGGGGATTGCGCGAATTGCCAGACTTCGGCAAAGCTGACGCCGCTCTGGGCGGGGCTTGGCGGGTGATTTGGAGGAAAAGCACAGCCGGGCGCGGGCGGGCAGGCATCGTTGATGGCCCAGTAAACGATGTGGCGTCCGCCTGCGTTTTCGCGAATATCTTCGGCGGTGACGATGTTGTTGTCGTCTTTGGCCGGGATGCCGGAGCAGTAGATGCCGGCGCGGAATCCGGCGGCGGTGACGGCGTCGACCCAGGCGTAGATGTAGGCTTTCTGCTCGGGGAGCATGCGTCCGCCTTGCTCCTGGTCGAGGAAGATGATGGTGTGCGCGGGAAAACCTTCGCGGCGCGCGGCGGCGGCGGCGGCTTGCGCGTCGGAGCTGCCGAGCTTCGTGGCCCTGGCGACCGATTTCAGTTCGGCGTAGAGGCGTCCGTTGAAGAGCACGAGGAAGCCGAAGCCGGAGGATTCTACGGCGGCGCGGTGGCCGGTCCAGGTGTTCGTCCTCTCGCCGGGAGGGTTGTTGAGCCAGTAGCTGGTGTAGGAGAAAGTCTGGTGCAGGACTTTCAGGTTGGCGTCGCCGGGGTAGGTG
>JBAWCJ010000029.1:0-2112 GCA_049590215.1 Candidatus Sulfotelmatobacter sp. | reverse complement strand
CGCCCTGCCGCGCCTGTCGCTGCGCATGGGTGAAAGGGGTCCTTCGACTCCGAAATCCGATTCGCTTTGCGAACCGGTTTTCTCCGCTCAGGATGACAGGGCGTGGCGCTCAGGGTGACAGATCGTCATCGTTCCCGGAGATATTCCTCCGTATAGCCTAAATAATTCCGGGCGTATCTCATGATCGTCTCTTCCTCGCCGGCGTCCAGCGTGCGCTTAAACTTGCCCGGAGACCCCATCCATAACGAGCGCGGTTCGACCACCGTGCGCTCGGGAATCAGCGTTCCGGCGGCAATAATTGAACCCGCACCAACCTTTGCGCCATTCAGAATCACAGATCCCATGCCGATCAGGCAGCGGTCTTCGATTACGCATCCATGCAAAGTGACCGAATGCCCTACCGTGACGTACTCGCCGACCGTCACGCCGTACTGATTCTTCATGCCGTGCAGCACGCTGCAATCCTGCACATTCGAGTGCGCGCCGACGCGGATCGCGTATACGTCGCCGCGCAGCACGGCATTCATCCACACCGAGGCGTGCTCGCCGAGCACGACGTCTCCGATAATCTGCGCCGACTCGTCGACGTAACAACTGGCGGGAATCACCGGCTTCATGCCTTTGAAGGATCGAATCTTGATCTGCGCATTCCTGCTGAGCGAACTCTGAACATAGCACGCCGCTACGGCTGTTGGTAAAGCAGATTTCCCACTCCGGCACTCATGCCAAAAAGAACCACCGCACCTCACAGCCACAACCCATCCCTACATGCTACAAAGGAATCTGGTTTCCCACCCCGCTCGCCTCCGGACCCCGCGGGAGTCACGCCTCCGAGCTTCATCCTAACCACAGGTGGCACTTCTATGCTGCGGGCCTCGCTCTGCGTCCTGATTCTCTCTTTATTAGTATTACCGTTAGTGTTGCCGCCGCACGCTTCCGCTCAGGATGCCGCTACCGGCGCCATTCATGGGACGGTCGTCGATCTTCACGACCTGCGCATTCCCGGAGCCAGCATTGCGGTGGTCAGCACGGCGACCGGCGCTCGCTACTCGGCCACGTCTGACGCGGAAGGCCGCTTCGCGATCGACCTGCTGCCGCCCGGGGACTACTCCGCCCGGGTCGTCGCGCAGGATATGTCGCCGCAGATCACTCCGCAGCTGCATGTCGATGTGGGTGCTGCCGCGGAACTTCAGTTCCGCCTTAGCGTTGCCGGAGCGCTCGAACATGTCTCCGTCAGCGGCGCTCCGGCCCTGGTTGACACTGAGTCAACGGCCGTCTCGACGCTTCTGGATGAACGCGCCATCGCCGATCTCCCGCTCAACGGGCGGCGCTTCTCCGATCTGATGCTGCTCTCGCCCGGCGTGACTCAAGATCCGCGCAGCCTGACTTCGGCCACCAATGGCGATCTCTCTTTCGGCGGACTGCGCGGATTCCAGAACAGCTTTCTTGTCGACGGCGGCGACTTCAACAATGCTTTCTTCGCCCAGGCTCGCGGCCTCTATCGCGCTCCTTACCAGTTCTCGAATGAAGTGGTGCAGGAGTTCCGCGTCTCGTCGAATTCCTACGGAGCTGAAATGGGACGGGCCGGAGGAGCGGTCATCAACGTCGTGACCAAGTCTGGAACTAACCATTGGCACGGCACCGGACTTTATTACATTCGCGACAGCGCATTCGGCGGGGCCGCTACTCCCTTCATGTCTTTCAAGCCGCACAGTGAGCAGCAGCAGGGCGGAGGCACACTCGGCGGCCCGCTCATGAAAAATAAAATCTTCTTTTTTGCCGGATTCGATCAGCACTTCTTCCGCGTGCCCGATGTAGTCGAGTTTCTCGACGGCTCGATGCAGGTTGTGCCCCAGGCCGGCACCGGACCTTATTCACCCGGCGATTACGAGGCCAGCGATCAGGCCCTGGTCTTCGCCGCCGCCGCGCAACTGAGTTCACTCGCGGGATCCTATCCCGCCGCGCAGATCGGGAACGCCTCCTACGCCAAGCTCGATATCAATCTCACGCCACGCAATCAACTGGCGCTGCGCTACAACTCTTCGCGATACTGGGGATCGAACAACGTATTTCTCGATCCTGCCAGCCCCGTCACGTACGATTCCATCTCTG
>JBAWCJ010000028.1:0-3389 GCA_049590215.1 Candidatus Sulfotelmatobacter sp. | reverse complement strand
TGATGCGGGCGAGTTTGACGCTCTCCTGGAATTCGCCGTCGAACTGGGCCGAGCCTTTGACGTCGGTGACGGAAACTTCGTTCAGGCGGCCGTCGATGTGTACGTCGCCGGTGATCTGTTCGACCTTGGCGGAGCTTCTTTCGAGGGTCAGGTTGACGTTGCCGGTGACGTCTTCAACGGAAACTTCGCCGTGCTGGTTATTGATCTCTACCTGGCCGTCGCGGCCGGTTACCGAGACTTCGCCGTGGTTCGAGGTTATTTGCAGCGCCATCTTGCGCGGAATGGAGATGTCGAGATCGGTCTGGACGGAATGGTCGCCGGTGGCGTGCGTCCGGGCGTCGAGAGTCAACAGGGTTCCGGCTGAGGTAATCACCGGCTTGGTCGCTGCGTTGTATTTGTGGGCGTCGCTCTGGCTATCGGCGCCAACCTTCTTGCGGACGGCGACCGTGATTTTGTTGTCATCAGAGGGAGTGACGCGGACCGCGCCGTGATCGTTGTTGACGCGCAGGGTGGTGATGGCGGCCGGGACGTCCTGTTCGAGGTGGTCGTCGTAGTTGAAGGTCTCGCCGAAAATGTTGTCGAGATCGCTGTCATCGATGTTGATGTCGTTGCGAAATTGTTCCCAGTGCAGACGCGAGGCCTGGGTGGCCATGAGCCCGAAGAAGACGATGCAGAGGACGAGACAGACTCCGCCGAAGCCGATGCCTCGGGCGGGGACGCCGTCGCGTTGAGCCTGTTGATATTCAACCAGCTTGATGATGCCCCAGAGGATCAGGAGCAGAGGCCAGTAGTGCGCGAACAATGTTCCGAGGCGCATCCAGGAAATCAGGTGCAGGTTGCCGAGCAGGAACACGAGGCCGAGGATGATCAGAACCAGCGGTCCGGCAAAGGAGCGACGGCGATAGCGCGGGGGAAGAGGCGCGATGGGAGGTTGAGTTGGGCTAGCCATTGTGCACCTCCCCGGAAGAAGATGTTGGTGCCTGATTAGAGGGCGGATTAGATGACGGATCGGAGAAAGCCGGTGGTGGAGGCGGCGCAACTCCCACTCCTGGAGGCGGCGGGGGCGCCGGTGGCAGCGGGCCGACGTGTCCGGCGGATGAGGCGCTGCTCTGCAGCAGCTTGACGATACCGACTACCAGAATCCAGGCCGGCCAGGTGCGGTGCAGTTCGACGATATCCATGCTGTCGAGCAGGAACAGGATGCCGGTGGTGAGCACGAGCGCCGGTCCCATCATGCAACGCGCCATGCAGCGGCCGCAGCCACAGGAATGCTGGGCGCGCTCATAGTTGCGATAAAACATCCAGCCACCGAGAAAGACGAGGATCAGCGGCCACAGGCGGTCCAAGCCGGTTTCGAAGATTCTCATCGTGTTCAGCAGGAACAGAAGGCCGAGTCCGATGAGAACGATGGCACCTACCGGCACTTTGCCGGCGTCGAATTTCTCACCCATGCTGAAGGTCTGGCCGAGGCCCATGGGATCGGGCGCGGGCTGGCCTTCCTGAAGAGCGCGGGCGGTGCGGACGGCGTCGATGATCTGGTAGACGTAGAAGAAGGCCATGCAGATGCCGAACAGCCAGTCCCAGCTCCCGCCGTGGTCGAGGCCGAAGATGAGCATAACGAAGATCAGCAGGTGCGCCAGTCCCTTGGCGTACTGCGAGCAGTAGACTGCGCCCACGCCGAAGGGAAAGAATCCGGCGAGGATGCCGGCGACTGCGGGATTGGGGCCGGATCCGCCGCTTGGGCGAAAGGGCGCTGTCGGAGGCGAGTATGGACCCTGCGCCGGAGGCACGAATCCGGCGGACGCGACCGTGCCATCGAGACGGGCGGCGAGACAGGGCTCGCAGTAGACGACTCCGCGGACGTCGCGGGTGCAAGCCGCGCAGAGCGGCTTGCCGCAAGTGCGGCAGAAAGCGACCGCGGCAATGTTGCTGTGGTTGGCGCAGTTCATACGAACCTCCTGTATGTGGTCACCGACACTACAGACGGATCGTTGATAGACGAATCGTTCACAGACGAATCCACAGGCGCGCAGGCCAGAGTGAGTTGGTTCTCGGTCTGGGTGTAATTACGCTCCTGTTTCTGCTCGGGCTGTTCGGTTGTGTCGTTCTTGGGATCTTTCTTGTCGTTATTCTTTTCCGGCGCGGGTTCGGCGGCGGGTGCGACGTTGCGCTTGAGTTCGCGCACGCGCGATTCCACCTCGTAGACCAGCCGGATGTTTTCGTAATAGCGGACTACCCGGGCCTGCGTATTGTAGTACGTGTGCCGCAGGACGGTGGGACGCAGGCTCAACTGGCGCAGGTCGGCGGGTTTGACGCCGAGCACGCTCAGGGCGACCGACAGCGAGAAGAACGCCATGCAAAACGACAGGGCGAACCGCGGCTGCCGGACCGTACCCCAGATTGGTTGCAGCGCTTGCGAAGCCCAGGCTTGCAACTTCTCAAGCCATGAAGCGCCGGGTTGCGACGCGGGGACGTTCACCCGCAGGCGTTGGGTGTCAACGCCCGTTGTGGATGCCAGGATGTTGGTCACCAGACTGACTGGAGGCTCCACCTCCGTGAGATCCTTCAGCCAGTTGCGGCCGGCCGTGACATCGGCGAGCAGCGGCCCGCACGCGGAACAAGTCCGGGCGTGGGCCTGGAAGGTGTCGAGTTGAGCGCCGGTCAGAACGCCATCGAGGGCGTCGCTGACGAGGCTGTCAAACTCGTGACACTGCATTCCGTGATTGGTGAGATCTGGCATCACATCACCTGCCTATAGGTACGTTGTAAGAGGCGGGCAAGTTCCGCCCGGCCACGATTTATTCGAGATTTCACAGTGCCCTCCGGAACCTTCAAGACGGTTGCGATTTCACGATAGTCAAAATCCTGTAAGTCTCTTAAAATCACTGCCTCACGAAGCTCCGGCGAGAGCCTGGCGAGGGCAGCATGAATGCTTTCGGCGACTTCCCGGCGGCGAACGTGCTGGTCGGGAGGCGCGGATTGGTCCTGAATTTGCTCGCTCAGGGGTTGAGCGTCTTCGTGGGGCGAGGACGCGGCGTCGAGCGAATCGGTGATGCGGTCCTGCTTGGTTTTGCGGAAATGGTCGACCAGCAGGTTGCGGGTGATGGTGGTGACCCAGGTGACGAAAGCTCCCTTGGAGCTGTCATAGGTTGGGAGCGTGCGGTAAATCTTGATGAAGACTTCCTGAGCGAGGTCTTCGGCGTCGTGGGCTGATCCGGCGAAGCGGTAGCAGATGTTATAGATGCGGCGATTGTAGGTCTGAACGATTTCTTCCCAGGCAGCGGCGTCGCCGGCAACACAGCGGCGGACCAGCATCGCGACTACCTGAACGTCTTCCAAAGTGAAGATCCCCGGAAACGCTGTCAGCTATCAGCTATCAGCCTTCAGCT
>JBAWCJ010000027.1:0-6401 GCA_049590215.1 Candidatus Sulfotelmatobacter sp. | reverse complement strand
CTTTTTCGCCGGAGAGCGCCGCGAACGTGAGTGGACGAACAAATTCCTGGGCCGCGCGCGTCATGATGACCTGCACGCGAATGCCGCGGTCTTGCAGCAGGCGCACAATCTCCGCCGCCTTGTAGGCCGCAATGCCGCCCGTCACTCCTAGAGCAACTTTCATAAGGTCTCGGCGCCGACGCGCCTAGGCGTCTCCGAAAGCTTTATCCAGCACTTCTGCGGCTTGCTCGGCCGCACTGCGCGTTTCCGGAATCTCCCACTTCACCTTGCCCGCGCGGATTTCGTCCTGCGCGATGCGGCAAGGCTTGCGGGAGTTGGTCTGAACCACCGGCGGTGCTCCGGATTGTAATTGGCGGGCACGCCGGGCGGCGACCAGAATGTAGCGATAGTTGCTGTCGAAGCCTTCGATCAATTTCATGAAATTCTCTCCCTTGTTGCTGGGACCCAGATTTTGATTGCCGAAAGTTGCTGCGCTTCGTTTGTCTGCAACGCCAAACCGTACGTCACTATTTTCCCACGAAACTCAACCCAACGGGGGCTGCCAACCCTCGAATATGGTTACCGAGGACTAACCCTTCCCCGAAGCGTCGGGCGGCTTAAATGAGGCCAATATCGGCTTCAGACGGTCGCGGACATTGGCCAGGCGGCAGCGGTCTGCCAGAGCCACGGTTTTTGCTTCCTCAGGGGATAGCGGCCGTCCTGCGCGCACCAGGCGCTCCCCACGCACAATCGCTCGCAAAGCTTTGATTGAGTCCTCGAGTTGGTCGTTCACGAGAATGTAGTTGTATCGGTCGTAATTCTCAATTTCGCGAGTCGCCGTGACCAGGCGACGCTGTATGACTTCCTCACGATCTTCGCTGCGCTTGCGTAAGCGCTCCTCCAGCGTCTTTCGATCCGGCGGCAGAATAAAAATGCTGGTGGCGTCGGGAAGTTTTTCCTGAATCTGTGCCGCGCCTTGCACGTCGATATCGAGCAGCAGATCGCGGCCATTTTTCTCGGCGTCATGCAGGAAGCGGCGCGCGGTTCCGTAGTAATTACCGAAAACCTCGGCGTGCTCGAGGAACTCCCCATCGCGAATCATCTTCTCGAATTCCGGGCGCGAAACAAAATAATACTGCCGTCCATTGGTCTCACTGCCGCGCGGAGCGCGCGTGGTGTAGGAAATGGAAAACTCCAGATCGCTCACCTTCTTCAGCAGTTCATTGACCAGCGTCGACTTGCCCGAACCTGACGGGGCCGAAATGATATAGACGAGTGGCTTATGGGCGGGGGGACTCATTCCAGGTTCTGCACCTGCTCACGTGATTTTTCGATCTCCGCTTTCATAATGAGTCCGGCTTCGGTGATCTTGAGCGCCTCGCCAGC
This sequence comes from Candidatus Sulfotelmatobacter sp., assembly GCA_049590215.1. Lineage (GTDB taxonomy): Bacteria > Acidobacteriota > Terriglobia > Terriglobales > Acidobacteriaceae > Sulfotelmatobacter. Next base: position 5,036 of record JBAWCJ010000027.1, on the reverse strand, counting down.
CAGGCCGGATGTCTTCGAGAGCAAGGTATTGGCCTCGCGGTTCATCTCCTGCAGCAGGAAGTCCAGTTTCTTCCCGACTTCACCATCTCCATCGAGCAAGCCCAGGAAATGCTGGACGTGATTTTCGAGACGCACGATTTCTTCCTGAATGTCACTGCGATCGACCAGCAGCGCGGCTTCCTGCAGGACTCTTTCCTTATCGGCGCTGGAGCTCAACAGTTCCTGCAGGCGCGACTGCAGCCGATCTGCGTAGCTCTGCAATACGGTACGCCGGTGGAGTTGCACGGTCTTCACAGCTTCGCCCAAGTGAATCATGCGCTGGCGGAGTTCATGCTCAATGCCTCGGCCTTCCTGCTCGCGCATCTGATTCAGGCGATCGAGCACCTCGCCCGCCCGGGCCATCACCGCCGACTCGATGGCACCTTCCTCTGGATCCTTGGCAGAATCGAGCGCCCCGGGAATGCGCAGGATGACGTTGAGATCCGGTTCCGCAGGCACGCCAAACTCACGCGCCGCTGAACGAAAAGCCGTGATGTAAGCCGCTACCAGCGGACGATTCAGAGCGAGAGTTTCACCACCCCCGCGCTCCAGGCTGAGCGTGACCTCGACGTGCCCTCGGGCAATTTTTTCTTTGAGCAGGCGGCGCAGTTGCATTTCCAAAGAGTCAGATCCCGAGGGTAAACGAAAATGCAAATCGAGAAAACGGTGATTCACCGATTTCAACGAGAGCGCGAAGGCAAGATGCCCGTTGCTCTGGGAAGATGGAGAGACGCCGGGCGCAGGACTGGCGCTTCCTTCGGCCTGGCTTGTGAGTTCGCCTTTGACCTGGGCAAAACCCGTCATGGAGCGGAGAGGCATGTGTGATTTCTCGAACTTCCCGCTGCGAATGTCAACTGCGTCGCACTGGCTCCAGTTTCGGCTCGAAGTCAGCGAACTGCAATTCGTAAAGACGCCGGTACGTGCCCAGCTTCGTCATCAAGTCTTCATGCGCGCCAATGTCCGCGATGGCGCCGTTCTCAATCACGACGATGCGGTCGGCGCGGCGCACGGTCGAAAGCCGGTGCGCAATCACAAACACGGTGCGGCCGCTCATCAGATTGTGCAACGCCGATTGCACCAGCGCTTCCGATTCGCTGTCGAGCGCCGACGTGGCCTCGTCCAGAATAAGGATAGGCGCGTTCTTCAGAATAGCGCGGGCAATGGCGATGCGCTGCCGTTCTCCGCCGGAAAGGCGCACGCCGCGCTCTCCGATCACTTCATCGTATCCCGCAGGCAGGGCGCGGATGAAGTCATGCGCCAGAGCGGCCCGGGCCGCGGCTTCAACCTCTTTGAGCGCGACGTGCGGCTGGCCGTAAGCGATGTTGTTGCGGACTGTGTCGTTAAACAAAACGGTTTCCTGCGTGACGATTCCAACTTGCTCCCGCAACGAAGCCAGAGTCACGTCGCGCACGTCGAAGCCGTCGATGAGCAAGCGACCTTCTGTGGCATCAAAAAAACGCGGGATCAGGTGAACCAGAGTGCTCTTGCCCGAACCACTGGAGCCGACGATGGCCACGACTTCTCCGCGGCGAACCTCGAGGCTGATGTCGTGCAGCACGCGGGCGTCTTCGCCTTCGCTGCCATAGGTGAAACTAACGTGATCAAACTGGACAGTCTTCGCGAACGCGGGCAAGCGCTTGGCGTGCGGCTTTTCGCGAACATCGTCTTCAATGTCCATGAATTTGAAGATTTCGCTCGATGCGCCCAGAGCCTGCTGGAAGTTGTTGTTGAAAAGCGCAAACTTGCGGACTGGGTTGTACAGGGCCAGGATCGCGGCAAAAAACGCAACGAAGTCGCCTAAGGTGAACTGGTGGTGCGCAATTTTCTCGCGGCCGAGAAGCAACATCAGAGCCAAGGCAATCGCGCCGAAATTGTCCATCAGCGGGGAACTGATGGCCGCCGCGGCGACAGAACGCAAGTTAGCACGAAACAAACGGTTCGCGGCGGCCCGAAATCGCGCGACTTCCCAAGACTCCATACCAAACGCCTTCACGATACGGTTGCCCGTGATGGTCTCATGAAGAAGATTTTGCACGTCGGCCAACTGATCTTGGCCTCGACGTGTGGTTGTGCGCACGCGACGCCCAATGCGGATGGCGGACATGACTATGAATGGGACGAACAGCAACAGCACCCACGCTAGGCCCCGGCCCAGCACCACTACCGCGCCCGCAATAAAGACGAAGCTGAAGAACTGCTGCAGGAACTCCGCCAGCACGCTTGACATCGCATATTGCACGCGCTCAATGTCGTTCACGATGGTCGAGACAAGTGTCCCTGTTGGATGCTTCTGAAAAAAAGCGGACGACCTCCGCAAAACTGAGTTATAGAGGTCGTTGCGCAGGCTCGTGATCATGCCGAACCCGGCGTGGTTCACCAAGTAAGTCCCGCAATAATCGAAAATTCCTTTAAGTAAGGTCGAGGCCACTAGCGCATAGGCCACGATCGTCCATGCATTGCGGAAGTGAGATGGAACGAACTGTTGGAGATAAATTGCGCGTCCTGCGTGAGGAATCGTAAAGAGGACGATGTTTTCTGATCCCGAGGCGGGAACCAGCACACGGTCCAGCACCGGCTTCAACAGGACCAGCCGAAACGCTTCCAGAAAACCTACTGCGGCCAACATCAATACGCCCGGCAACAACTGCAGCAGAAACGGGAACACGTAGCGGACGAGGCGCGTCAGTTGGCGCATAGCGCTCCCAGCAGGCCGCAGTGGCTTACTGACGGTGGCATAGTCATGGGGTGCAAGCGCCTATTTTACTGCGCCGGGATGGAATCCCAAAGTAGCCGCCTTGTGTCTTGTGCACATGGGTTCCTACTTCGGCATGTCCCGGTGCACGACCTTCACGCGGTATCCGGCTTTGTGCAGGCGCTTGCTGACTTCCTCAGCGATCATCACTGAGCGGTGCTGGCCTCCGGTGCAGCCAAAACCGATGGTGAGATAGCTCTTGCCTTCGTGGATGTAGTGCGGCATCAGGTCAACCAGCAGATCGGAAATGCGCGGGATAAACTTCTTCGCTTGCGGAAAAGACCGGATGTATCTGGCCACGCGCGGATCGCGGCCCGTCAGCGGCCTGAATTCTGGTACGAAGTGCGGGTTGGGAAGAAAACGCACGTCAAAAACCAGGTCTGCTTCCTCAGGCACTCCGTGGCGAAAGCCGAAGCTCACGCATGAAACCAGAATGCTTTTCTCCGCCGCCTGTTGGCGGAAACGCTCGGTGATGTGGGCGCGCAGTTCGTGCACGTTGAATTTCGAAGTGTCGATGACGATGTCGGCCAGGGCGCGGATGCTCGCCAAATGGCGTCGCTCGGCCTTTAGCGAGGCATTGACCGGCGTATCCGTGCCCAGGGGATGCGGACGGCGCGTCTCGCTGAAACGCCGCATCAGCACCGCATCGGAGGCTTCAAGAAAGGCGACCTTGGTCGGAATCATGCGCCGCACAGCCTTCAGAATGCCGGGGAGTTGCTCGAGCTGGGAACCTTCGCGTACGTCCACAACGAGCGCGGTGCGGCGGATCTCGGCCGACTGCAACGCCATCTCCGCGAAGCGCGGGATCAGTTCCACAGGAAGATTATCGACGCAGTAGTAGCCCAGATCCTCGAAAGCCTTGAGCACGGAAGCTTTCCCTGACCCGCTCATCCCTGTGATGATGACTAGTTCAGGAGCATGCGAAGATTTATGCGCAGTTTTGCGCGTCGCTTTACGCGAGGCCTGCGGCGCTTTCTTCCCCGCACGCAGGGGGGTTGATCGCTTGCGGGACCCCGACGATTTCCGAGGCGTCATGAATCCGATAGTAGCACTGAAGACGGGTCTGTCGGCAGTGCCACAGAGCAAATGAAGCGAGCTAAACGCGCGGTTATTGGGTCGCAAAGGACGCGACCCATCGCGCAGCTCGCCCGGATTCCTCACGGCGCAAAGAACGCTTGTTCGGAATGACAATCAAAAGGTAAGCTAAGTCGCCATGAAGAAGTTTGAGGAACTCACGGAACGCGAAGTGCTGGCTCTGGCGATTGCGCTGGAAGAAGAAGACGAGCGGGTATATGCCGACTTTGCCGAAGGGTTGCGGCCGGATTACCCCGCGTCGGCGGCCATGTTTGAAGGCATGCGCGAAGAAGAATCGGGGCACCGCAGGCGGCTGATCGAACTCTTCCAACAGAAGTTTGGCGAACATATTCCCCTGATCCGGCGGCAGGACGTGCGTGGTTTTGTGGAGCGTCCCGCGCTTTGGCTGATTCGTCCGCTGCGCATCGAGGCGGTGCGCAAGGAAGCCAGCACCATGGAAGTGGAGACGCGCCGGTTTTATGAAAAAGCGGCGCAGCGCACACAGGATGCCAGCGTTCGGCAACTGCTTGACGATCTCATCAATGAGGAGCGGGAGCACGAAGAGCGCGCGCAGGAACTGGACAAGGAAAAGCTTCCCGCGAACGTGAAAGCCGACGAAGAGAAAGCGCAGCGGCGTCTCTTCGTATTGCAAATCGTGCAGCCGGGTTTGGCCGGTGCAATCGACGGTTCCATCTCCACGCTGGCTCCCGTGTTCGCTGCTGCATTCGCCACCCGAAAGCCTCACGATGCATTGCTCGTCGGCATTGCCGCATCTGTAGGCGCCGGAATCAGCATGGGATTTACTGAAGCGCTTTCGGATGACGGCAGCTTGACTGGGCGCGGTCATCCATGGGTGCGTGGCGTGATCTGCGGCTTGATGACAGCGTTGGGCGGAATCGGACACACGCTGCCATTCCTGATAAACAATTTTCGGATGGCGTTGTGGGCTGCGGGAGCGGTGGTACTCGCCGAACTGGGAGTGATTACCTGGATCCGACGCCGCTACATGGATACTCCATGGATTTCTGCAGCGCTGCAGGTTGGGCTTGGCGGTGTGCTGGTGTTCATTACCGGCGTGCTCATCGGGAGCTCGTAAAGTTCGTCGACAAATAACGATTAATTACGTCGTCTTCACTCCAGCGAACATGCCGATGATGATCAACGTGTCCGC
>JBAWCJ010000026.1:0-10013 GCA_049590215.1 Candidatus Sulfotelmatobacter sp. | reverse complement strand
GGATGCGCAGGTCGAAGCTGACCACACCGTTCTGGTCGCGGTTGCCGACGACGGAAACGTTGCGATTGAAATAGTACTCCCCCTCGATAATCTGCTGCGAACTCTGCGAGACATTGGTGGAGTAGGTAAGGGACAGGTTATTGGAGAACTGCTGCTCGATGGTGATCTGGGGGCCGTTGCTGATGGGATTGGTCTCGGTGGTGAGTCCCTGGGGATCGATCTTGATGTTGCTGGCGCCGAACAGACGGTCGAGACGGTTGCTGACGGTGGAGTTCAGCGCCTGGCTGAGGATGAGGGCGCTGGCCTGGTCGGAAAAGACGCCCTGACCGCCCTGCTCCTGAAGTTGCGCAGATTCCTGGTTGGTGCGGCCGAGAGCGAGGAGAGCGATGATATCGGACTTGGGCAGAGGCGGTTCGGACCGGTAATTAATGTTGAGGCGGTCGGGAGTGCCAGTGGCCGTGATGTTCAGTTCGTAGTTGCGCACATGGCTGGAGGCCTGCAGATTGAATTGGGGCTCGATGGCAACCGGATTGGCGAATGTGATATCGCCGCGTTCGAGAGTGAAGCGGATGCCGTGGAAAGTGGCCTGACCTTCGAGAATGTCGACCCGGCCGAGGACGGCGGGACGGGCCACAGAGCCCCGCAGCCGCAGATCAGCGTCACCGGAGAGGCGGGCGATCGCCGTACGCATCTGGAGTTCGGGTGCAGTCACCACGTGGATGTCGAGCTTTATATTGTTCAGCGGGGAGTTGGCTGTCGTAATGGTGGAGAAGTTGCGGCTGCGCTCGAGATAGCTGCTGAAGTCGAAGCCCGGAGTCACGGCCATCTTGTTGATGCTGATGTCGCCTGAGACGGTGGACGCGGAGCGCGTGCCCACCCAATGCAGTTCGGCGTTGGCAGTGGAGCTGACACCGGGAGGATAGCGCAAGCGCACGTCCTTACCGGTGGCGGTTAGATTGAAGTTGAGTTGCTGGTTGAAATAGGTAGCATCGCCTTTGAAGTCGAGCGTGCCGCCTCCGGTGCGGGCAGTAAGCGTCTCTATGAGCGCGCGATCACGAGTAAACGTGAGCGAGCCGTTGAGTTCGCTCAAGCCGCTGGGCAGCCCGGCATAGGAAAGCGAACCGTCGGCGACTTGAAGGCGGCCATGAGGGAAGGGATCGGCGAGAGTGCCGCCGACTCTCAGGTCCAAAGTGACGAGACCCGCGGAGGTAACATTGGAATCGAAGCTCGAGAGCAATTTGAGGTCGAGACGTCCGTTGGCCGTGAGATCGAGTGTGCGATCGCCAGTGAGCTGCACGGACCCGTGCGCCGTGAGGTCAGTTCCCTCCCCGATCAAGTGGAGTTGCTGGATGTTGACCGACTCATTGGCGAGCGAGAAGAGAATGGGATCCTGGCTATGCACCGTAGCATTCGCGACATCGAGCGAAACGGCGGTCAGATTCCCCTCCAGAGCCAATTGCCGGGGCTGGCGGAGTGGGCCGTGCAGGCGGAGAGAACCGCTAACGGCGGAATCCCCTGTGAGTTGGCCATTGAGATAGGAGCGCCAGAAGACGTCAGGATCGAACTGCTCCATTTTAAAAGTGAGCTCGGCGGGATAGTCATCGCGCAACTGGACGTTGCCACTGAGGAGTAACGAGCCGCGTTTGAAATTGGAATTGCCGGTGAGGTGCAACTGACTGTCCTCGGTCACCGCGTGCAAGTCCATGTTGCCTGCGAGGTCTTGATCGAGGGTGAGTTCGCGGAGGTGAACGTCTGCATTGATTAAAGGCGCGGCAGGAGTACCTGAAGCTTTCAGGACGAAATCTGCTCGTCCTTCTACAGAAAGACGATTGGAGTGGATCTGGCGGACCAGGGCAAGGTCGAAATTGCTGCCGGTGAGATCGAGATTGAAGACGCGGGTGGAAGGGTTGTAGATGGCGCTCCCCGTGGTAACTGAATCGTGGTGGAAAAGATGCAGGTCGTCGAAAGCGATTTGGCCCTGGCCGATGCGGAAGGGGGAATCGAACTGCTCGATAATCTCCCCGTAGGCAGAACCTTCGGTCAGGTGAATTTTTCCCTCGCCGCGCGGGTCGGAGAAAGTGCCGGAGGCCTGGACGAAAAGATCGGTTTTGCCGGAGATGGGATAGTTGTATCCAAGGAAGTTTTCGAGTTCGACGAGGCTGGCGTTCTGGAAGTTGGCGCGCAGGTTGAAAGTGCTGTCTCCGGTGAAATGACCGTGGAGAAGGGCGGCGGAGGCATCGAACTCAGCGGAGGTGTCGTCACGACGCAGAGTAGCGCTGTGAAGAGAGATGCCGCGGAAAGAAAGCTGGATCGAGGTGGAAAGAGAATCCCAATGAGTTTGAGGCAGTCGAGTTTTGCCTATGGCAGCCGGAGTGATGTCGAAATCGTCCACTTCAAGACTGCCGGCAATTTGAGGTGCGTCGAGCGAACCGCTCATGCTGCCGTTGAAGGTGGCGCTGCCGTTCAGCGCGACGGGAAACAGCGCAGGGCCGCGAACGACTTCGATGAAGGGCAGCCAGTCAGCGAGACTCGTGGTCTTAACGGAGAGGCGGACCGCGGACGTCTCAGATAGAGTGCCGGAAGCCGTGACGTGGGAGGTGGGTGTAGTAAGTGTGAATTGGGGCAAGTCCAAAGCCTCGTCGGCAGCCCGGTAGACGCCGCTGGCGTGCCCGGTGAGCGGCAGTTCTGACGGGGCAGGATGCGCGGGAGGAGTTAGATCGAGAGTAAATCGGGTTTCCGCGTCGCGGACAGTTCCCTTCCAGCGGGTTTCCAGAGTTCCGGAGGCCGATCCGGAAGGATGAAGACGGGCGAGGGGGTGAGTAACAGCAGTGAAGGCGGCGATCAGGTCTTGCACCGAGAGGTCGCGCAGGTGAAGAAAGACGAGCGCGTTTTGGATCGCCGGCGGCTTTCGGTTGGGAACTTTTCGGCTGGACTTACCCTGGGGCGGAGCGGCTGAAATGACGGCGGTCTCAAGGGTTTTTCTGGTGGCGGGCGAGAGGCGCTGCGCGGGCGCGAGCCATTGATTCAATTCAGCGTCGCCGGTAAAGCTGCCGCCGAGAATATTTCCTTGCAGTTTCGAGAGTTTAAGCTGCTGGTCGGTGACGGTGTAGCCGGTGTTGAGTGATGCCCGGGAGAACGAGACAAGATCGTGCTTCCACACGAGATCACGGACCGTGAGAAGACCGTTGGTGGCGAACTGATCCGGTGACCAGTCGCCGCTCCCCTTGATGTCGAGCACACCGGCACGAAGATCGCGGCGGCGGACAATGGACGCAGCCTCGGTGAGATCGAGCTGGGCATCGTAGGAACCCTGGAGATGGGGATGATTAAAATCCGTGATCTCTCCACTGGCCGAGAAATGCGAGTGTTCGGAGTTCCACTTAACGGAAGAAACAGTCGCGGAGTTCGCTCCAAGGGTGAACTCAACGTCGGTCATCCATGCGAAGGGGCGACAGTTCGTCAGCTTGGTGTCGACCATGCCGAGGCGAAGGTGTCCGTCGTAGCGGCGGTGAAGCAACGAATAGTCCATTTGAAGCGCCGCGTCGCGCGCTGCGAAGTCAAACGGGATGGTTTGGTTGTCCCAAAGGATGAGGCCATGACTAAGTTCGAGATGATCGATGGAGAGAGCAAAGAGTCGCTCGACCAGAGTCTTGCCGCTAACCGCGGCGACTCTACGCGGGGGAAAATTGGTGGTGCCATCGGAATAGAAAGCCACGTGGACGACGGGTTGCTCGAGAATGACCTCGTGGAATCCAAACTCGGAACGGACAAGTGAACTGAGCTTGAGGCGCGCGACAATACGGTCCGCGTGGGCTAGAGGCACGTCGGAGGCGGACTCGCGGCCGTGAACGGTGATATCGCGCACGTCCGCCTGCAGGCGAAAGGGCGCGGTGTGAATGCTGCCGATCTCGACACGGCCGCCGGTGATGCTCTCTAATTCGGCGATGAGACGGCGGCGGACGAGCGACTGGAATGAGTCGGTGTTGACGTAGAGAAGCAGGCCAAGCGCGGCCACGAGGCCCACCGCAATCAGCCCCAACAGATATTTCCACCAACGGCGGCGAGTAGGTTTGGCGGGTGCTTCAGTCACTGCGATTGGACTCCCGGGTCGTTGACAGAGGGAGTGACGCCGGGGATACGAATCTGCCCTTCGGAGCGCAAAGTTTGCAGCCAGGAGACGAGCAACTCGCTGACTTTTTCTTCGGTGAGCAGCTCGCGAATCTTGGCGGATACGTCGGCGAGAGGGACTTCGGACGCTCCCGACTGCTTCAACTTCGGGACAAACTTGTCGCGGTAGTACGCCTCGATGGATTTGGAATCAATCTCGACGGTGGGCCGAAGGCGGGCATCGACCAGGCGCATCACATCGATCTGCTGCCGGACGTGATCGAAGAGATCTCTTTCCGTGAGATGGTATTGGGCGAGGAGAGCTTCCCACGCTTCCGCTGATGTGGCCTGAGGATACTGTTTACGCGCAGCGGCCACGCGGGCAGCAACCTCAGCATCGGTGGCGTGGGGGAAGTCGGCGGATTTCATTTGCCCGCGAAGAAGCTCCAGGTCGATAAGACGGTCCAGAACAGCACGACGATCATCGTCAGTGAACTGCGCGAGAGTTCGGTTGGTGAGCAGAGCCTCGTAGCAGAGAGCTTCGTCCCAGTCGCTTTGCAGGATGACCTGGCCGTTTACCGTGGCGACGATGCGATCGATTACTTCGGCCGAGCCTTGATTAGGCGCAAGACATAGCGCCGCGAGCAAGAGTGCTAGCGCGGCTAAGGTCATCGTTCTGTTCGTCAGAAATCTCATTAAAATGGCTGCCCTATGCTAAAGAAAACGTTGAAATGACGCATACGCTGCGTCTCGAAATCCCCGGTCAGTAGCCCGGCTGAATTAGTGATTCCCTGGAAATAGTAGGTCGGGTTTAGATTGTACCCGAAGTCGAAGCGCAAGGGGCCGATGGGAGTCTTGTAGCGCAGTCCAATGCCAACCGCGTGCGAGGTGTAGTCGTAGCCGCTGTTGTTGAAATAGGTCTCGCACGCTGGAATGATTACGCCGGGGTTGCTTAGCAAACACTGAGAAGGATCAGGCTGGTGCCAGCGCATCAGGCCCGTGAGTAGATCGTGACCGGCGGTAAAGACATTGCCCATATCGTGAAAAATAGCGAAGCCGAAGCCTTCTCCGAGGTAAGGCAAGCTAATCTGCGGGAAGCGCAGTTCCTCGCTGTTGACGAACAGCGCCGTACCACCGACGGGAAAACCGGAATCGGGATCGCGGGGTCCTGCTTGATTTAACCCGAAACCGCGGTGGGAGTTGCCGCCGCCAGCAAAAAAAACCTCGGGCAACGGGATGACAGAAATACCCGTGGGGCATGAGTTAATCAAATTAACGATTTCACAGGCTCCGGGCGGCAGAACCACGCTACCGTGATAGACCTGTTCCAAGCCCAGGGTCGTGGAGCGAGCGATGACAAACTTGTGATTAGGCCGCCCGAAGGCGTAATAGGTAGCATCTTGACCGAGGACGCGGCCGTAATTGGCTTGAGAACCAAAGAAACTGGAGGCGGCAAAGGCATCCAGAGTGAAGTATTGGCCTTTTGTACTTTCGAGGGGGTTGTCTCGTTTGTCGCGGATGTAAGTAAGGCCGGGACCGCCGACGCGCGCGGGCAAGGAGAACAAACTAAACTCAGCGGGGGAAAGGTCTGGAACGATGCTGCTGGCTTTCACACGCCGGTATTCGAAGCGGTAGGTGATGGAGGTTGAGTAATTGGGTAGGATCTGGCCGATTTGCTGGCGCAGGTCGATCTTTCCCTCCCAGCGCTGGGAGGTGAAGGTGGAGACGTCAAGACTGTTGTCGTAGAACACGGTGTAGAAAAGTTTGAGGCGGTCGTTGTTGAACAGTTTTGGGATCTCGTAGCTCACGAGGCCGCGCTGCTGAAGGCGGCCGACGTGAGACTGGAAGATCAGGCTCTGATCTCGGCCGCCGACATTCAGGCGGGTAATATCGAATCCGACGCGGGGGCTTACTCCTGTGTCTCCGGTGGGAGCGGCGGAGCCGGAAGGAAGGCCAGTTTCAAATTCCAGACCGAAGCCGTAGGTGAAGGTATAGCGTTTGGCTTCCTGCACCTGGACGAGAACATTTTTCTGGGAGTCGGAGCCGTCGGGATTCTGCACGGCGGTGTCGACCTGGCTGAAGATGCCAAGATCGTACAGCCTGCGCTGGGTATCGAGAAGATCTCCCTGACTGAGAGGTTGGCCGGCAACCACCTGAATCTCGCGCTGCACGACGTAGTCCCGAGTGTGATCGAGACCTGCGACCATCACCTTGTTCACGAAGAACTGATCACCCTCCTGGATGGTGTAAGTAACATCTTCGTGGTTCGCCCGGCCGGGTGAAGGTTTGGTGGTGATTTCGAGGTTGGCATTGGAAAAACCGTGATTGAAGTAATAGTTGAGGATGGACTCGCGATCGTTGGCGAGATTCTGTTCGGAGTAGGGCTGGCCCTCGGCCGTGTAGAGTTCAGGGAATGCCTTAACGTCAACTTTCTGGTTTCCTACGATGTGAAGAGATCCGACGACAGTTTGCGAGCCTTCTTCGATCTGAATGTGAACCGCGATGTGGTTCTCGACGCCGTGGTAGTTGTCGTCGACCTTGGTCTGAATCTTGACATCGCGGAACCCGTTGGAAACGTATAAGGCCTGGAGGTTGGCAACGTCGCCCTTGAGTAGCTCTCCACTGTAACGTCCGTGAGATAGGAACCTTCCCGAGGGCTCAATCTGCAAGCGCTGACGGAGCATTTGCCGGGAGAAATACTTGTTCCCTGTGATTTCGATGAGGTCGAACCTGTGCAGGGGGCCGGGATCGATTCGATAGTTGACGCGGAGAGTGTCGGGAGCGGTTTCCTTCTCGATATCGACCGTGGCGTCGAAATGGCCGCGGCTCTGGAGGTAGTCGAGCAGGTTGCGCCTGCCCTCGTTCAGCAAGTCGTCGTCGAGGGCGTTTTCCTCGTAGACTGGGACCTCTTTCTTCATAACGCCGTGGCTGATGTGAAAACCCTCGGCGCGGATGAGGACGACGGGGCCGGGCTCGATCAGATAGGTATAGTCTACGGCGTTGGATTCAGGGCGATAGTGTTGTTGGGCGATGGAAACCTGAGCCAGGACGCGCTGCTGTTTCTGAAATTTTTTTCGCAGACGTTGAAGAGAATTAGTGATGCGGGAGGCGGTAACGCGGTCACCGGAGTGCATCTTGGCGATGTCCTCAAATTGGCTCTGGGAGAAAGTTGCGTGGCCGGTGAGTTTGACCTCGCCGACGTGGGCCGGTTCTCCGGCGCTGATGTGGATGAGAATATTGACCTGCTGGTCGGCTGGGTTGGAAGTACTTTCAGCGGTGACGCGCGCGCGATAATAGCCATTCTCTTGCATCAGTTGGCGGATGTTTCGGAGGGCGAGCTCGAGTTTGTCCTGAGTATGAAGCTCGCCGAGTTGGAGCTTGGTGGCGTTGACGACCTGGTTGGCGTTGGGGTGGGCAGGAGCCCCTTCCACGTCGATGGCTCCAACAAAGAAGTTGAGCGAGGTGGCGAAAGTGAGCCGCACGCCCGGGCCGGAAGGCTCGGCTTCGGCCTGGATATCGGCAAAGCGCCCAGTGGCGAAGAGAACGCGGATGCTTTCGCGGACCTGATCGCGGTCGAGCGGCTGTCCGGCTTTCTGCGGGAGGATTTGTAGCAAGTGGTCGGAATCCGGCACGCCGGGCAGTTGGATGGATTGGACAGTACGTCCGGCATAAGCCGCCATCGTGGCGAGCGCCGAGGAAGACTCCGCGGTTTGCGGCTCCTTAGACAATTCTGCCGATTGCGAAGAAGCGGATGAGGGCGATCCGGCCCGGGCAGCTGGGCCGAGCGAAGCGATGATCACCATCACGAATGAGGCGTACCGTCTCAGCAAAAAATGTCCTTGGGCCTGTTGCTTACATTCGATGAAGCGCGGAAGGCCGGTGTTGTCTGCATCCTGGCGGCTAAAGCAGTCCAGACACTTATAATAAAGGTTTTGCTGGTGAAAGCTGGTGACCTCTTTGAGGCAGGGTGCGGATAAGGAAAAGTTCGAGGACCGGTACTCGCGGCAGATTCTGTTTCGCGGAATCGGCGGTGACGGCCAGCGGCGCCTGGCGGCGGGACGAGTGGCGATTGTGGGATGCGGCGCGACCGGCTCGGTGCTGGCGTCATTACTGGCGCGCGCGGGCGTGGGAACATTGCGGATTATCGACCGCGATTACGTGGAGGCCAGCAATCTGCAGCGCCAGTCGCTGTTCGACGAAAAGGATGCGGGCGAATCGTTGCCCAAAGCGATCGCGGCGGCACGAAAGATTTCCGCTTTTAATTCGGAGATCGTGGTCGAGGCACGAGTCGAGGATCTGGTCCCCGGGAATATTAATGTGTTACTTGAAGGGGTGGATGTAATCCTCGACGGGACCGATAATTTTGAGACGCGCTATCTGGTGAACGATTATGCAGTGAAGAACTCGATATCGTGGATCTATGCGGCGGCGGTGGGAGGTTATGGTGTGACGCTGAATATATTGCCGGGCACGACTGCATGCCTGGCGTGCATTTTTCCGGATACTCCGAGCGGAATGGTGGAGACGTGCGAAACCTCAGGAATATTGAATACGGCGGTGAACCTGGTGGCTTCGATTGCGGCCACGGAGGCGGTGAAGTTGCTGGTCGGGGGCACGGCTGCGGAGCAGCTACGGAAAACGCTTTGGTCGTTTGACGTTTGGAGGAACGAGCATGCAGAAATTGCTGCGGCGCATCCTCGACCGGGCTGCCGGTCGTGCGGAGAACGGGATTTTGTACATCTCGCGGGCGAGGGACGCCCGCATATCACGATGTGCGGGCGGAATTCAGTGCAGATTCACGAGCGCGCCCGGCCGATTGATTTTGCCGAAATGCAGACTCGGTTGGAGGCGCACGGCGTTGTTCGGCACAACGAGTTTGTGCTGAAGTTCTGGCGTGAGCCCTATGAGATGACTTTGTTTCGTGATGGGCGCGCAATCATTAAGGGGACGACGGAAACCGGGGTAGCGCGCAGTCTGTACGCACGGTACGTGGGGAGTTGAATGGCGCGGCAGTTCTTCGCCTCTTGTTGTGCGTCGGACTTGAGGTCCGTCAGGTCTTAGGTTCCTTCCGGATCAACAGGGCAAGCCTCGGAAACAGGAAATGCCCGCCGGCGTCGTCGATCACGTTTACCTGACAGGTATAAAAACCAGGTTTGAGCGACGTCAGGGGCACGTCCAGTTGGAAAACGGCGGCCTTGCGCTCGCGCGCGTTTAATTCGGTCAACTCGACCAACGAACTCTCGTAGGCCTTGGCTTTGCCCTGAAAAAAAGCCACATTCGTCAAAAGCCGTATGCCAGGCTTTTGCGCTCCTTCTCCGGCAGAAGCCGCGGCCGCGTGCTGTGCCGGATCGTATACCTCGTAATAAACAAAAAGGTGCTGCGAGGCTGAAAAAACATGTGTGATGCTCGGGATGATCTCGGAACCATCGTGAATCAACGGGTTCGGGTTGGCACTCTTCTTAGCCGGTTGAATCTGGCTGGCCAGCACCACCGAACTCATCTTCAGCGGCAGCGTTTTCAAGTCCGGGACCTCGATGTCGGTCTCGAATGATCCCATGAGGCCGGTTTGATTCTCGCGCACGACGAATTTCAGATGATACTTACCGCTCAGCAGGCTCATCCCGGTGTCATACTGCACATTCTTCTTATGAACGTCTTTTGTGGTGTTGACGGCAAGCTTGACGGTATCGCGGAACCTGTTTAGAGGATGGTGTTCGTTGTCGAGCACCATCCCGATCACATCCAAGGTCGCTTTGTCGAGGGCGCTGGAGCGCACGAATGGAATTTGCGATCCCGGCACGACCAGCGACATAGGAACGAAGAACTTGTTGCCATCGAGACGGAAATAGGCGACGCCCAGATACAGCGGCAAATCTGTGGCCGGCATTTCAGACGCCAGCTCCTCT
>JBAWCJ010000025.1:0-5556 GCA_049590215.1 Candidatus Sulfotelmatobacter sp. | reverse complement strand
TTGATTGGCAATTATCATTTTGCCCACGATTACGGGTGTGTGCACCCCGGCATGCCTCTTGGCCGCAAGCATCTCCGTCGAAGCCGTGACGCCCCCACTGGTGGGATTGGCCATACTCAAAGAGCTAGTTCCAGACTAGGTGCGAAACCCAGCTAAGTCAATGGTTTGATGCAGGAAGGCAATCCAAAGGTTCAGCAGGACATCGCAAACGCGGCAAGCTCTCGAGCGGCTGGCCAAGAGCGACATGAAATATCGTTTCGTCATCGATATGGCGTCGCTGAAGTAGCGCGATCAGGCGTTGAGCTTTTGTTCCAGAGTGGTTTTTACAGACGGCCACTCCGAATCGAGGATGCTGAAGTAGACCGAATCGCGTACGCGGCCGGTCCAGGTGAGCACGTGCCGGCGCAGTGTGCCTTCCTCTTTCGCGCCGATGCGCAGGATGGCGTTGCGCGATTTCTGGTTGAGGGCGTCTGTCTTCAGTTCTACGCGAAAGCAATTCCATACTTCGAAGGCGTGGCGCAGCATGAGGAATTTGGCTTCGGTGTTCACCCCAGTCCGTTGCCACGCCGGGACGATCCATGTGGAACCGATCTCGACCCGGCGGTTGGCACGGTCGATGTTCATGAAGCGGGTGCTGCCGATCACCTGTCCAGAACGGCGGTCGACGGTGGCAAACGCTACTGACTGACCGCGTTCCTGCTCCTCAAAGATCTTCTCCACCAGACGCTCGAAGTCTTCATGCGTCTTTACGCGGTAGGGAATCCATTGGAAGATGTCGTCAATGGAATCCTTGGCTATCTCCCAGAAGATTTCGGCGTGCCCGCGACGAATCGGTTCGAGGCGTACCGTGGAGCCTTCCAGCGTGACCGGCATTACAATTTGCAACGGAGATGCTACCAGATTCATCGCGCCTTCCTTCCCTGACCGCCCCATTATCTTGCATCTTGCGCCGGTTTGGGGCATCTCAACAGCGACGCACGATAGAATGAATGACGTTGACTTGCGATGATCTCATCCGTCCAATGTTTTAGAAACCGGAACTGTACGGGCCGGCGATGTCAGGAGAGCCAGCGGTGAAAGCGCAGTGTCTGCCCTTTACGCAAATTCCGCACACCACGAGCCTGTTCACTGATTTTCTCGCATACTCTCCCAGTGTCCAACCCTTTTATCCACATTCTCCGCATTTCAGCGAATGGTTCAAGGCGCAGGCTTCCGCTTTGCAATATGACCCATCCCGCCGCGAGCGCGTCACCACGATTCTGGAGCGGCAGAATAAATCATGGGATGCCTCGCCGCAGACCTTGGCGAACCTGAGCCGTCTTCGCGCCGGTGCGGCGGCCATCGTGACGGGCCAGCAAGTCGGACTGTTCGGCGGGCCAATGTTTGCCATTTACAAGGCGCTGACCGCGGTGAAGTTGGCTGACGAGGCGACGGCGGCCGGCATCGATGCGGTTCCACTCTTCTGGCTGGCCACGTCGGACCACGATCTCGCTGAAGTGAATCACGTTTCGATTCCCGGTCCCGACGGCCTTCTGCGCACGCTCACAACCTCGAGCCACGGGGTTCCGGGCGCGCCGGTCAGCAACGTGCGCATGGGAGAAGAGATTTTGCCTGTCGTGGAAGAGGCTGCATCTCTGCTGGGAGAGAGCGAGGCGCTACAGTTTCTGCGCGCGTCTTACCGTCCGGGAGAGACGCTGGGCACGGCTTTCGCCCGCTTCTATGCGCAACTTTTTGGCCAGTGGGGTGTGATTCTTCTCGATGCTTCTGACGCTGAACTGCATCGCGTGGCGGCCCCGATGTATCGAGCTGCAATCGAACGCGTGGAGGATCTGGATTCTGCGCTGCTGACGCGAGGGGATGCTCTTGAGAAAACGGGATATTACCAGCAGGTGAAGGTGTCCCCGTCGTCGGTGCTGCTTTTCGCGATGCGTGACGGCGCGCGCACAGCAATCCACCGCCGGGACGGATCGAATCAGGTCGCAGAGTTTGCTATCGGGAGCGAACCCGGAGCGGAAAAAATTTCGCCCACTGAATTGCTGGATCGTATTGCCGCAGCGCCCGAGAATTTCAGTCCTAATGTTCTCTTGCGGCCGGTCGTGCAGGATTATCTTCTGTCCACTCTTGCTTACACGGGAGGCGCTGCCGAAGCGGCATATTTCGCGCAGGCGGGCGCGGTCTATGAAAAAATCCTGGGCCGTGTGACACCGATCGTGCCGCGTTTTTCGGCAACTGTGGTTGAGCCTAAAGTGCAACGCTGGCTCGGGCAGTACGGCATTGCAGTGCGAGACGCATTCGATGGACCTGAGGCGCTGCGCCAGACGCTGGCTGCACGCACTCTGCCGGCAGGATTGCAAGCGGCCTTCGAACGCGCGAACAAATCCATCGAAGAATCTTTTTCAGGTCTGCAGGAAGCGCTGGCCAAACTTGATCCCACGCTCGTCGAGGCCAGCCAGACGGGCGCTTCAAAAGTGCGCTACCAACTCGACCGCCTGCGCGAACGCGCCATGGCCGCCGAGTTGCGCCGCAGCGAAGTGGTGAGCCGGCATGCCGTCGCGCTCAGCGAGGCGCTCTATCCCGAAAATGCTCTACAGGAGCGCGGCGTGGCCGGCCTGTATTTCGTCGCTCGCCACGGTACCGAACTGCTGCGCAGCATCTATGACACCATGCACACTGATTGTCACGACCACCAGGTTTTGGAGTTGTAGAGTCGTCTTTGTTAGTGCGAGCTTACCGCAGCCACGCTTCTAGCTGCTCGAGCGACTCCACGCGCGGCAGTTCGCGGTCGCGGTAGGCGCCGGACACGTCGAACAAGACTGCGTCCATTCCAGCATTACGCGCCCCCAAATAATCCACGGAGTACATATCGCCCACGTAGAGGCTTTCATCGGCGAGTGCCTGCATGGCGCTGAGCGCCGCCTCAAAAATTTCCGCGCGGGGCTTTTCGACTCCTACGGTTCCGGAATCGGTGATGCTCTCGAAGCAGTCAGCAATGCCGCAGCGTGAGAGCACGTTCTCGATCTTTCCATCGGAGTTGGAGATCACGGCGAGGCGGAAGTTCTGGCCGATGCGGGCAAGAGCGTCGCGCGTGCCGGGCGGAATTTGATCCCAGTTGGCCGAGCTCCGTGTGTTCTCGGCCAGCTCTTCACGAAGGCCTGACGTTTCCTCGAGCTGCTGCAGCAGGTGAGTATGGAATATCCACCAGAAGCTGTGATCGACGCGGCCGCTCGTCATGCCTTGGTCGAACTCGTGCTTGGTTCTGCGCTCCATGGCCTGCCATTGCTCGAGTGAAGGATGTCGATCGCTCGAGATGGGGGCCAGGATTTTCGGCCGGTTAGGAAATAGAAGAGTGTTGCCGACATCGAAAAAGATGACACGCCGATCCGCCATCCGTCCATCTTACTGAAAGTATCTGGCTGAAAGCATCTGGCTGAAAGCATCAAAGAGCGGAGCAAGGAGGTGGTTCTTGTATGCCTGAGGTGGAAACCGGATGACCCGCCTGATGCCGTTGCCGCGCCGCTTCCGTGACCCGCGCAGAGAAAAAATGTAATATCCTCACTTGCGGCATCCAGAGTGTCATTTTGCCACTCAGCCTATGGCGCTTTCTTCGACAACGTGGATGATCTCGGGCTTCGCGCGGACCACGCGGGCCGCGCTCTCCGTGCACACTCTGTTGCGGGCCCAGCCCGCGCTGGTCGCGAGCCTCATGCTGTTACAGCGACACTCCAGCCGCCGCGACGATGTTTACAACATTCTCTGGGCGATCGTCTTCGGGTTCGCCACGCTGAATATCCTGAGCCTGGCCGCACGGCGTTTCGAGCCCAACCGCCGCGGCCTCACCTTTGGAGAGTTGATGGCGGTGCTTGTAGTCCTGCTTTCCATCTTTCTGCTGGGCTGGGAGTTGTTGGGCGTGTTCCGCATTTTCCCCATCAAACTTCAGCGCTAGGCGTGGCCTTTGAGCTGCTCTGCCGAGCTTCCCCCTGCACCTGGGGCGTTAGGTCCGCTTTTGCGGTATGATTCGAAAAATGGCGAAGACTCCGTCCACGATCGAAGTCACTTGCCCCTGTTGCAGCGCGCTGCTGAAGGTCGATACCGCAACGGCCGCTGTGATCGCCCACACCGCCGCGGTGAAACCGAGAATGTTCGAGGATATGGAAGCAGCCGCCCGGGCTATGAAGGAACAGGACAGCCGCCGCGAATCGATCTTCCGGCAATCAGTGGAGGCGCAAAAACATGCTTCCGAACTTCTGGACAAGAAATTTCAGGAGGCGGTGAAGAAAGCCAAGGAATCTCCCGACACGGGCAAGCCCATCCGCGACTTCGATCTGGATTAGCAGCAGTGGTCAGTGATCAGTGGTCAGTGGCCAGTAAAACCCACTAGCCACTCCCGTTTAGAATCGAACCATGGCGATTCGTCCACTGCTTCTCGGCCACCGCGGCGCGCGTGCCGAAAAATCTATTCCCGAGAACTCGCTCGCCTCGTTCGATCTCGCACTCGCTCAGGGCTGCGACGGTTTCGAATTCGACGTCCGGCTCACGGCGGATGGGCGCGCGGTCGTCTGCCATGACGAGACTGCCCACGAATTGAAGATTGCTGAATCCTCAGCCGAAAGGCTGGCCTTGCCGCAGTTAGGGGACGTCTTAACCCGATACCACAGCACTGCGTTTCTCGATATCGAGCTGAAAGTGAGCGGCCTCGAGGCGATCGCGACGGATTTGCTGCGCAGGCTTGCCCCAGCACGCGGGTTCGTGGTCTCTTCCTTTCTCTCCGAAGTGCTGCAGGCCGTTCATGAGTTGGACGCGACCATCCCGCTGGGTTTGATCTGCGAGACGCAGGCCGAGTTAAGCCGCTGGCGGAGCTTGCCGGTCCAGTACGTGATTCCGCACCACAAGCTGGTGAGAAAAATGCTGATCGATGAGATCAAAGCCGTGGGAAAGAAAATATTGGTCTGGACCGTGAATGCCACGGTGGACATGAAGCGCTTTTCGAAGTGGGGAGTGGAGGGCATCATCTCAGACCACCCCAAGCGGCTGGTGCGTGCTTTGGGCTGGCAAGAAAAATCCTAGCCACGAATTACACGGATTTTCACCGATACTTTTTTTATTTTTAGTCTTCGGGTGTTGGTTTATCCGCGAAAATCCGTGAAGATCCGTGGCAAGTATCTAATCGGCTGCGGCTTCGAATGCGGTAGTGGCGCGCCCCACCGGCCGCAAGAAGGCGGAGCGCTCGGTTTCAAAAGCTTCCAGGTTCGCCCCCATGGTGTGCTCGTCCCAGCCGAGAACCGCGCCGATGCGCAATGCGGCTTCTCGGCTGCACGACTCGGACCAGCAGGCCCCCAGCGCGACCGGCACGCGGCGCAGCAGGACGTCGCCCAAAGTCACGGCAAATTCTCTGCGGTAGGCTTCCACAACCTCGGCGATGACGTGAGACGTGTGGGGACAGATCGGCGCACGCAGTTCCGCGCTTACCAAAGCCATACGAGCAATATCAGCGGCACGCTTGCCATGCCATTCCACCATGCCGCGAGCCGTTTCTTCGCTGACCGCTCCGATGCGCGC
>JBAWCJ010000024.1:0-18295 GCA_049590215.1 Candidatus Sulfotelmatobacter sp. | reverse complement strand
GGGTCAGCATCATGACCGACCGCGACACCGGACGCTCGCGCGGGTTCGGCTTTGTAGAAATGGCCAGCAACGAGGATGGAGAAAAAGCCATTACGGCGTTGAATGGCACGCAGGTCGGCGGACGCACGCTCAACGTAAACGAGGCCCGCCCCAAAACTGAGCATGCCGGAGGCGGCGGACGCGACCGCGGAGGCCGAGGCGGAGATCGCGGCGGAGACCGTGGCGGCCGCGGCGGTGGCGGCGGTGGACGAGGCCGCTACTAACCATTCAGACTTCGAAACAAAGTTCGAATCAAAGTTCAAAATAAAAACCACGAACAAAAATTCAGACAGTGCGCACGGCGTCGGATTCACATCCGCGGAACCGGCTCTGCTGGTTCGTGTCTGGACGGTTTCGGGTGTCGTCTTAATCCCCCGGACGCACAGCCCGCGTTGATGCTTCCCAACCCTCCCATGTAAACTAAAATCACCGCGGGCGCCCGTAGCTCAGATGGATAGAGCGATTGCCTCCGGAGCAATAGGTCGGGAGTTCGAATCTCTCCGGGCGCACCAGATTTTCTCTTTGCCTTCAATCATTCTGGACTAAACAAGCATGAGTATGGACTCGCTGTTCGCAAAGCTGGCGGCAATTCGCGCCAATCCCTCTGGCCGGACTTTTATTCTGGCCGACGCCCGCGACGCCGACATGTCCTGGGGTATCCCGAGCTTCGGCAAAGCTCGCACGGGCCAGGGCTTTCGATCCGTGCCCGCGTTTCTGGAGGAGATCCGCGCTGTCGTGCGCCAGGGATTTGTCGATGTATTGCTGGCATCCGCATCGACAATGGACACACTGGCGCACAAGGAGCGTCTTTTCGACGGTACCCATGTCACTCCGGCAGTGCGCATCAACGATGCTACGGACATCTGGTGCCAGCGCGGGGCCCGCTATCGCGAATCGCCCTCCGCGCCGTTCGCTACGGCTTACATTCAGGAAGCGCAGTTCGGCAGCCTCACGGCACCTCGCAAAGGCGAGCCAGTGGTCAATCTGGGGCTGTATTCGATGACCTTCAACAACGATCTGGAAGCGGATCTGCGGAGCTTGCGTGCGTTTCGCGAATTCCGGGCCGAGGCCGAGGAATGCGGCTTCCATTATTTTCTCGAAGTGTTTGCCCCGAATTCCCCGAATGCGGGGCTGACTCCCGAACAAGTGCCAGCTTTTGTGAACGACCAGATTGTGCGGGCATTGGCGGGCGTACCTTCCAGCGGGCGGCCGCTGTTTCTGAAAATCCCCTACTTCGGGCCGGGACCGCTCGAAGAGTTGGTGGCCTACGATCCCTCTGTCATCGTCGGCATACTCGGAGGCAGCAGCGGAACAACTTACGACGCGTTCAAACTGCTGGCCGAAGGCCGTAAGCACGGAGCCAGAGTCGCGCTTTTTGGGCGGAGGATTAAAGATTCCGAGCATCCCCTGGAATTCATCCGTATGCTGCGCTCGATCGCTGACGGAGAAATAGAACCGGAAGAAGCGGTGAAGAATTATCACAGCGAACTCGGGAAGCATGGCATAAGACCCAAGCACCGGCTCGAAGAAGATCTGCAACTCACTCCGGCGGAGGCCAATTAGTCTTCTGCCCCAGTTAGTCTTCTGCCTACCACCCACCTAGACGCTTTGCCCGACCCGCCGGAATCGATCCGCGGTTTTGCTAAATTGATTCCCGGTAGCTGGTTTGCTAAGGTCGTCCTCATGTCTGAGTCTGTCACGTCCGAGCGTGTCATGTCCGAGTGTTCCAGCGAGCGGATACGCGAATTGCTCGATTCCCTTTATCGCGTGGATTCGGGACGAATCCTGGCAACGCTGATCCGCTTGCTTGGTGATTTTGATCTTGCCGAGGAGGCGATGCACGAAGCATTTGCGGCCGCGCTGAGCCTGTGGCCGAAGAGTGGAGTACCCGGCAACCCGCGACCATGGCTGATTTCAACGGCACGATTCAAAGCCATTGACACTCTGCGTCGCCGGGCAAGATTTGATGCGTCGCAAGACGAACTCGCACGCTGGATCGAAGCGCAATTGAGTTCGGAGGAAAGGTCTAGCGATGACGACTTTCTTGAAGACGACCGGCTCCGCCTGATTTTTACCTGCTGTCATCCGTCTCTAGCGCCGGAGGCTCACGTTGCGCTCACCTTGCGTGAAGTGTGCGGGCTGACGACCGAAGAGATAGCAAAGGCCTTCCTCACCACTCCGCGAACGCTGGCGCAGCGCATTGTGCGCGCCAAGGCAAAGATTCGAGAGGCACGGATTCCGTACGAGGTGCCGACGCCGCAGGAATTGCCCGAGCGGCTCGGCGCGGTGCTTCAGGTCATCTATCTCGTCTTTAACGAGGGTTACTCGGCTGCGGCGGGATCGCAGGTAACGAGGGCCGACCTGACCGGCGAGGCGATTCGACTGGGACGGTTGCTGATGGAACTGCGGCCCGAGCCGGAAGTGGTGGGCTTGCTTTCCTTGATGTTGCTGCAGGAATCTCGTCGCAAGGCGAGAACCTCCCCGACCGGAGAGCTGATTTTGCTGGAGAATCAAGACCGCGCGCTCTGGAACCGGGAGCAGATCGCGGAGGGAGTGGCATTGCTGGAGAGAGCACTGAAGGACCAGCAGAAGTCGGGTCGCTTCGGCTCCTACACGCTGCAGGCTGCGATTGCGGCCGTTCATGCGGAGGCGGAATCGGCCGCCGCGACCGACTGGCGGCAGATTGTTGCGCTTTACGACCAACTGGTACGAATTCAGCCCTCGCCGGTTGTAGAGCTTAATCGTGCCGTGGCCATTGCCATGCGCGATGGTCCAGAGGCCGGTCTGGCGCAGATCGACGCGGTCTTGGAACCTTCTTCTGGAAAACAAGGCGAATTGGCAAATTACTACCTGGCGCATTCTGCCCGTGCAGATATGTACCGCAGGCTGGGCAGGACAGCTGAGGCTCGGGCGTCTTATGAGAAGGCGCTGGCCCTGACCCAGCAGGAACCAGAGCGGCAATTCCTGCAAGAGCGGATTCGGCAGTTGGGATAAAAATCTCCGGTGGCGTGTCGTTGGGGGATAGGCGGGTGGCCCAGGCTTTTAATCTCGCCGGCATCACCAACACAGTGGGGTGCCACGTCCTTCGTGTTCTTCGCGAGGGGCGGGAGTCGGAAATGCCGGCACCAAGTGGGTTCGAGTGTCGACAACAAAATCAAATAGCACATGCAGCATCGCCCCCCACCTTGCAAAGAACGCAAGGATGGGGCACCCTCAGCGGGAACGGTGCACGCAAGATCGTTAAAACCGGGCCACGCGTCCCCCGGTGCCGTCGTCCGTGGCACCTACCCTTCGAAAATCGCGAAGGGTGGGGCAGCCTCGGTCGTGGTAGGGCCATGCATAAGAACCGTAAGGTGTCCGAGCGGGCCGACTTCCAAAATTTCTTGGACGACTTGTCGAATTCTGGTCCGGCCGTTCGACTATATCGTGAAGGCAGGACACCCGCGGCTCTTATATAAAAGTAGCGGCTCGGATACGGTGTCCGCCCAACACTCGATACTCATTACACGTTGCTCACTACACATTGCTCACTACACAAGGAGAACACCATGCGCTTCATGATGATCATGTTTCCGAAAATCTACGAAAATGCAAAACCCGGCTGGGCGCCCAACTTCAAAGACATGGAGGTGATGGGCAAGTACAACGAGGAACTACAGAAAGCCGGCGTGCTGCTGGCGCTCGACGGGCTGACCCCACCCTCGACGATGAGCGCGCGCGTCACCTTCAAAAACGGAAAATCGAAAGTGACCGACGGTCCGTTTACCGAAGCGAAAGAAGTGGTCGGCGGCTACTGGATCATCCAGGTGAAGTCACGCGAAGAGGCGCTCGAATGGGCCTCGCGCATCCCCGGAAAGGATAACGAAATGGTCGAAGTTCGCCGGATGTTTGACATGACCGACTTCGATCCCGAGACCCAAAGGGAGATCCAGAAGAAGTTCGGCGACGCCGTGGCCGCTGAGATGAGCCAGTAGTAAAAACAACTGCGTCGGCAGCATCGCCGACGACTGGGGCTGAGCTCAAATCAAAATCCCCGCCCTGTCGCAAAGAACGCGACTAGGGCGGGGCACGCAGATTATCCAAGGGATCCTTCACGAATGGCCTGGGCCACCCGCCGCGCTACCCGTAGGTGACGTCGGTGCTCTGCCCGACTTCGATGATATAGCCGTCAGGATCGCGGATGTAGCAGCGTATCTCGCCGTACTTAGGGATTGGTGGCGTAATGAACTCGGCTCCTCTACTTTTCCATAATTTGTAGCACGCTTGAATATCCGCAACCCGGAAATTCATAAAGCTGTTGATGTGATTCGGGTCGGGGACACTGAGGGTTACCGTCGGCTTATCCGGGGTCGGGCCGCCTCCAACGTTGATAATCATCCAGATATTCGCAAGCTGAAGGTACCCGGGGGCGTTGCCGTCACCCAGGCTCAGAATGCGAGCGCCGAAAACCTTTTCGTAGTAATGAGCGGATCGCTTGATGTCGGTGACGGTGAGAAAATGCGCGATGCTGATCCCTTCTTTCGGGGGCATCTCATAGCTCTTCTGGTCGATTTGCACACTGCTCATTGACAGCCTCCTATTCCGATAAACATTTTGCGTCAGCGCTTGATGCGGCTCACGGCTGCGGGAATCCGAACATCAACCACGACTGATTTGCTACCCAATGGGGGTAGAGTTCGGTCATCTGATCGAACAGCTCCTGATCGGACTTCGCTGTTTTCTGCAGCCGGTCGAAGTCCTCGAGGTAACGCTTGGTGTCCTGGATCGTCGAGGGAGAGTCGGGCGCGCCAGTCTTTTTGTGACCAGCGACAACCATCGACGGATTCAGCGCCGCTAACCGGTCCAGCGCCGCGATCCAATTCTTTCGGCTCTCAGGGGTGGTGTCGCCGACGTACATGCGGCATTGGTTGTACACAACGTCGCCGGCGACAACCAGGCCGATCGATGGAACGTACAACGATGTTGAATCCGGGCTATCGGTGCGGCCCTGCTTGATGATGCGCAATTCGTTGCCCTCGAGAGTGAACGTGTCGGCTTCATAGGGCTCAGGTGGAACCAACTTGGTGGCTACTTGCCCGGGAAACAAGCGGCGGGCTAACCGCTCCACCGTGGGAGTAAAAGACATCTGCATGGCGTTAACCGCCTCAGGCGTGGCTATCGCTCGAGCGCGCGGGAAACGGTCGAGCAGAATGCTCAGACCGTAGAAGTGGTCGAAGTGGGCGTGGGTTATATAGATGGTCTCCAGGTTGCGGTTGTGCAGAGCAATCCAATGCGCGAGAGCCTCGGCCTCAGCCACTGTCCCCATCGCGTCCACCAGCACCGCGTCGTACTCGCCGAAGATTAAAGTCGACGTGATCGGGTCAAAGCCGAGCGGTTCGCCGAAGGGCTTTGGCCGCTCGCCGACCATGGTCTTTCCCGGAGCAGTAAAAACGTTCACGCTTAGTGTGTTCGAATCAGGCGTGTTCGACGCGACAAGCGCGGTCACGCGCGTCTCTCTTTCAGTCCATTTGTGCCGTTCATTCGGTACACCTTTCGATTTCAGCGTTAGCGATTGTACAAAGCAAAATTGCCAGAAGCGCGACGACGAGTCTATTGGACGAAGGTATCGATCGATGCCCAAGTATTGGGGGCCGGCCCACCTTGCGGTTTCCGGCGGCACCATAATAACTGAGGTTGCCATTTTTTGTGGTCGTCGAAAGGTGGGCGTGAACTCCTCCGACGAATTAAGAAAAACTGGAACAGTTGTCGATTCTTGGCCTCCCGAACGACTATCTGATAACAGATACCTGACAGCACGACGACGGGCTACGGCTCCGAGCCATGCAGACAACAACTCACAGTAAACATAAGGAGGAATGGATGAAATACATCTGTTTGGGCTATATCGAGCCCGGCCACTTCGAAAACATGTCGGAGAG
The DNA here is from genome assembly GCA_049590215.1 of Candidatus Sulfotelmatobacter sp. Lineage (GTDB taxonomy): Bacteria > Acidobacteriota > Terriglobia > Terriglobales > Acidobacteriaceae > Sulfotelmatobacter. Next base: position 12,338 of record JBAWCJ010000024.1, on the reverse strand, counting down.
CGAACGCAACACTGTGTTCGACGACTGTTTCAGCTACAACGACGAACTGCGCAAGAACGGACATTTGGTCGCTGAGGAATCTCTTCAGCCCGCTAACACGGCAGTGACTGTGTGTTGGAAGAACGGAAAGGTTGCAGTGACTGACGGTCCGTATGCTGAAACGAAGGAGCAATTGGGTGGAATTCAGGTGCTCGAAGCGCGGGATCTGAATCACGCAATTCAGCTGATTTCCCAATGTCCGGGAGTGAAGTTGAAGTGTGGAACAATCGAGATACGTCCAGCGGCGGATATCAGCGAAATCGTGAGGGAGAGCGAGCGCCGACGGCGAAAGGGTACCGCGCAATAGAGCGGCCGCGAGGGAAAGAACGATCCCTCACAGCGCGGCCACCCGCCGCTGAACCAGCAGGAAATAAAGAGCGAGCAGAACCAGGAGGAGTCCGTTCACTCCTAACACCACGGGCGCGGTGAACAGCGGTACGAGCCACCCCGACAGCAAATTTCCCAGCGGCATGCCGCCGCGGAATGCGAAATTGTAGACGCTCATCACACGCCCGCGCATTTCGTTGGTGACAATCAGTTGCACCAGCGAATTCACCGTGGCGAAGACCGCCATCATCGCCGCGCCCACCAACACCAGAATGGCTCCGCTTGCCCGCACCGATTTCGAAAGAGCAAACGCGGAAATGCCCGCCCCCAGACAGAACAGCGCTCCGAGCGCCACCAGTCCCTTTCTTCGCATATTGCCCGCGCTCGCAATACTCAGCGAGCCCAGTATCGATCCCAGCCCCATGAGCGCCAGCAAATTGCCGTAAGTTTCCGGACCGCGATGGAAAATGTCCTTCACGAATACGGGAATGTAGGTCCGCATCGGCATGCCCAGGGCGGTCATGCAGAAAGCCAGCACAATCAGCGCTTCCATGGAGCCTTGCTTGCGTGTGAACTGGATACCTTGTTTCAGGCTGGTGAACATGGACTCTGCGGTTTTCACGGGAAGGAAGCGCGTGGTGATGATCGATAGCGACACAATGGGTGCCAGGAATGACAGCGCGTTCAAACCGAAGCACCACTTCTCTCCCAACTTCGCCAAGACCAGCCCGGCCAGTGCCGGCCCCACCATAACCGCTACGTTGAACTGTATGGAATTCAGAGCGATGGCGTTCGGCATGTCGTCCTTGTCGACCAACGTGGGAATCAACGCCGAGTAGGCCGGTGCGCCGAAGGCCTGGGCAAAGCCGGAGACGAAAGAAAGACAGAGAATCTGCCAGACGTGCACCAGGCCGGTCGCGACTAGAATAGTGAGCAGTCCGGCGGAGAACATCTGCACATATTGCGAGGCCAGAAGAATCTTTCGGCGCTCCACGCGATCAGCCACCACGCCGCCGATCAGAGAAAACAGGAAGATGGGGATGCCGCCGAGAAATTGATCCAGTGCCAGCAAAAACGCGGAGTGGCTGAGCCGGTAAATCAGCCAACCCTGGGCCACGATCTGCATCCAGGTGCCGATGCTGGAGGTGCAGGCGCCCACCCACATCAGGCGGAAATCGCGGTATTGAAATGCCTTAAAGACCCGGCGCAGCGTCTTCATGGTTGCTAGAGAAGCGTAACATGCGGTTTTCGCGCGCCGGGCGTGCCTCGCGTCTTGGCGATTTTGTTGCGATAGTGGCTTGCCGCATCTCGCCTGCCGGTTAAGGGTAAAATCAAGGAAATTCGATTTGTCGGCACCTCTGATTTTGGGCCGGACGGGAGCAGATCATGGGCAGTGGTTTATCGAAAGCTAACCGAGGCATGTTGTTGGCGGTCGTAGCTGCAGGTCCTTTGGTTTGCTTGGCTGCTAACCAACCCGCCCGCCCGCCGGGTACGCCGCCGTCGAATTCAAGCCTCTATCTTAAGGTGCAACTCAAAAATCCGTTGAAACTGTCGAAGTTGAAGCCTGGCGACGTTGTTGAAGGCCGCCTGGCACGTGATGTGTACTCTTCAAGCCGCGAACTGTTTACCGCGGGGAGTCGCGTAACCCTCACCGTGGACCACATGGAGAAAAGGCGAAGAGTACTAGACGATCACTGGCCCGGCGTCGTTAAGCTATTCACCCCTCGCCATCAGAACTACCCAGTCTTCAAGACGGCCTCCGTCGCTGCCCCAAACGGTGTAAGCAAGCTGAAAGTCTCAGTGATCTCTATCAGCCGAAGACGGGAGGTGTATGCAGAGGCGAAGAAGAAAGGATCGGGAAAGCCAGCCGGGAATGAACCGGGATCCGTCGAGGTAAGCCGGTCCGGCGGTCTCTATGGACCCGCGAAGCTGGCAAGCCCGATGATGGTGCTGGAGGCTACCGGCGTGGAAGGCGAGAATCCACCTTCCACGAATTCAGAAACTGCATCTTCTCCCCCCTCCGATTTGTCCGCTCTGGCAACTCTTCCCGCGGGCACCGGATGCAAGATTCTTCTTCTCGGGGATGTCAGTGCATCGAAGAGCACGCCCGGCGACGTGGTGCGGGCGCGATTGCTCGAGCCGGTCCTAGCGGATTCTCAGGTGGTCCTGCCGGCCGGAACACTTTTTGAAGGCAAGGTGGTTAAGAAGACTCCACCCCGCTGGGGGAGCCGGGCCGGTTCGCTGTATCTGACATTCACCGCGCTGACCCTGCCGGGCGGAAACCTCATCCCTATTGCCGCATCCTTGACCGGAGCGGAATTGGACCGGAGGTCGCACACGAAGATCGACGCGGAAGGGCAGCTTCGCGGGGAACGTCCCGGCAAAGCGTGGATGGCGATTAACATCGGCGTCACCGCTGGACTTGCCAAAGAGGCCGACGACACGACACAGTTGATTATTGAAGCCATCGTATCGGGCGCGACCGATGCATCGACTGCTGGCGTGGCTCGAATCGTGGCGACTTGCGTCTCGGGCGTATTTACGGTGTCGCGTCGCGGCCGCGATGTAGTGTTGCCGCGGTTCACGGAAATGAATATTGCGCTGGATCGGCCGTTATCGGTAAGCAGGAACATGGAATCGTCGGCGGCGGTCGTACACGGCAACTGATTCGCTGTCCCGGCGTGCGCCTCTCAAGCAATCAATCTCGAAAATGAATTACGACGCCATTCTGGTTGTTTCTTTCGGTGGGCCTGAGTCGAAGGAAGAGGTGATTCCCTTCCTCGAAAACGTGTTGCGCGGGCGGAACATTCCGCGCGAACGGATGCTGGCCGTTGCCGAGCACTATTACCATTTCGAGGGCAAGAGCCCGATCAACCAGCAGACGCGCCAGCTGATCGCCGCGCTGCGAGCGGAGCTGGAGCAGAACGGGCCGAAGCTTCCAATCTATTGGGGGAATCGAAACTGGCATCCGTTGTTGCCTGAGACTCTGCGACAGATGAAGCAGGATGGCATCCGGCGGGCGCTGGCGTTTGTAACTTCGGCCTACAGTTCTTACTCAGGATGCCGGCAGTATCGCGAAGACATTGCGCGGGCGCAAAGCGAAGTTGGAACGGGTGCGCCGGAAGTGGAGAAAATACGCCCGTTCTTTAACCATCCGGCATTCATTGAAGCTACGGTCGAACGCGTGAGTGATGCGCTGCGGGCAGTTCCAGAGGACGCGCGGGAAAATGTGCAGATCGGGTACCTGGCGCACAGCATTCCGGTTTCGATGGCGAACACTTCCGATTATGTGAAACAACTGGAGGAAGTGCGGCGGCTGGTTTCGGGAGCGCTTGGGAAAAAGAATGACGTTCTCGTGTACCAGAGCCGCAGCGGCGCTCCGGGACAGCCCTGGCTCGAGCCGGATATTCTGGATTACCTGCGCCGGGTGAAGGCGGAAGGTCTGGCGTCGGCTGTGGTGCTGGCGCCGATCAGCTTTATCTCGGATCACATGGAAGTACTCTACGATCTGGATATCGAAGCGCGGCAGCTCTGCGATTCGCTGGGGTTGCCGATGACTCGGGCAAAAACTGTGGGCCTGCATCCGAAATTCATTGGCATGATTCGCGAGCTGATTCTCGAGCGAGTGGGCCCGGGGTCGGAGCGAAGGGCCGTGGGATCGCTTGGAGCTCGGGGGGATGTTTGCGCTGAGGATTGTTGTCCCGCGCCTCGATCTGGATTGAAAAAAATTACAGATCGGATCGTGTAATATCCTTGGAATCAGTTAGTTACGGACATTCGACCGGCGACGATCTGGCTAAAATATTGGGAACAAACCACTTAGCCGCAAAATATTCCATGCAAAGCATTTAGCGGCCTTACGTCGGGGAAAATGCCCATAATCCGAGGGTGTTGCTCGCAAAATATTGAGTTTGCGGTAGTTATCTCGGTGCTATTGAGTTGTCAAATATCCGATGCTTATAGCAATAATTAGAATCGCAGGATTGAGAGTCCAAGTCAAGGGGAATTGTTGCGGCCAGCGGGAAACTTGTCGCCTGCAGGAGTCGTGCCTCAGGCGCTAAAGCGCGCGAACTTCGATGACTTAACGGCACGACTGAAGTCGTGCCCTTCCCGAGCGGTTAAATGGCGGGGCTCGCGGTTCTCCCCAACATTCGACATCGAGCTTCGCTCGACGGACAGCCGGGGGCGGCTGTCCCCACATTTGCTACACGGAGGTCGGGATTTTCGGCCGTTCGTAGTCTGTGGCTTTGGGGCGGCCTTCGACCAGGCGCATGGTGTTGAGAATCGTGTCGACTACGGATTCGTTTCCGACTGCTGTGTTGATCATCACGTGGTAGAGGGAGCGGGTGGGCCAGTCGGCGTCGAAGTAGTGTTTGACGAAAGCGACGCGTTCGCGGTCGACGGTGTCGACGAGTTCCTCGGCTGCCGACGCGGTGCATCCTTCCTGCAGGATGCGGCGCACTTTTTCGGCGCGCGGGGCGTAGAGAAAAACGTGGAAGGCGTCGGGTTGCTCGCGCAGGAAATATGGCGCACCGCGGCCAACCACTACGGCATTCCCTTCCCGCGCAATTCTGGGAGCGATCTGCTCCATCGTCTTCACCATGCGATCGGCGTCGAAGACCTGATCTCCCAGCGCGGAACCGCGCTCGTAGCTGCCGCGCCAGAAAGCCTTGGCGAGTCGATGAAGACCGCTATCCATGCGCTCGTCGCAGCGCGAGACTGAGGAAATATCGACATGGGCGAGACGAGCGATCTCTTCGGTGAGCAGGTGGTCCCAGAGTTTCCATCCCAGACGACCGGCCAAGCCTTCGGCGATAGCTGCGGCGCCGCACCCGTACTCGCGCTCGATGGTGATTAGACGAAACATTTTCGGAGTCCCTCAGCGGCTAAAGCCGCGGTCGATCAGACGCGGTTCACCGGCACCCTTCGACTTCCGCTCAGGCCAGGCAAGAAGTCGTGCCCTTCCCGAACTCTGCAATTTGCCGCGGATTAGTGTACTGCTAATCCGCCGCCGGGCTTGCCTTTTTTCATCAGGAAGACAAGGGGAATCATGGCGAGGATGCAGAAGGCGAGCAGGCGGAAATCGTCGAGATAAGCCAGCATAGTGGCTTGGCGCTGCACGGTGGCCTCGATTAAGGCATAGGCCTGTTGGGTGGCAAATGCTGCGCTTGAACCGTGTGCCCGCATGGCCTGGGTTGCGCCCTTCATCATCGCCTGGAATGCGGGATTGGAGGCGCTGAGGTGTTGGGACAAATAATTCAGGTGAACCTGGGTGCGGCGATCAAGCAGGGTGGTGACCAGGGAAATACCGAAGCTACCACCGATATTGCGGCCAAGATTCATCAAGCCGGAGGCGGCGTTGTTTTTTTCGCGGGGGAGAAACGCGTACGCGGCGGTGTTGATGGGGACGAAAAGAAAAGCCATCCCCGCGGCCTGGAAGACGCGTGCGCCGGCCACCATGCGGAAATCCATATCGAGATCAAAGCCGGTCATATAGAACAGCGAACCGGAAAGCATGACCAAGCCGAAGAACAGAAGCCAGCGCGGACTGTAGCGCGAGAGCAGGAATCCGACCAGGGGCAACAGAAGAATTATGGTAAATCCGCCGGGCATGAGGGCGAGGCCGGCTCGCTCCGCCGTGTAGCCGAGCAGAGTCTGCGAGAACAAGGGCAGCAGGAGCGTACTGCCCAGCAGGGCAAAACCTAACATGAACATCAGCAGGTTCGAAATGCCGAAGGTGCGCTCGCGGAACAGGTGAAGGTCGATGATGGGATCCTTGTGATGCCACTCCCAGAAAACCACGAAGATGAGGGAGACCGCAGCGATCAAAGAGAGGGTCACGATGAAATTGGATCCGAACCAATCGTCGCGCTGCCCTTTGTCGAGGACAATCTGCAGACTTCCCAGGCCAAGCGCCACAAAGCCGAGGCCGACGTAGTCAATGGTGGTTTCTCTCAGCTTGCGGCGCTTGAGAAAAGGCGGGTCTTGAATGAGCCGCGAGGTGAGCAGGAGTGAAATGATGCCGACTGGGATGTTGATGAAGAAAATCCAGCGCCAGGTGAAGTTGTCGGTAATCCAGCCGCCGAGAGTGGGGCCAATGGCGGGCGCGGTGACTACGGCGATGCCGTAGACGGCAAATGCCATGCCGCGCTTGGCGGGAGGAAAAGTGTCGGCAAGAATGGCCTGCTCGCTGGGTTGCAGTCCGCCGCCCCCCACGCCCTGCAGCACTCGGCAAACGATGAGCGTAGCGAGATTCGGTGCGAGCCCGCACAGAAAAGAGCTGATGGTGAAAAGGGCCACGCAACTCATGTAGAAATTCTTGCGGCCCATGATGGAAGAAAGCCAGCCGCTCAGCGGGAGAATGATGGCGTTCGAAACGAGATAGGAAGTAAGAATCCAGGTGCTCTCGTCCTGGCCGGCAGAGAGGCTGCCGGCGATGTGCGGCAGGGATACGTTGGCGATGGAGGTGTCGAGCACTTCCATGAAAGTCGCCAGCGTGACCGTGATGGCGATGACCCAGGGATTGATGGCCGGACGCCAGACTTCAGCGTTGGCGCCATTCAGCGGTGGCGCTGCAGCGCTCATTGCCGAATCCAGACCTTGGGAACGACCGACATGCCGGGCCGCAGCGACTGATCTTTGTTTTCTCCGGGATTGAGTACGATCTTGACCGGAATGCGTTGCACGACTTTTACGTAGTTGCCCGTGGCGTTTTCCGGAGGCAGCAGACTGAAACGCGCGCCGGTTCCACCGGAGATGCTGTCGACCTTGCCTTTGTAGCTTCTTCCATTGGCGTCGACTTCCACGGTGACCGCCTGGCCGACTTTCATGTCGCGAAGCTGGGTCTCTTTGAAGTTGGCGGTGATCCAGACATCGTTGAGAGGAATGATTTTCATCAGCTCTTGTCCCGGCGCGACGTTCTGTCCAACTTCGACGGTGCGATCGCTGACTACACCTGCAACTGGAGCAATCACTTTGGTGTATTGCAGATTCAATGAGGCTTGATCGAGGTCGGCTCTTTTGAGTTCGGCTTCGGCGACGGCTGATTCGGCGCGAGAGCGCATGACCTGCATTTGTTTGGGCGCGGTCTGGGCGTTGCGCCAAGTGGCCTGCGCCTGCGCCAGCCTTTGCTGGGCCTGGGTTACCTGGGACTGCGCGGCATCGGCCATAGCGCGGGCAGCTTCGACGGCGGCGGCATCAGCTTTGGCAGAGGCCACGGCCTGATCGTATTGCTGCTCCGAGATTTCCTGCTTGTCTACGAGCTGCTTGTAGCGGGCGAGATCGTCCTGCGCTTTGACGTTGTTGGCTTCGGCCTGGTCGAGCTGGGCTTTGGCCGCGGCAAACTGTTGTCTGGCAGCGGCGATTCCCGCTTGGGCACTGGCTACGTCGGCGTCTGCGGTTGAAACCTGACTGCTGGTGTTGACGGAAGTGATGGGAACGTCAACGCCGGCTGCCGCGGCGGCTGCGCGGGCGCTGTCGAAATCGGCTTTGGCGCGGTCGTAGGCGACCTGGTAATCGGCGGGATCGATTTCCACCAGCACAGTACCGGCTTGCACGTATTGATTGTCCTGGACATTGAGCTTCACGACGTGGCCGGAAATGCGGGTGCTGATGGAATTGATGTGACCATCCACTTCGGCGTCATCGGTGGATTCGTAACTGGTGACGTAGCGGAGGACGAAAAATCCCGCTACCAACAACACCACGACTGCGATGGTGAGGGCGATGCGAAAGGCGGGACTGGCGGTGCGCGAAGGGGCAGTATGGAAGTCGCGCTCGGTCGAGGGCAGCGGCTGGGTGCGGCTTTCGGGCGGATCGGTTTCTCGTCGATCGTTTTCTCGTCGATCGGTTTCGGGGCGATCGGTTTCGGGTGGATCGTTTTCGCGCCGATGCGGTGGAGCGGTGGGCGGACTTTGCGTCGTCTGGTCCATGGATTTGATTTAGTGTTGGCCTTTCAAATAGCGTTCGACTCCCTGTTCGGCATCTCCGATGGCGCGGGCTAATTCGATCTTGGCCAGGTTATGCGCATAAAGACTCTCGATGTAACTCTCATGTGCACTGGCGACGGACTCTTGCGCCTGGACTACTTCGAGATTGTCGGCTACGCCCGCGGTGAAGCGGTCTTCGGATTGGGCGAGGGTTTGCTCCGCCAAATCGACCGAGCTGCGGGCCACTTCGACTTGCTCGGCGGCGGAGGTCAGGTCGAGCAACGAGGCGCGGACTTCATAGTCGATGCGTCCGCGCAGATCGTTCAATTGAGAGCGCGCCTGTTTCAACTGGGCATCGGCTTCGAGAACATCACTGTGGGTCTTTCCTCCGGCGAAAATTGGGATGTTCAGGCCTCCGTCGACCTGCCAGGTTCCATTCGATTGGGCCGGAGTTACGCCGATGTCGCCATAGTTCGCGTTGAAGTCGAGAGTAGGATAGTGGCCGGCGGTCGCGGCGCGGCGCGAAAGTTCTGCGGCCCGCACCTGCGCCTGCGCGGCCTGGTAGTCGGAGCGCGAGATATAGGCACGCTGCAGGTACGACTCAAGAGGCAAAGGAGTCAGCTCCTGATAGGGGGCTTTCTCGGTAAGAATAAATTGCTGACCGAGAGGCAGGCCGATGACTCGGGCTAACGAGAGTTTCTGCTTGTCGAAATCGTTACGCGCGGCGATGAGCTGCTGCTGGCGGGTTTGCAACTCGACTTGAGAACGCAGGGTGTCGATGGCTGGATTCAGTCCGGCTCTCTGCTGGTCGACCGCTTTGCCGTAAAGAGCCTGAGCGTTCTTAACCTGGGCATCGGTGGTTTCGATGCGAGCAGCGGCCGCAATGGCCATTAGATAGGCGTTCCCCACGGCAAGCACCACCAGTTCACGCGCGTCTTTGAAGCTATATTGCGCCGCCTTCAAACTCTGGGAGGCAGCGCGCTCTTTCTCGATGTCGTGGAAGCTGAAGAGCGACTGAGTGACTGAGGCGCGCGCGTCGAAGTAGTTGAACTCAGGGACCACGGCCGGGATGGTTGTCGGCGCGCTGCCCTTGGGGATAAATAGCGGGAAAAGCTTTTGGAAGCCCAGAGCCGCCAAGCTTTGGGTTTGCGCGTCTTCCTGTATGCGGGCAGAGAGGTCGGGCAGAAGGTTGCTGAGTTCCTTCCATCTCTCGCCGCGCGCTGTGATGGCCTGATCACCGGAGAGCAGAAGGCCGAGGTTGTTGCGGAGTCCGCGGTCGATGGCCTCCTGGAAGCTCAGCTGCAAAACTTCCGCGGAGGCTTTGCCTTCAGGCTCGCTGCCGGTGAACGGACTCTGCGATCCGGGAAGAGAGATGGAAGGCACGGGTGCGGAATTCTGAGCCCAGAGGCCGGCGAGGCCTGAGAGCAGGATCAGGGCGAAAGCAACAAATCTGATTGTATGAGGCAAGCAGCGGGGCATTTTCGGTTCGGAAAAAGTCCCATTATAAAGAAAGTCTTCGGGACGACCTTTCTCGGTCATAGCATATCGTCTCACTATTGATTCGTTTTGGACGGCTCTCGATGCAAAAACCCGGCTGGCGGCTCATTTGAAGGGGGAGCCGGTGCACAAGGGTTTCCATGTGAAACACGGGAGATCAGGGCACTCAGCGGTGAATGGGATGGGTGCCCGTTACTTTCGACACTTCCACTTTCGACACTTCCGCTTGGCGCTGCCTGCCGATACAGTACAAGCACGCCAGATCCTTCTCTGCATACGCAGGCGAGAGTTTTATTGGTTGCGCTGGCACTGTGCGGGGTTGCAATCAGGGAGGCGGGCACGGCGCAGACGGAAAGCGATGCGGCTACCGGAAGCGATCGCAAATGGAAGTTTGAAGCTGCGCAAATAAGAAACAATCGCAAGCGCCAGGAAAGATCCCCTTCACCTTATGCCAGCCTCGACTCCAAAACCCGCTATCGACCGGCGCCGAAGACGGTATCCCAGATTCGGGGCTGATTTTCGCGTGACCGTGATCCATCTTCTGGGGGATAAATACCAGAAGCTCGAAGGGCACTGCAGGGATCTTTCCGAAGCCGGAATTGGCCTGCTGCTGGCGGCAGAGTTGGATGGCGGCGAGGTAACCGGGTTGAGCTTCCTGCTGCCGGGATTGGAGGTATCGTGGGAAGTGCGAGCGGTGGTCCGCTACCGGCGGGGATACCAGTATGGGTTTGAATTCCTTTCGCTCACCGACGGCCAGCATGAAACGCTGAAGGGCTACCTCAAAGGCCGGCAACAAGTGGACTGACGAGCTTCTCGATAAACCGGTCCGCCTTCTGGGCCGCTCTTGGACGGGCATTTGAGGATGACTTCCGTCATCTTGTGGACGGGTGACCTGTGGTTCAAGCTAATGCCACGGATTCGTTCGTGCGAACGAGCGGAAGTACTATCCTTATGAGTAATTCCAAGCTTAACGCCGCGGCGGGAACAGACTGGACGGGGCTGCTGGCCGATCCGGATCTGTCGCGAAACATGGGGAAACTGCTGCAGATCTACCGCGAGGCCTCGCCCGAACGCAGAGAAGAAGCGCTGCTGGCGGCCATGCGCCAGATCAAGCAAGCAGCATCCAGCGGAAGCGCTGCCGTGAGTTCCACGAAGGCGGCGCCTGCACCCCAGCCTTTGCCTACCCGGGCCTCCGATACGCCTCCGTTTGAGCCCGATATCTTCAGTTCAAACTGGGGACAGGACCGGAGGCGGCATCCCAGGATTAAGTGCTTTGTGGCGGTGGAGCTGCGCGTCGATGACGCGGAGGCTCCCATCTGGGGCAATCTTTCCAACACGAGTATGGGCGGATGCCAGGTGGAGACCGTGGCTCACATCAGGGGTGGGGCCAAAGTCGAAATCGGGCTTTGGGTCTCGAGTGGCAAGATTTGGGTGAAAGGTCTTGCGCTCAATGGAGTGGTCACTCGTAGCGCGCCCGCGGGTGGAGTGCGCATTAGATTCGGCGGAATGGAACTCGCCGAAAAAGAAAATCTCCGGCAATTCCTCAAGTACGTCCAGGAAACCACTCGAGCTTCGAACAGCGAGAGCAGCTACCTGCAGTTGCTGAAATAGGCCGGGATTCCCCTCCTTACGGCTCGTTCGATTTCAGGAAACCGTCTTTTTTCAGCAAAGCCTTTCAGCAAGCCTTCTCTGAATTTTCACAAATCCCGCGCCATCGGCCGGCAAGAAATTGATACACTCCTTGCGTAGCTGAAACCCTTTCTGTCCTAAGGAACTCTAACTAGTTAGCCAGTGGGTAAGCCTAGAGAAGCAGAGCTGTCCCCTGGGAGGAGCGCGCATCGCCATGGCAGTCAGTGAACAAGCGGTGGTGACCGGCAAGCAACTGGACACACTTTGCATCAACACGATCCGCACTCTGGCGATCGACGCGGTGCAGCAGGCTAACAGCGGGCACCCCGGAGCGCCGATGGGCCTGGCCCCGGTGGCTTATTGTCTGTGGCAGGAATTTCTGCGTTACGACCCGGAGGATCCGAAGTGGCTGAACCGCGACCGGTTCGTGCTGTCGAACGGGCACGCTTCCATGTTGCTCTACGCGCTGCTCTATCTGGCGGGCGTGCGCGAGGTGAACAAAGACGGCGAGGTTTTGAAGGAGCTGGCAGTTCCCCTGGATCAGATCAAGCGCTTCCGGCAGTTGGGAAGCCGGACTCCGGGACATCCTGAATCGCACCTCACCACCGGAGTTGAGGTCACTACCGGGCCGTTGGGGCAGGGCGTGGGAAATAGTGTGGGGATGGCGATTGCGAGCCGGTGGCTGGCGGCGACGTTCAACCGTCCGGGCTTTGAGGTTTTCGATTTCAACGTCTACGCCATGTGTTCGGACGGGGATTTGATGGAAGGCATTGGCGGGGAAGCCGCGTCGCTGGCGGGGCATTTGAAGCTTTCGAATCTGTGCTGGATGTATGACCACAACGGCATCACGCTGGATGGGCCCGCCGATTGGTCATTCAGCGAAGACGTAGCTACGCGGTTTGTGGGCTATGGATGGAA
>JBAWCJ010000023.1:0-16151 GCA_049590215.1 Candidatus Sulfotelmatobacter sp. | reverse complement strand
CGATCTGGTTCCGGTTGGGAGCCTTATTAGGGATGGCGGCGAGAGGCTGGGGGTTCTCTGTCTGTTGATGCGGGGCGCTAGCTGTTGCCAATTTCTATGTCTTCCTCCTCAAGCGACTCACTCTCAGCTACTCCGCAGCGGCTGGACCATGCTCGAGTTTTCTGGTTTGTTTAGATTCCAGAAATCGCGCTGGAGTTAGTTCGCATGTAAGAGATTACGGGAATTTTCCACAGATGCAATCTTTTTTTCAATTTTCGCGGAAATATTTTGTCAAGGAGGTCAGGTACGTCGGTAACGGACTTCCCGGTATGCTCAAAGCTTCAGCTCCCAAGTCTCAGCGACCAGACCCTTCCGGCTCCAGCTGTCATGCTTTTTCTCGCCGACCAGTTTGAAGCCGGCCTTCTGATAGATGCTGTGTGCAGCTGCGAGCTCGCTCTGGGTCCACAATACGATTGTCTTGTATCCAACCCGTCGGGCAAATCCAATACATTCCGAAACAAGCCGTTTCCCAATCCCCAGCCCGCGCGCCGACGGTTCCACCAGCAACAACCGAAGCTGGGCCACCGTTTTAGACTTCTTCACCAGAAATACGGACCCGACGTTTTCCCCATCCTTCTCGGCGATCCAGCAGGCCTCGCGTGCGGGATCAAGTCTCTCGATAAATCTCGCAGCGATTCCAGCGAAGAGCGCCTCGGCGCGTTCGTCGTAGCCATATTCCTGAAAATACAGCAGCCCGTGCCGCCACACTACCCAACCCATATCTCCCGGTCTGTGATTCCTGAGCACGTACGAGGTTGAGCTGCTGCTCCCAGGAGCCAGCACCGACTCGACTGTCTGCATGGAATGCAGCAGATCATCCTGTCTAGCAGGCGACAGCTCGCTCAGGATGCCTCTAACCTGCTCATCGGACCGGGCGTTGAGCGGCTCGAACACCTTCCGGCCCTTTTTCGTGAGCACCAGCAGAGTTTGACGCGTGTCCTTGGGCGATTCCTTTTTGTCGACCAGCCGATCCTTCTCGAAGCTGCTGAGAATTCGGCTCAAATATCCCGGATCGAGCCCCAAAGCGTCGCACACCTCAGCCGCAGTCGACTGTTCGCGATTGGCCAGCTCGTATAGGACACGCATCTGGGTCAAGGAAAGGGAACTGCTGAGAAAGCCTTCGTCCAGGAGCCCAAGGTGCCGCGTATAGAAGCGGTTGAAGCGGCGCACGGCAGCGATACGGGCTGAAGAAACCTGAGGGGATAGTAGGGAAGCCATGCCCTAAAGTATTAAGGGAAAGGTTGACTAAGTCAACTAAATTATATGACGCAGTCAATGGTCGCTTCAGACTTTCTTCCAGAGTTCTTCCCGGGGATCTTCCGGGTTCAGCTTGGCCAGCTCCTTCAGAAGTTCCTTGGTCCGTTCATCCCGCGGCATAGGCACCGTCACGGTAATCTCGACAATCTCATCCCCGCGCACACCTTCTTTAGTGGCCGAGGGCACGCCCTTCTCGCGCAGGCGCAACTTTTGTCCCGACTGCGTCCCGGGAGGAATCTTCAGCAACGCCCGCCCGTCGATAGTTGGCACCTCGATCTTGGCTCCGAGTGCGGCCTCGGTAGCGCTGACCGGAACAGTAAGGTAAATGTCGTCCCCGTCGCGCCGGAAGATAGGATGTTCCCCGGTCCGGATGATCACGTAAAGGTCGCCCGCCGCGCCGCCGTGAGCTCCGGCATTGCCTTTGCCGGCCAGCCGGATGCGCTGCCCGTCGCGCGTCCCAGCCTTGATGCGCACTTCCAGCGGCTCCGTCCGGCTCACCGTACCCTCACCGTGGCAGGTCGGGCAGGTGGAGATGTTCTTGCCCGTCCCCTGGCAGTTCGGGCACGGCACATTGAACTTCATTCGCCCGCCGGTCTGCGTCACTTGCCCGGTTCCGTCGCACTCTGTGCACTTGCCCGGCGTTTCAATGTAGCCCTGTCCGTGACAAGTGGGGCAGATATCCTGGCGCGTAATATTGAGCCGCATCACGCCGCCGCGGATCGCCGTCCAGAACGGCACGTTGACCTGGTACTCCAGGTCAGTGCCCGGTTCGGCCCCAGTCTCAGCCGGAGTCGCTCCGCGTGAGCCGCCAAAGATTCCCGAGAAGATATCGCGAAATCCGCCACTGCCGCCGCTTCGCCGGCCTCGCCCCGCGCTGTCTCCCAGATCCGAGAAATCGAACCCGCTGAAATCAAACGGAACACCCTGCCCGCCAGCCTGTCCCGCGCCGCCGGAAAATCCTCCTTCAGGCGCGCCTCCGGCGAATCCTCCTTGACCTCCGCCCCGCGCGTAGGCCTCTGCTGTAGCCGGATCGATATTGTCGGAATAGAACCCGACCTGGTCGTAAATCTTGCGCTTCTCGGGATCGCTGAGAACGTCGTTGGCCTCGGAGAGCGTCTTGAACTTCTCCTCCGCCGTCTTGTCCCCAGGATTAACGTCAGGATGGTACTTGCGCGCCAGCTTGCGAAACGCCTTGCGAATATCCTCCGCCGACGCGGACTTCTTCACGCCAAGGATTTCGTAATAGTCTTTCTTGGAAGTTGTGGCCATTACCCTCTGTCATCCTGAGCGGAGTTTCCCATCGCGAAGCGAAGGGAAACGCAGTCGAAGGACCCCGTACCCGTGTACACCATTGCGAACATGTCGAGGAGTTCTCTCATCGGCCCTTGATTGCCTCTCCAGCGAACGCCATCTCTGAACCCCAAGTCTCTGCCAGATCTTCCGACCGTGGGTTCTTCGACTCAATCAAAGCAATCTTCTTCGCGCGTATCCAGCCCTTCAATTGCTTCTCGCGCCCGATGGCCTTATGAACATCGTCAAAGCTTTCGTAATATACCAGCCGGTCGCAATGATGCTTGCCGGCAAAACCCTGAACGTCGCCCCGCTTATGCTCCAGCGCCCGCCGGTAGATGCTGTTTGTCATGCCGATGTAGAGCGTTCCAGTGCGGCTGGACACGATATAAACGAACGTGGTCCTTCATTCCAACCTCACAAACCTGTCATCCTGAGCGGAGTTTCCGTTCGCGATAGCGAGGGGAAACGCAGTCGCTCGCAGCATCACGGAAACTCCTCTCCAGTTCCACCTCACCCCATCCTTGCAAGGGGTCCTTCGACTCCATGAGCGCTCCGCTTCGCGAAGCACCCACTCCGTTCAGGATGACAGACTAATTCACCAATCTCCGCTTCTCTTTCCCCTCTTGTATCACTACCACGGACTCGGACTCCGCCGCGTCGACGTAAACCGGAATCGACATGGCGCCCGCCGGCGTCGAGACAAAAACCTCCCACTGCTTCTCATCTTCAGCAAGACTCAAGAAATAAGTTTGCTCATTCACCTGGAAATCCATTTTAAATTTCTCCAAGAATCCAATAATGTCACACCCGAACAAACGTGATGGCGCGGGCAATCCTGCCCGCGCCACACGATCCAAGCTGAAAGCTGACGGCTGAGAGCTGACAGCTTACTTCTTGTCTTCCACGTCCACGTACTCCGCGTCGATCACGCCTTCATCTTTCTTCTGACCGCCACCGTTGCTGCCCGGAGCCGCACCGTCACCAGGACCTACCGGCCCAGCGCCCGCCGCCGGACCCTTCGCCTGCGCTGACTTATACATCTCATCGGCCAGCCTGTGTGCAATCTTGGTCAGGGTTTCGCGAGCACGATCCATCTGCGCCTTATCATTCGACTCCAGCGCTTTCTTCGCGTCACCCACAGCGTTCTCAGCCTCGCCACGGTCTGAACCGGAGATCTTGTCCCCGTTCTCGCGCAGCGTCTTCTCGACGTTGTAAATCGTGCTGTCGAGCTGGTTCTTGGCCTCGATCGACTCGCGCGCCGCCTTGTCTTCGGCCGAGTGCGCGTCCGCTTCCTTGGCCATGCGCTCGACCTCTTCCTTCGACAGCCCGGAAGACGACGTGATCGTAATCTTCTGGTCCTTGCCCGTGGCCGTATCCTTCGCGGTCACGTTCAGGATGCCGTTGGCGTCAATGTCGAACGTCACCTCAATCTGCGGCACGCCCCGCGGAGCCGTCGGAATCCCGGTCAAGTGGAACTTGCCCAGAGTCCGGTTCTGCGCCGCCATCGGACGTTCCCCTTGCAGCACATGCACCTCAACCGAGGTCTGATTGTCAGCCGCAGTCGAGAACGTTTCCGTCTTTTTGGTAGGAATCGTCGTGTTCCGCGGAATCATCGGCGTAGCCACACCGCCCAAAGTCTCAATCGACAAAGACAGCGGAGTCACATCCAGCAGCAACAGGTCTTTCACCTCACCGCCGAGCACGCCACCCTGAATCGCCGCGCCGATCGCCACCACTTCATCAGGGTTCACTCCCTTGTGGCCTTCGCGCCCGAACAACTCCTTCACCAGCGCCTGAATCCGAGGCATACGCGTCTGTCCGCCGACCAGCACCACTTCCTGGATCTTGCTGGCATCAACGCCGGCATCTTTCATGCACTGCTTGCACGGACCCACCGAACGCTGAATGATGTCTTCCACCATCGACTCCAGCTTCGCCCGCGTCAGCTTCTTCACCAGATGCTTCGGACCGCTAGCGTCCGCCGTAATGAACGGCAGATTGATTTCAGTCTCCATGGTGGTCGAAAGCTCGATCTTCGCCCGCTCAGCCGCATCGCGCAGCCGCTGCAAAGCCATCTCGTTACCCTTGGCGCGCAGGTCGAGCCCCTCATCCTTTTTGAACTCATCAATCAGCCAATCCACCAGCCGCTGATCGATGTTGTCGCCGCCGAGGTGCGTATCGCCATTGGTGGCCTTCACCTCGATGACGCCCTCGCCCACTTCCAGAATCGAAATGTCGAAAGTTCCACCGCCGAAGTCGTAAACCGCGATCAGCTCGTCTTTAGTTTTGTCGAGGCCATACGCCAGCGCCGCCGCCGTAGGCTCGTTGATGATGCGCTTCACGTCGAGCCCGGCAATCTGCCCGGCATCTTTCGTGGCCTGCCGCTGGGCATCGTTAAAGTACGCCGGCACGGTGATCACCGCCTCGGTCACTTTCTCGCCCAGGTAGTCTTCCGCCGCCTTCTTCAGTTTCTGCAGAATCAGCGCCGAAACCTGCGGGGGCGTGTACTCCTTGCCCTGCGCCAGCACCGCCACGTGGTCGCCCGACTTCACCACCTTGTACGGGACCATCTTGATCTCTTCCTGCACTTCATCGAAGCGCCGTCCCATAAAGCGCTTGATCGAATAAATCGTGTTCTCCGGATTGGTGATCGCCTGCCGCTTCGCAACCTGCCCCACCAACCGCTCTCCAGTCTTGGTAAACCCAACCACGGAAGGCGTAGTTCGCCCTCCTTCTTCATTAGGGATAACTTTAGGCTCGCCGCCCTCCATCACCGCCACGCAAGAATTGGTCGTTCCAAGGTCAATCCCAATAATCTTGGCCATAATCGTCTCCTCTACCTTACCTTTGAATCAAATAAGTGCTTTGTAATCAATCGCTTTATGATTGCCAGCAACCCCATGCTAAGACCTGAGTGGCATGCTGTCAAGGTTTAGATGCCGCTGGCAGTAAAGAAGTTGCGGGAAGAAGGATGGGGTGGAGGACGGGTGATCGGCTCGCCTTTACCGTCCCGATCAACGAAAAAGGGGTGCCCCATGTTTCGCGCTCTTTGCGAAACGTGGGATTCGACCGGCCCATCCCTCTGGGGATTTCGTTGATCTATTCCGCCCCACTATCATCCTGAGCGAAGCAGCCGCGCAGTCGAAGGACCCCGTACCCGCCGAGAGTCATACGAATCAAGAAGGGAATTTCCGCCAGTCCTGCCAACTGCTGAAGGAGAGCTCCTCAAATAGCGTTGGTGGTTTGGGCCTCCCGTGGAGGCCTCGCCCGCTCGAGAGGACAGGGCAAATGAATGAAGCGCAAAACAAAACGCCCCAGACTCCTTCGAGTCGTGGGACGTCTGTCGATCAGCCCTCCCCCAAGTGCTGCTCAATCGGAAGCCTAACCTGAAGCCGCACCTGCGTAAATGGCCAGTCCGTGCCATTACCAACCCGAAGGTAACCGTGGGCCCGTTACTTCACCGGAATCAAATCAAATTTCCCGGACGATTCTTCATAGAACAGCGCGCCCTCTTTCGCATCGCCGCCACTCCAATGTTTGTGTCCCCCCGGCACCCGCAAGAAATCTCCCGCGCCCACGCGCTTCTCGCCAGCAGCGTCCTTGTACAAGTAAGCGCCTTTCAAGACGACGATCCACACGTCGTTCGTATGTGTGTGCATGCCGTTGTCCTGCCCGGGGTCGAACTCGGTAAAGGTGGCGTGCGCTCCCTTGGTTGCATCGCCCCAGATTACCGCCTCCGATACCCCCTTGTTTGCCGGCTTGAAATCGGCGCTGGCGGAAGAAACATAGATTACCTTCTCGTGAGCTTTCTGGCCCTGGACCCGTCCCAGCGACCAAGCAGCCATGATCACCAACGCCACCGCAACAACGAAAAGAGATCGTCTCATTTCTGCTCCTTAGCGGCAGTTTTTGGATTTTGAACCCTAAGACGGATGCATTCTATAACGCGGCGGGCAGAATAGCACTTCACAGTATCGTGTGACATCCAACCTTGCTATCCACAGCAGCAAGAAGCCGATCATGATCGCGGAAGCCGGTGCACCAACCATATTTTTCGGCGCCTTCGGGCCGGCCTAACTCATGAGGCATCAAGATTTTGCCCGCAAGTCATTGAGCCCAAGAGATTATTCCGCGATCTCTCGCCAACCCGATGATTCCAATAGATCGAAGGGGGAGGGGGGTACCCAACTGACGAGAAGGCGACGAGCGACCTTCCTGAAGCAGGAAGGAAATATTTCTTCGCAGCGGCGCTCGTGTCCCGCAGCTGGATTCCGCCGGCGCCGAGAATTTCACCTGACTTGCTCGGTCCTTCTAGGGTACCTTGGGATGACGCGCAGAGGCACCTGATCATGTCGAGCGGAAATCGTCGCGACTGGAAGACATTCATTATTACCTTGTCGCTTGCCGGGTTCTTCGCTCCGGCGCGTGCGGCAGAGATGAACCCTGAGGACATTGTTGCCAAGCACCTCGATTCAATCGGCACACCGGAAGCGCGCGCCGCCATCAAGTCACGCGCCGTCCAAGGCAAGCTACGCTTCAAGATACTGGTCGGCGGGACCGGCGAGGTCGAGGGCACCTGGGGCCGCGTAAGCGAGGGCCGCAAGTCGAACTTTGTAATGAGGTTCGGATTGGGAGATTGGCGAGGGGAGCAATTTGTTTTCAACGGCGAAAAGACCTGGTTCGCAGCGGCTACTGCCTCGCACGTTCCGAGCCAGTTCGCAAAGTTTGTGAATGGCCAGGACTTCATCGTCAAAGAAGGGTTGCTCGGTGGAGAGCTGTCCACTGGATGGGCTCTGCTCAACCTTGATCCGGAGCGCGTCAAGCTCGACTCTATAGGCCTCAAGAAAATCGATGGTCACGAATTGCAGGGCATCGAGTATCACTCGAAAGGCCATACGGATATGACGATTAAGATGTATTTCGATCCTGAGACTCATCATCACGTGATGACCGTCTATTCGTACGCGGTTGAGCCCAACATGAGCCACATAATAACCGAGAGTGTGAATCAGCAGGAAATCCGCTACACCATCGAGGAGCGCTTCAGCGATTTCCAGACCAACAACGGAATCACCTTGCCCCACCATTACGACCTGCAGTACACCCAGGAACTTCAGAATGGCTCGACTCGTGTCTATGACTGGGATATGACTGTAGACAAACTCCTCACCAACCTTGACCTCGATCCCGGAAATTTTGCGGTCAAGTAAACCAGCTGGACTTTGGTTTTTGTTCCGTGCTGCCGCTTTTGAATTACTATCCAGGCGATGACTTCGCGCTTGGGCCGCTGGCTGCGTGATCCGCTTTTTCTCCTGTGTCTCACTGCGGGCCTGCTTGCCTTCGTCGTCCAATCCGGCGAACTCGGCACCGCCGACACCATGCATCGGCTGCAGACCACGCACTGGCTCTGGACCTCAGAGCCGCAGGTATTCCCCAACGAATATCCCGAATTCGGACTGCACGGCCGCGGCGGCCGGCTCTACAGTTGGTACGGCATTGGCCAGTCTCTGCTGATGCTGCCCGCCGATTTAGTTGGCACCTGGATCGCGCACTGGCGGGTCTTTTCCGACTACGGCGACGATCCCGCGGTGCGCAGCATCGTGGTCAGTTACAGCACGAACATTCTGGTGAACGTGCTCACCGCGCTGATTGCGTTTCGCCTGCTTCGCCAGTTCCGTTTCAGCGTGCGCGAATCCGTGCTGGGAGTGCTGGCCCTGATGTTCTGCACCACGCACCTGCATTACACCCAGAACATGATGGAGAACAACTACGTCATGCTTCTGACTCTGACCGGATTCTCCTTTCAATACGAATGGCTGCGGACCGGGAACCAGCGCGCGCTGCTGCTGGGTTGCCTGGCGCTCGGGCTGAACTTGTTGACGCGGCTCACAACGGGCCTTGACCTGATGGCCGCAGGGCTTTTCCTTCTGCTCGTGTTTTGGTCAGAACAGGTGCGCGGACGCGAACTATGGGACCGGCTCGTCACTTACTGCAAAGTCGCTGCGCCTGTGTATGCGTTTTTCCTGTTGGTTGACCGCCTCTATCAGTTCTACCGTTTTGGATCGTTTACCAATACATATCTGTCGCTCTATGGGCAGGAACAGCGGTTGCAGGATCCAACTTTGCCTGCGACTTTTCCATGGAGCACGCCTTTTCACGAGGGTTTTCTGGGGGCGCTGTTCAAGCCGGAGAAGTCGATTTTTCTTTTCGACCCGCTGCTGGTGCTGGCGATCCTGCTGCTTGTCCTATTGTGGAAGCGCCTGCCGCCGGAAATCCGCGCCTACTGCTTGACCACGCTAGCGCTGGTGCTTGCTTACATCAGCTTGTACGCGAGGTACACATACTGGTCTGGGGATTTTGCTTGGGGCGATCGCTACGTCTCAACCTCGGTGGAACTTGCGGCACTGCTCGCCGTGCCGGTGCTGCTGCGCTATCGCGAAAATTTAAGCGCCTGGATCTGGCGCGGCGCACTCGCGCTCATCGCAGCCAGCCTGATCATTCAGCTTGCGTCGCTCGCCTTCTGGATGTCGCTGGAGATTTACCAGATGGAGACGCTGGGCCACCCTACGTTCGTGATCGCACTGCGCTTGAAAAACATCGTGGCCTTCGCGCTCGGCAAAATGGACGCCTGGGGATTGAACACCGAGGCCATGCACTGGGATGACTGGGATTATGTCCACATCACGACCTGGAACTTCCTTCCTTTTCTGCTGCGAAGAGTGGGAGCCGCGCCGGCTTGGGTGGTGAACACGGCTTTTGCAGTCTGGGCAGCGGCGATTGCTGCTTTGACCGGGATTCTCTGGCGGTTGAAGACGGAATGCGCCCGCATTCCGAATGGCTCCGACCTTTCGTAAATCTCTCCCTGCACTAAATTCAAAACGTCTGGAATTTCAGATGCTCATTTCCCTCCCGAGTAAGGGACGTTTCTAAGAACGCTCTCAGCCAACAAAATCTTCCGATTGGATTCGAGGTAGATAGAACCATGCCCAGAGGAACCATGTCTAAGGCAACAACCGCTACTGTCAGTCTGCTGGTCGTCGCATGCGCCTTCGTCTTCTCTCACTGGATCTCGGCCCGGTTGGCCGCGAACACAATAGTCTCCGCCGTTTTCATGGTGCTGGTTCTAGTTGTAACCGCAGCTGGAATGGGCTCGCGTCGAGGCTGGCGGCGGCGCGCGGGGAAGCGAAGAATGCGATATGCGGTGCCGGCGCTGCTGGTTCTGCTCGGGTGCGGGTCGTCCTGGGCGAGTTTCAGCCTGACCTTCCAGGGCCTGGTGCAGACCCTCAACACGGGCGGCAGCATCACCTTGAGTGCGCCCACAGGCATCGTCGTCGATACGGCTGGGGACGTCTACATTGTGGATACCGGCAACAACCGGATCGTGGAGGTGACTGCGCAGGGCGCGGCGTCGGTCGTCACCATCACCGGCTTGAGCCCGGCGCTCAGCGCACCCACGGGAATCGCCATCGACAGCTCCGGCGACCTCTATGTTGCGGATACGGGAAACAATCGCGTGGTAGAGATCACAGCCGCGGGAGCGGGTTCGGTGATCAGCACGGGCAGCGTGACGCTCAGTTCGCCGAAAGGAGTCGCGCTCGACCAGTCCGGCGATCTGTTTATCGCCGACACAACGAACAATCGCATCGTCGAAGTCGCTTCTGGCGGCGCGGCTGCAGCCCTCACGATCATAGTCTCCTCCGGCTCCGCGACGCTCAATACTCCGATGGGTCTGGCCGTGGGCGTGACCGGCAGCCTTTACATCGCCGATTCCGGCAATAACCGTATTGTCACCGTGGCCGCGGGATCCACCACGGGTGCGGTTGCCTCGATCGTCGATGGCGTGGTCCTGTCTGTTCCCACCGCAGTGGCGGTCGATCGCATGGGCAACGTTTTCATCGCCGATACCGGCCACAATCGCATCGCCGAGATCGACACCAGCGCAAATGGAGACGTGTTGAATGTGGGCTCGCTCACGCTCAATGGACCGTTGGGCGTCGCGCTGGACGTATTTGGCACGGTTTACATTGCCGACACCGGCGACAGCGAGGGCTTGGCCGTCGACCATCCCGTCAACGCGGACCTCGGCGCCGGCGACCCAACGTATTCGCTAAACCGAACAGCCGTGGGTTTTGGCCACGTCCAGTTGGGCACCTCGACCGCCGTAACCCTGACGTTGCTTTTCACCACGGGCGGCTCGGGCGGTCTGGGAGCCGTCAAGGTGTTCACCGCCGGCCAACAGGGCCTGGACTTTACCTCGGGGACGGATACGACCTGCAACGGCTCGACGGGCCCCAGCACCTATTGCTCGGTGGAAGTGATGTTCGTGCCCACGGCTCCGGGCCTGCGCAACGGCGCGGTGGTGCTCTATGACACGGACCTGAACCCGATCCTCACCGTTCCTTTGTACGCCTGGGGCGATGCTCCGGTGGCGGGGGTGTCTCCGAGTACCGGCAGCGTGATCAGCACCGGCGGCGTGATCCTCTCCGGTCCGTTTCAAGTGGCGCTGGACGGCGCGGGGAACATGTATGTCGCCGAAGATGAAAACGGGACCGTGACCAGGATTCCAGCTGGAGGCGGCGCGGCCACCGTGGTAGCCCTGGGAACTCCTGGCGGCGACGCTCTCGACGAGGTCGTTGGAGTAGCCGTGGATGGGGCGGGGAATCTTTTCATCTCAGACCATGAAAATGACCGCATCCTGGTAGTCACGCCCGCCGGTGTCGTTTCCATACTGAGTATCACCGGCCTCAGCCCGGTCCTGGGCGAACCCGTAGCACTGGCTCTTGACGGTGCGGGAAATCTGTATATTTCCGACTACTCCAATGGCCGGATTGTTCGTGTGTCCACGCTTGTGGTTGCGGGATCGACTTCGAGCGGCCTTGGGGCGGTCATAGGGACAGGCACCTTTACTTTCACCGAAGACACGCTCACCGGCCTGGCGGTGGATGCCCAGGGAAACATTTACGCCGGCGCCCAGAATAGCGGCAGCGTCGTCAAGGTCACGGCGGCGGGCGTGGCCTCCGAACTGAGTTTTCCCGGCATCACGCCTGCGATCAACGATGCCCAAGGGGTGGCCGTGGATGCGATGGGAAACGTCTATGTGGTGGACAGCGGCAACCAACGGATTGTGAGACTAACGACAGCGGGCGTCGCATCCGCGCTAGGCATCAGCGGACTGCCGGCTCCATCGGGTCTGGGCAGCGTGCTCTTTGGAGTAACGGTCGATCCCTCGGGAAACCTTTATATTCCTGACTTTCTCAACAGTCGCATCGTGTTCGTGAACGTCAGCGGCGGAGTTCTGGCGTTTCCCAGCACGGATGTGGGCTCGACCAGCGCCGCCCAGACCGCAACCGTAGCCAACCTCGGCGACCTGCCCTTAATTTTTGCCACGGCCCCAACCTATACCGCGAACTTCTCGGAAAACACGGGAGACGAGAATCTATGTGCGCTGAGCACATCGCTCGCCCCCGGAATCCTGTGCGATGTGGCGGTTGAGTTCACGCCGCAATCGGCGGGAAGCCTCAGCACCGGCATCGTGGTCACCGACAACACCCTTAACCTTACGGCGGCGACGCAAAGCGTCGCGGTAAGCGGTACCGGCATTGTCGTGGCAGATGCCACGGCGGTAGCGGTATCCACGAATCCGACAGCTGTCAACATTGGGCAACCGCTTACCGTCACAGCCATCGCGACCGACACGACGGCAGGACATACCGCAACCATCCCGACCGGCGGGGTGACCTTTATGGATACCGTTGGATCGACCTCCGTATCGCTAAATGGCGGCAGCGCCGTTACGCTTAGCGGGACTGGCAAGGCAATTCTTACGGGAGTCACTCTGAGCGGTGCAGGCGTACACACCATCACGGCCCGTTATGCGGGCGTGAGCGGCTCGTTTGCAGCTAGCACCGGCATCGCCACGCTGACTGTCGCGAAAGATATGGCGACCATGGCGGGACCAGGGACCGTGCCGGTTCAGGTGGTGAATGGTCAGGCTGGTTCGGTACCGGTCACAGTGACCGGACCCTACAGCGTCAGCGTGGTTGCCGCGCCGACCGGGTCGGTGAGTTACAACCTTCTGAATTCATCAAACACCAGCGTGGCCTCGGCCACGGCGACGCTGACGGCAGGCAGTACAGACTCGACCGCAACCATCCCCCTGGCGAGTTCGCTCGCTTCAGGCAGCTACACGGTGAGCCTGACCTATGCCGGCGACAGTAACTATGCCGCCATCTCGACCGCAGTCATCGTCCCGGTAGTGGTCGGCGCGGCCGCGCCAACCATTGTCTGGACAGGACCCTCCGCTGGGATTACTTACGGCGCAACGCTGAGCGGCATTCTGGACGCGTCCGCCGTCAACGGATCGACGCCGGTCGCGGGAACTTTCACCTATACGGCTACGCTTGCAGGAGGCAGCGCGGTCGCAGTCACCGGCACAACTGTGCTGGGCGCGGGCAGCTATACACTGACGGCCACGTTTACGCCGACCAACACGTCCACGTATGCCTCGACTACCGCCAGCGCGTCTTTTACGGTGGCCAAGGCGACGCCGGTGCTGGCGCTTACTTCCTCCGCGTCTGCAGTCGCAGTGGGAAGCTCCGTTACCTTCACGGCCACCGTCACATCCTCGGCCGGCACGCCCGGCGGTTCGGTCAGCTTCTATGACGGAACCACGTTGCTCGGCACAGGCACGCTGGCCGCCGGGGTCGCAACCTACACCACTTTGAATCTCCCGGTGGGCGCGCTTTCGATCACGGCCGTGTATAGCGGAGACATTAACTTCTCAACCCTAACCAGCGCAGGCCTTACCGAGACGGTGATGACGGCCTATACCGTAACCGCTCCCACGACGCCGGTGCCAGTCGCACCTGGAGGCGCCGCAACCATTGACATTACAGTGCCGCCACTGGGAGGTGCGTATAACAGTGTGGTTACTCTCTCGGCCACCGGACTTCCGCCGGGCGCAACCGCGACCTTCAATCCTCCGACGGTCACACCAGGAAGCACGGGCGCGCCGACGGTGTTGACCATCCAACTGCCAGCTCTCACTGCCGGCATTCCAGCCAGCGACCTTCCCTCAAACCGTCGCGGACTTCCGCTGGTTCCGGCCAGTCTCGGCTTCCTGTTATTCGGGGCAATCCTCGGGCGCAAGCGTATCCCGCGAATGCTGATGCTGGTTTTCGTGCTCGCGAGTCTGGGGGTTACAACCTCGCTGCTGACCGGGTGCGGTGGCGGATTTGCCAGCACTCCCTCTACGACGCCGGGAAATTACATCGTCACCGTTACCGGGACGAGCGGAGTATTCCAGGCCTCAACCACGGTGACGCTGGTGGTCCAGTGAGAAGAATTCGCTCCGAGAACTCAACGCGCCAGACTCCGGGAATGGATTCTGCGAACCAGGCAACAAAGACAAGGACGAGGACAAATTCAATGCGGAAATTAATATTTGTTAGGAAAAAGACAGTCGCTTTTCTTCTGCTGGCTCTCGGATTCGCTGCGATGGCAACCCGCCCCGCGCTGGCACAAAGAGGCTCCCTGGTAGATGTGGGTGTCGACTACAACTACGTGCGGGCGAACCTGCCGGCGGGAGGCTGCGGATGCTTCGCGCTAAACGGCGGCAACGGCTGGGTGGCCTTCAACTTCAGCCGCTCTCTGGGGGTCGTCGGTGAAATCGCCAGTCAGGGTGCCTCGAACATCTCGAGCACCGGCGCCGACTTGACGCTTACGTCGTTTCTGGCAGGTCCCCGCTACCGCCGGACGGTTGCTGGCCACTTCGCACCCTTCGTTCAAGTGCTTTTCGGCGGAGCCCGTGCGGGTGGGAGCCTGGCTCCGGGCAGTTCCGGACTACCGGGATCGGCTAACGCGTTTGCCATGATCGCTGGCGGCGGACTCGATATCGGCCTGACCCGGCATGTCGCATTGCGAGCCTTTGAAGCCGACTATTACCTGACGCGTTTCGATAACGGGGTGAATGATCATCAGAACAATCTGCGCATCGCCGCCGGCGTGATCATTCGGTTCGGTGGAGGTAGATAACCGGTTGGGAACTCTGAAGGAGATGGAGCGAGCTACTCCACAGTAACGGACTTGGCCAGATTCCTCGGCTGATCCACGTCGCATCCCCTCCTCACGGCGATGTGATAGGCCAGCAACTGCAGGGGAACGATTTCAAGAATCGGCGAGAGTTCTTCCGGCGCGGCGGGAACGTAGAGCACGTGGTCGGCGGCTTCTTTGATCTCTTCGTCGCCTTCGGTGGCCAGCGCAATGACCACTCCGGAGCGGGCCTTCACTTCCTTCAGGTTTGACATCGTCTTCTCGTAGCGCAGCATCGAGTCGGGATCGTTCGCATCCCGCGTGGCCACGATGACCACAGGCAGATTTTCGTCGATCAGGGCGTTGGGGCCGTGCTTCATCTCGCCGGCAGGGTAGCCTTCGGCGTGAATATAGGAAATTTCCTTGAGCTTGAGCGCACCTTCAAGGGCGATGGGATAGTGAATGCCGCGGCCGAGAAAGAGAAAATCCTGAGCGCGCTGGAAGCGTTTGGCTAACTCTTCACAGGCTTCATCGTGAGTAAGAATATTTTCCAGCTTGCCCGGGATGAGAGTAAGTTCCAGCGCGGCCTTGCGCGTCTGATCGGGGGTCGTTGCGCCTCGCACCTGCGCGAGGTAAAGAGCGAAAAGATAAAGCGCGGTGAGTTGGCAGGTGAAGGCCTTGGTAGATGCTACGCCGATCTCGGGGCCGGCGTGAGTATAAATAGTTCCGGCCGCCTCGCGAGTGATCATGGAGCCGACGACGTTGCAGATGGCCAGCGTCTTCGAGCCTTTGGCTTTGGCCTCGCGCTGGGCGGCGATGGTGTCGGCGGTTTCGCCCGACTGCGAAATAACAAGAGTGATAGTCTCCGGGCTGACGATGGGGTCGCGGTAGCGCCATTCGCTGGCATAATCGACCTCGACAGGGACGCGGGCGAAACTCTCGATCATGAATTTGCCGGCTTGTCCGGCGTGCCAACTGGTCCCACAAGCTAGGATGTTGATCTTTTTCGCGGCGCGGAATTCCGCCTCGCTGATCTGCATCTCATCGAGGAAGATGTGGCCGGTGTCGAGCGAAATGCGTCCTAATGTCGTATCGCGGACGGCGCGCGGCTGCTCGTAAATTTCTTTGAGCATGAAGTGCTTGAAGCCGCCCTTCTCCGCCATGATCGGATCCCAGGTCACGTGCTGCACCTGGCGCTTGAGGGGTTTCCCGTCGAAATCTGTAAGTTGCACGCCGTTGGCACTGACCACCGCGAGGTCGCCGTCGGCCAAGAAGAAAATGTCGCGCGTGTGATAGAGAATGGCGGGGACGTCGGAGGCCACAAAGTATTCGTCGTTGCCGAGGCCTACCACCAGGGGCGGACCGTTGCGCGCGGCCACAATCTTATTCGGCTCATCGACCGAAATTACGGCCAGAGCGAAGACCCCGGTGAGTTCTTTTACGGTCTTACGAACCGCCTCTTCGAGATGAGGATGGCGACCATTAACACTTTTGAGGTGTTTCTCGATCAGGTGAGCGATGACTTCGGTATC
>JBAWCJ010000022.1:0-60745 GCA_049590215.1 Candidatus Sulfotelmatobacter sp. | reverse complement strand
GCACAACCTCCGCTCAGGATGACAAACTACGGGGGGGGTGCATGAGTAAGACTTTGGTTTCGATCGTGATGGGGAGTGATTCTGACCTTGAGATTATGCGCGAGGCTGGGAAGGCGCTGGAGGAATTTGGGATCGGTTATGAGATTGACGTTACTTCGGCGCATCGGTCGCCGGATCGTACCGCCGACTTCGCGCGGAAGGCTGCGGGGCGCGGGATTTGCGTGATCATCGCCGGAGCCGGCGGGGCGGCGCATCTGGCTGGGGTGATTGCGGCTCACACAACCCTTCCGGTGATTGGCGTGCCGATTCCTTCGACAGCGCTGCAGGGGATGGATTCGCTGCTTGCGACTGTGCAGATGCCGGCGGGGATTCCGGTGGCGACCGTGGCGATTGGCAAGCCTGGGGCTACTAATGCCGGGATCCTTGCGGCGCAGATGATTGCGCTCAGGGATGCTTCGGTTGGTGAGAAGCTTGTCGCGCATAAGGAGAAGCTGGCTCGCGGGGTGGAGGAGAAGTCGAAGAAGTTGAGGGGCGTCTAGAGTCGTGATGGTGCCTGCGCTTCGCTGCGCTTGGCTGGGCGGCCGAAGGCCGCCGTCCCCACATACACCTTAGAGCTTCAATCCTTTTAGGTATTCGCGGAATGGCGCGCCCAGGTCGTCGCGTTTTAGGGCGAACTCTACAGTGGCTTTCAGGAAACCCAGTTTGTCTCCGGTGTCGTGGCGGCGGCCTTCGTAGACGTAGGCATACATTTTTTCTTTTTGAAGCAAGAGGCGCATGCCGTCGGTTAGCTGGAGTTCGCCGCCGGCGCCGGCCTTGGTGTTGGCGAGGCAGTCGAAGATCGCCGGCGTGAGAATGTAGCGGCCGATGATGGCGAGGTTTGAGGGGGCGTCTTCGGGCTTGGGTTTCTCTACCATATTTTTGATTTCGTAGAGGCGGCCTCCGAAGCGGGGGTCGGCGGGCTTTACGTCGAGCACGCCGTAGGAGGAAATCATTTTCCCTTCGATAATCTGCGTGGCCAGCACCGAACACTGAGTTTGACCAAAAACTTCCACCATTTGTTTGAGGCAGGGGACTTGGGCGTCGATTACGTCGTCGGCGAGGAGCACGGCGAAAGGCTCGTTGCCTACCAGTTCCCGCGCCATCAAGACGGCGTGGCCAAGGCCCAGCGCTTCTTTCTGGCGGACGTAGGCTACGTGAATCATGTCGGAGATTGAGCGCACGATCTTTAGCAGGTCCGTCTTTCCGCGCTGCTCGAGCATGGTTTCCAGTTCGTAGCTGACGTCGAAGTGATCTTCGATGGCCTGCTTGCCGCGGCCGGTGATGATGAGGATTTGGTCGCAGCCAGAGGCCATGGCCTCTTCTACTCCGTATTGAATGATGGGCTTATCGACCAGCGGGAGCATTTCTTTGGGCTGGGCTTTAGTGGCGGGCAGGAAGCGGGTGCCGAGGCCGGCGGCGGGGAAAACGGCTTTGCGAACTTTCATAGGCATAAGCGGTCGATGTTCATTGGTCGTTCGCTGAGCGACTTTGGTTGCGGGATAATTGTACCTGCTGGGGTTTGGGCTGGCGACTCGGAGCAGCGAAGCATAGGATCTCGGAAGTGGGCATCCCATGTTTCGAAAGGTGGATCATCAAATGAGGTTGTCGCGAGGTTATTTCGGCGGAATCACTCTGTTAGGGAGCGTTCTTCTGCTGGAAATCGCTGTCCATCTATATCGCGCTCCGGCCGGGTTTGCCAGGTGGGACTACTTCGATTGGGGTCTTAACGCCGCCCTCGTTGTGGCCATCTGGTTCGTTTACCGCCGGCAGCTGAAGAATCTTGACAAACTGACAGAGCAGGTCGGGGACAAGGCTTTAGTTCGCTTATCTGCAGACACATTTTCGATCGCTTTGTTCGCGTACCTTTTTCTTCTTCAAGCACTATCTCACTTGCGACATTGCTAGGGAGTGTCTCCGCTCACAACGGATCGTACCTCTGATGCCACTTGCACGTTGGCAAGTTGCTCCAATACCGTGCGCAGGGCGCGGAGGACTTCTTCCGCGGCCGTGGCCTTCAGCGCAAATTTCAACATTCCATCTGGAGTGAACTGGGCTCCGCGCTGGGCGGAGACGAAGCGAGCCAGCTGTTCTGGGTCGACGGTGGCGTCCTGGCGGAACTTTAACGTGACGAAGTCGCGTTTTCGCTCGATCGCGTTCACGCCTACTTTCATGCACAAGAGTTTTAGCGAGGCGTAGTCGAGCAGGTTGCGGACTGCGGGCGGCGGTGGGCCGTAGCGGTCCTGCAGCTCGGCGGCTACGTCGGTTAATTGCGATTCGGTTTCTACCCGGGCTACTCGCTTATACATTTGCAGGCGCTGATTTTCTTCGGGGACGTAGTCCGCGGGGATGCGAATGTTTAAGCCCAGATTTAGCTGGGTTTCGGCTTCGTCGGGGGCGGCTTCGCCTTTCATTTCGCGGACGGCGCGCTCGAGCATCTGGGTGTAGAGCTCGAAGCCGATGGCCTCGATGTGTCCGCTTTGTTCGCCGCCCAGCATATTTCCCGCGCCGCGGAGTTCTAGATCGAGGGCGGCGATTTTGAATCCGGCGCCTAGATCTGAAAATTCCTTGAGCGCTGCCAGGCGGCGGCGCGCGATCGGCGTCAGTTCGATTTCTGGCGGGAGCATCAGATACGCGTAGGCGCGGCGGCTGGAGCGGCCCACTCGGCCGCGGAGTTGATAGAGCTCGGAAAGACCGAGGCGGTCGGCGCGGTTGATCAGGATTGTGTTGCAGAGCGGGATGTCGAGACCGTTCTCGATGATTGTGGTCGAGACCAGGATGTCGGCTTCGTGATGCATGAATTTCAGCATCACTTTTTCGAGTTCGCCTTCCGACATCTGGCCGTGGCCTACGATGATTTTCGCTTTGGGAACCAGCGCCTGAAGTTTCGCTGCGATTTCCCAGATGGTGTCGACGCGGTTGTGCACGAAATAGACCTGGCCGCCGCGTTCCAGCTCTTGTTCAATCGCGGACTGAATTAGCTTTTCATCCCAACTGGCTACTACGGTTTGGATTGCCATGCGATCTTTTGGCGGGGTCTCGATCACACTCATATCGCGCAGGCCTACCAGCGACATGTGCAGGGTGCGCGGGATGGGCGTGGCTGACATGGTCAGCACGTCCACTTGCTTGCGCATTTGCTTGATGCGCTCTTTGTGGCGGACGCCGAAGCGCTGTTCTTCGTCGACGATTAACAGGCCGAGGTCGGAGAACTTGATGTCTTTCGAAAGTATGCGGTGGGTGCCGATGAGGATATCGATTTTGCCGGCTTCGGTTTTTTGCAGGATTTCTTTCTGCTGCTTGGGCGAGCGGAAGCGGCTGATCATTTCTACGGTAACGGGGAACGGGGCGAAGCGCTGCTTGAAAGTTTCGAAGTGTTGGAAGGCCAGAACCGTTGTGGGCGCCAGGACCGCGACTTGCTTGTTATCGCTGATGGCTTTGAAGGCGGCGCGCATGGCTACTTCGGTTTTTCCGTAGCCTACGTCGCCGCAGAGCAAGCGGTCCATGGGCTGCGGGGATTCCATGTCGCGGATTACGTCTTTGATGGCCTGGCCCTGGTCTTCGGTCTCGTTGAATTCGAAGGCGTCTTCGAACTCGCGGAACCATTCGTTGGCCGGCGGGAAGGCGTGTCCGACGGCGGTTTTGCGCTCGGCGTAGAGTTTGAGGAGTTCGTCGGCCATATCTTTCATGGCCTTGCGCACGCGGGACTTCGTCTTCGACCAGGCAGCGGTGCCGAGATGACTTAAGACTGGCTTGGCGCCTTCGGAGGAGCGATATTTCTGCACCAGATCCAAGCGAGTGAGCGGAACGTAGAGGCGCGCGCCTTCGGCAAATTCGAGCAGCATGAATTCGGCGGGGCCATCGCCGTGGTTGATCTCCTTCAGGCCCTGATACTGGCCGATGCCGTGTTCGACGTGGACGACGTAATCGCCGACCTGGAGATCGCGGAAGTCGGAGAGGAACGCCGAGACTTTCGATTTTGCTCGCTGCGGACGCGAGGCTACCGACTCGGATTCGTCGAAGAGATCGCGGGCGCCGAAGACGGCTAGATTGGCCTCGGGGAGTAGAACGCCTTCGGGAATGTACGCCGTTGCCAGCGTGGTCGTGAGGACCTCGCCGGCGAAATAGCTGGTCTCATCGGCGTAGCTCTCGCCGCCGCGGGTGCGGCTTCCTAAACGAAACGAGACGTTGTACTCGGTGAAAACATCGGCGAGGCGCTCGACTTCTCCGGTGTTGGGGACGGCAAAGAGCACACGCTTGCCGTCGGAGTTCAGCTTCTGGACTTCCGCGAGCATGGCGGGAACTGCGCCGTGGAAGCGCGGCGAGGGCTGGGTGAGGAGAGTAATGGCATCTTCATCCAGGCTGCGAATGATGCCGAGGTGTTCGATATCGGCGCCGGGGAGGGCGGCGGTTTTTTGCCACCACGCGTCGGGCGGGAGATAGAGATCCTCGGGGCGAACCAGGTTGCCTACTCCGCTGCGCTCATGGGCTTCCTGAACGCGGGTCCAGAAGCGGTCGAACTCTTGCTGGAGTTGATCGGTTTCGTCGAGAAGGACTGCGGCGCGGGGAAGCAGATCGAAGATGGTGCTGTCGGCTCCGGCTACCGGGGAGTAGAACTCCCAGCCGGGAAAAACGTTGACGCCACCGGCGCGGACTGCGGCTTCGACGATTTCTTCGTTGCCTACGATTCGCTTGCCGCTGAGGCGGGTGTGGATGGCGCCGAGCAGATGCTCGCTGACCGGGGTTTCGGTGAGCGGTAGGAGCAGGGCTTCGTCTACCGGGTTCGAGGAACGTTGGGATGCGGGGTCGAATTTGCGGATGGAATCGGCTTCGTCGCCGAAGAATTCGATGCGCAGGGGGCGGTCGGCTTCGGGCGAGTAGACGTCGAGGATGCCGCCGCGCACTGCGTATTGGCCGGGCATCTCGACGACGTCGGTTGAGGTGTAGCCGACGGTGTTGAGGTGGGCGAGCAGGGATTCGAGGTCGAAGGATTCGCCGCGGCGGATGGTGCGGGCGAGGTCGGCGTAGTAATCGCTGGAACGCAGGCGGATGGCAGTGGCGGCGACCGGAGAGACGACGATGGAGGCGGATCCGGTCGCTATCTTCCAGAGGGCCGTGGCGCGTTCTTCCTGGAGTTCGGGATGTGGCGAGAGATTCTGGAAAGGGAGCACGTCGCGAGCCGGGAGGGAGATTACGGAATCTGGATCGCTGGCGGCGGTGAGTTCACAGAAGCTGCGGAGGACCGGGACGAAGTCTTCGACGGCGCGGTCGTTGACTACAAAGATGAGCGGGCGGGCGGCGGCGCGCTGGAAGAGCACGAGCAGCAAGGCTTTTGCCGTGGGAGTTAGGCCGGAGACACGGAGACGCCCCGTGCCCTCCTTGAGGTGGGAGGCTACACGCGTGAAGGCGGGAAGCATTTCTACGTCCGTGAAGAGTTCGCGGACGAAGGGAAGAAGCATGCACGATTATTTTAGCAGGAGCCGGGGTTCACCCCCGCAGCAGAGGGCGGGTCAGGCAGGTGGGGCCGCCGCTCCCGTTTATGCAGAGTTCGTTAGCGGGGAAGGTGCGGATGTCGAATCCGGCTCGACGAAGGCGGGTGTTGGTTTTTTTATTTTCTTCAATTGCAAGCACGCGGTTGTTGCCTAGCGCCAGGACGTTACAGGTGAGCGTGTCGCGCTCGGAGGGGTCGATTTCGATGAACTTGAATCCGCTGGACTGGAGCAGTCGGACAGTCTCGACCGCTAGCCATGGAAGATCGACCAGCGCTGTTTGTTCATCGAGCAGGCTGATCAGCGACATCAGGTGCAGGCACGCGGATGGGCCCGGGCCGTAGGGCAAGGGCGCGTGAAAAACTTGCACTCCTTTCGGCGCGAGCAAGTCGCGGATCTGCTGAATGCCGGTGGCATTGGTTCGGTAGCCTAGGCCGATGAGCAGTGTCTTCGAATCTAGCCAGACCATATCTCCGGCTTCGGCGGTGCCGGGAGGTTGGATTGTGCCGAGCGTCGGGACGTCGAGTGTCTGACAAAACGAAGCTTGGTGCGGGCCTTCGGCTACGCGGTTGGGCTTGCCGGGACGGAGCACGATCAATCCGCAATCGGTTGGAAGGGACGCGTCGTGGGCGTATACGGAGTCGAGTGAGAGATCCGGCGCGGGCGGCATCTCCACAACTTCGGCGCCTGCTATTTCCAGCTCGCGGCAGAGTGCTTCGTGCTGCGACTGTGCAGTGGCGAAGTCAGGCGCATGCAGGAAGCCCAGTTCTTGCCAGTGGGCTGCGCGGTCCGGCTGGTTCCAGCCGGCGGTGCGGGGAGAACAGACGAGGACGCGCTCCAGGGCGCCAGTCATGGAATGGCCGTTGAAACGCGTGCTTGTGGCTGTCTCGGGCATTGCTCTCCTACAACATTTGGTCCCACAACGTTCTGAACCTGCTGCGCCTGCAAGGAATCTATATGGGCATTATGGCAAAAGCAACCTGGGAAGGCGCGGTACTGGCAGAAAGCGATGCGACGGTCGAGGTGGAGGGGAATCAATATTTTCCGCCGGAAGCGATACACAGGGAGTATTTCAAACCTAGCGACGCGCACACGGTGTGTCCGTGGAAGGGCACGGCGAGCTACTACGATGTTGAAGTCAAGGGTAAACGGAACGCTGGGGCGGCGTGGTTTTATCCGGAGCCGAAGGCGGCGGCGAAGCAAATTACGGGGTACGTGGCGTTCTGGAAGGGTGTGAACGTGGAGAAGTAATCGCGATCGAGACTTTTGCTGAAGGCTCGCGAGCACAGTCGAGAGTTGACCGCAGCGGCTGAAGCCGCACTGGACCTGGTCAGACTTACGGCACGACTGAAGTCGTGCCCTTCCCGAACGATAGATGTGCGGGGTGCCCGAAGCCCGCTAGAACTCGACGTGGGCGCGGAACGAAGGCACGAGCACCGGGCCGCGGTCGCGATTGTAGCCGGGGTTGACGATATGCTGCAAGCCCGGCGCGAGATAAATGCCGCGCCACACGTGCACGGTGTAGTAAGACTCCACGATATTCTCGCGGCCGTAATTGAGAGCGCCGTCGCCGAGCAGGAAGCCGAGGCCGCCATCGGCGAGGTAGGTCTGGTGATCCTTCTTAATTGCGTTTGAGATAAACGCGATACCGGCGCGGTCCTGCTTGCGATGCCACCAAGCGCCGTTGGCGCCAAGTCCCTCGGCGAATGTTTGATCGACTTCCGTGTACGCGAAGGATTCGGTCTTGCCGTTATCCCAGCCGAAGCGGGCGAAAGCCGTTAGGTTCGGGAGGAGATTCTGCTCGAGGTTGATGCCAAAACCGTACTTGCGCGTGATGTGCCAGGGATGGGCGGTGATCTCTGGAATGGGCGTGAGACCTGCTTCAAAGTTGGCGACCGCGTCGCGATAGACGCCCATGTTGGCGTAGTTAGTGTAGGCCAGCAGGCGCATCACTCCTGATTTCTTTGGTATGAAGCCGTGACGCGACTCGTATTCGAAATTCTCTGCATGGGCTTGCCACGGCTTCCAGACGAGATCAATTCCGTTGGCGATTTTCGGCATCAGGGCTTCGGCGAAACGGAAACCCCAGTTGCGGTCTTCGTAGTCGGCGGTGGCTCCGACGGTGTAGCCGCGGGTGTCGGCGGCGTAGTCCCAGGCGCCGTTGTTGTCGGTGGTCCAGTTGATGAATTGAAAGTGAGTATCGGAGCCTACGGAATTTATGTCGAAGAAATCCGGCATGCTGAATTTGCCGAAGCGGATCTCCAGGCGGCGTCGCGGGAATTCGTCAAAAAGAGAGAGGAAGCTGCGCTGGTTTTCGACTTTATCTTTGCTCAAAGCAAATATTTTATGAATCATGCCCCGCCCGAGATACGGTGCCTTGCTCAACAGAGGATTGCGCACAATATCGAGGTCGGTATTACCGGCGAGGCCGAGGCCGGCGCTGAGTGCGGCTCCGCCAGCCTCTTCAATGTCGACCAGAAGCTCGGTGGAATTATCGAGCCGCACGCCAGTGTAGAGCGTTAACACGCGGGACGTAGCCTCTTCGAAGTTGGGGCTGAGGCTGTTCTTGCCGCTATAGTCGGCGTGAAATGAGGGATGAGTCTGGAAGATAAAATTCGCCTGACCGGAAAGCCAGAAGCGTGTGTCCTTGAAATGGGGGAACATGGCCTCGGGGTTTTCGTCTGGCGGTGAATCAGGCGGGTTCGCCATGGCGTTCGCGTCGACATGAGGCGCGGCATCCGGTTTGGCAACTGGAGGAGCCTCTGGTTGCTGTGCCCGCGACGGCAGTGCTGGACCAAGAGCGAGGGCAGTGCAGAACACAAGCAGCCAGCATGTCCTGCGGTTTGCGAATTGGAGAGGCCTTTTCATTATTCAAAGAAATCCACGATGACAGCATGAGCCAAAGCAAATTCCTGTCCTGTTCCTGCCGCCGGTGCTTAACGCGGATATGTCATGTGCGGTTAACCAGGTTGGGAAAATGTCGCCAAGCAACCGAGCCTACGTAAGGCGAATTAAAGGAATGTTACAGGCTGGCCAGAGGCGCTCCTCAAGAGATCCCTTATGCTTGTAGCATACTCCGGTATAGTATAGTCAAGTGTAAAGTTCACCCCAGAGAGCAGACATGACGCATACGCTACGAGAAAAAGAGAAACTTAGGCTGCGGGTCAGGCGCATCCGTGGGCAGATTGATGCCATGGAGCGCGCGCTTGATGAAGGCAAGGACTGCGGAGACATATTGCAACTGATCACGGCTGCACGCGGCGCGATGAACGGGCTGATGGCAGAGTTGCTGGAAGATCACGTCAGATTTCATGTGCTGGATCCATCGCGCAAAACTACTTCTGAGCAGGCGATTGCGGCGGATGAATTGATGGAGATCGTGCGCTCGTACCTTAAGTGAGGCGGGCGGAATACCGGCGAAAATCAATAAGGACAGCCCGGAGCCCCCGAAGCTGTCCTTGAACCCTCCCGGTTAGAAGGGCAACGTGATGAAATCAAGTTAACTTCGCGATGTTGCACGATGATGGCGAAATCATGAATATCTGATTAATTATTTTTCCGCAGGCGCTGCTATAGTAGTCAGTCTTGTTGGCTCACATCTCTCTCCAGCGAGAGCTCATGCCTTCCACAACGTCTCGAAAAGTCGAGCAGTCGCGCCGTTTGCAGCAACGCGCCGAGAGCATGATTCCTGGCGGCGTGAACTCACCGGTGCGCGCATTTGGCGCGGTGGGCGGCGATCCTCCGTTTATTGTTCGCGGGAAGGGATCGCATATCTGGGACGCGGACGAAAATGAATACATCGACTATGTCGGGTCCTGGGGACCGCTGATTCTTGGTCATGCCGCGCCGGACGTGCTCGACGCAATTGTGGGAGCTGCCTGCAATGGCACGAGTTTTGGAGCTTCGACGCCGGCCGAGGCTGACCTCGCGGAGCTGGTGTTGGCGGCGTTTCCTTCCCTGCAGAAAGTTCGCTTCGTGAGTTCCGGAACTGAAGCGACCATGTCGGCTATCCGTCTGGCGCGCGCTTACACGAAGCGCAAATACATCATGAAATTCGAGGGCTGCTACCACGGGCATTCGGATTCGCTGCTGGTGAAGGCGGGATCCGGCGTGGCGACGCTGGGTATCCCGGGATCGGCGGGCGTTCCCGAGGAGTTCATCCAATTCACGCTGGCCTTGCCGTTTAACGACATAAAGGCGGTGGAATACGCTTTTCAGAAATTCAAGCATCAGATTGCCTGCGTAATTGTGGAACCCGTGGTGGGGAACATGGGATGTGTTCCCGGTGCGGACGATTATCTCGTTGCGTTGCGATTGATTACGGAACGCGAGAGGTCAGTGCTGATTTTTGACGAAGTGATGACCGGATTTCGCGTGGCTTATGGAGGAGCGCAGGAACTCTACAACATTCGTCCGGATGTTACGACTTTGGGCAAGATCATCGGCGGAGGCTTGCCGGTCGGGGCCTATGGCGGGTCGAGCGAGATTATGAATCTAGTGGCGCCGCTGGGGCCGATGTACCAGGCGGGCACGCTTTCAGGAAATCCGCTGGCGATGGCCGCGGGCTGCGCGATGCTGAAGAATCTGCGCGATCACAAGCAGGAGATTTATTTGCGGATCGAAAAGTTGAGCGGCGAACTGGTTGAGGGCGTTGCTGCGGCCGCGAAAGAAGCGGGCGTTCCGTTGAGCCACAACCGCGTGGGATCGATGTTTACCTGGTTTTTCACGCCGGGACCGGTAACGGATTGGGATTCGGCGTCGAAGTCGAACGCCGAGGCATTTGGCAAATTTTTCCGCTCCATGCTGGACGGCGGAGTGTATCTGCCGCCGTCGCAGTTTGAGGCGGCGTTCCTAGGCGCGACGCACACTGAGGAAGATGTTCAGCGGACGATTGCTGCGGCGAAGTCGGCGTTTGCGGCGATGAAGGGATAACTCACCACAGAGTCACAGAGGCGCAGAGAAATTCCAAGGAACCAAGACGACTGTAGCTATCGGCCTGACGTAGCGGCTAGCTTTTCCATCATCTGTGGAATTGTTACGAATTCATATCCCTCTGCCTTGTAGCGAGCGATCAGATGATCGGTGGCGATCACTGTCTGCGAGCGGTCCGCGCCTGCCTGCTTGTGTCCGCCATCGTGCAGAAGGATTATGTCGCCGCCACGCATCTGTTTCGCTACCTTGCGCTCGATTACCGCAGCGGGCGGCGCGTTCCAGTCGTAGCCGGTTACATTCCACATGATTGGCTCGAGGCCTAGTTCGCGGGCCATGCGAAGCACGGCGGGGCGGCGTCCTCCGAAGGGAGGGCGGAAGAGATTGGAGGGTTCGCCAATCGCATCCTGCAAAGCATCGCGGCACTGAGTGAGTTCCTGCCGGATCTTGGCTTCGCTCTTGAAGATCAAAAGAGGATGGGCGAAGGCGTGGTTGCCGACGACGTGCCCGGCCTGGACGATGCCGCGGGCGATTTCCTGCTGTTCCTGGACGTAGCGTCCAATCAGAAAAAAGGTGGCGTGCACGTTGTGCTTCGCTAAGACTTCCAGCAAGCGCAGAGTGTGCGGGTCGTTGGGGCCGTCGTCGTAGGTCAGTGCGATCTGGCGCGAGCCGCGCGGCAGTCCGGTGAAAGTTCGCCCATACCACTGCGCCGTCGGGGCCATGGTTTGATAACTTGCGGCAACCGCGGCTGCGGCAGTGACGGCGCCCACTAGCCCTGAGACGAGCATGGAGGGATTGTAGAGCATCGAGTAATTGAGCGATTGCGTGATTGGGCGATTGAAGATCGTGCTATCCTCTTCAGATTCAAAATCACAAAATCACTCAATCGCACAATTCTGGCTGTTAACTCTTCCCTCAATTGCCACTCGGCTCCATCCGAGCTATCCTGCAACTTCCGAATTATTCCGAGCCCATGGCCAATCTCTTCGAGCTGCCCCGTTACATTGCAGTGGAAGGTCCGATCCGAGTCGGCAAAAGCACGCTGGCTCGCATTCTGGCGGAGCGGCTGAATGCGCAGCGCGTGATGGAGCCGGAGTCCAATCCCTTTCTCGGAGCTTTTTATGAGGGCGAACGCGGTGCGGCGTTTCAGGCGCAGTTTGCGTTTCTGGTGAGGCGCTTCGAGCAGTTGCAGGCGCTCGACCTAGGACCGCGCTCGCAGAAGACCGTGGTCGCCGACTACATCATCGAAAAAGACAAACTCTTTGCCTGCCTGAACCTCACCGATCAAGAACTCGATACCTACAATCGCTATTACAACCATTTCCGCGGGCAGTTGCCTACGCCGGACCTTGTCATCTATTTGCAGGCTACGCCTGAGGTGCTGAAGAAGCGGCTGAAGAAAAAGAATGCTCCCGGGGAGCGCGCCGTCAGCGACGAGTATCTCGAGGAAGTCGTCAAGGCGTATGAGCACTTCTTTTTTCACTACACGTCGTCGGACCTGCTGATCGTGAATACTTCCGACATTGATTTCGTCGATCGCAATGAAGACTTGCAGGAACTTCTGCGCAAGGTGAGCGAGCCGATCAAGGGGACGCAATACTTCTTGCCGCTGGGTGGGCAGGAAGCGGTGGGGGCGTAGGGAAAGCGTTGCTGGCCGCTGTGTTTCAAAGAAAAGGAGATCCACTTCAGAATGACTCGCACCAATCTTGTTCTCGCACTCGTGCTATTCGCTCTTCCTGCATTTGCCCAGCGCGGCCAATCTGCCAAGCCGGCGGCCGATGCCAATGCAACTCCTGCGGCAGAAAAATCTGCCGAATCGAAATCCGCCGAACCCATAAAGAATCCTCTGCCTGCTGACAAGTCTGTGCCGCAAACGATCACCGTGAACGGCAAGACGCTTCACTACACGGCGACGGTTGGCACAATCACGCTGAAAGGCAAGGACGACAAGCCCACCGGCGTGGTCATGTACACGGCATTCACGCTGGACCAACCAGAAGGCGACGATCCAAAAGGCAAAAACAAAGACAGCCACAGCGCTTCGCACCGGCCAGTCACGTTCGCGCTCAACGGCGGGCCGGGGGCGTCGTCGGTCTATCTGAACCTGGGTGCGATCGGGCCGAAGCATGTTGCTTTTGCGAATGAGGGGGACTCGCCTTCCGACCCGGCGACGCTGACCGACAATCCCGGCACCTGGCTCGACTTCACGGACATGGTCTTTATCGACCCGATCGGCACTGGATTTTCGCGCTCTCTGGTGGACGAGGCGGAGACGAAGAAGCTTTTCTATGCACCGAAGCCGGACATCGAATATCTCTCGCTGGTGATCTACAAGTGGCTGGTGCAGAACGATCGCTTGCTCGATAAGAAATATCTGGTAGGGGAGAGCTATGGCGGGTATCGCGGGCCACTGATTACGCACTATCTGCAGTCAACGCTGGGCGTTGCTATGAACGGAGTGGTGCTGGTGAGTCCCTATCTGAATCCAGAGAAAGGCGATGGGGACCTGTCGCCGATTCCGTGGATGATCGATCTGCCGTCGATCACGGCCGCGCATCTGGAGTCCGAAGGCAAGCTGACTGACGCGGCCATGCAGCAGGTGATCGCGTACACGCGCGGAGACTATGCAGAGGCGCTGCTGAAAGGGCGCAGCGACCCGGCCGCAACCGACGCAATGATTGCGCATGTAACCGAAATGACGGGGCTTGATCCCAAGTTCGTGAAGTTTGCCGGTGGGCGGCTGGACATTCGAGCCTATCTCCGCGAGGTGCATCGGACGCAGGGATTAATCGGCAGCGTGTACGATTCGAACGTGACCGCTCCCGATCCGTTCCCCTACGCCCCAACGCAACAAACCGGCGATCCGATTCTCGAGAGCATCGTTGCGCCGACGACTACGGCCATGGTGGACTTCATCACGCGAACCGTGGGATGGAAAACCGATGCGCGGTATGAGGCTCTGTCGGAGGACGTCAACCGGCAATGGGATCGCAACGACGACCTTCGTAAGGGCGCGGTGAGAGACCTGCGCGAATCGGTGGCTGCCGATCCCAAGCTGCGCGTGCTGATCGTGCATGGCTGGAACGACCTCTCGTGCCCGTTCATGGGATCAATACTCAGCGTAGATCAGATGCCGATCATGGGCGATGCGAACCGCGTACAGATCCACGAGTTTCCCGGCGGCCACATGTTTTATACGCGTACTGTGAATTCGGACGCGCTGCATAAGTTGGCGGAGACCATGGTGGAGACCCATTAACACTTGTCATCCTGAGCGCAGCCGTTTTTCAGGCGGAGCGAAGGATCTCCGACTCACCCGGCCCAACGTGTAAGCCACGCTGCACCACGGACCGGAGAGTCTCGGTCGCTCGGCCCGATCCTGCTCTACAATCCGGAGCTTATGCATAGACGACTCGTTGTTTTCCTGCTCGGTTCATTATCTGTAGTTATCTTTGTACTGGTATCCACGGCACAAGAGGCGGCGAAGCCCGGGGATGCCAGGGCACGGGAGGTGCTTTCGCCGATTCACGGCAATCTTGTCGTGCCCGGCCTTAAAGAGCCGGTGAAAGTCCTTCGAGATCGCTGGGGCGTTGCGCACATTTACGCCAAAAATCAGCACGATCTCTTCTTTGCGCAGGGCTTTGTCGTGGCCCAAGACCGGCTCTTCCAGATGGAGATGTGGAAGCGGGCAGGTCAGGGCCGTTTGGCCGAGGTGCTCGGCCCATCGGCGGTGCAGCGCGACATCAACGCAAGGCGGCTTCGTTACCGTGGCGAGATGAAGGCCGAGTATGAGAGCTACTCGCCGGATACTGAGGCAATCCTGACCGCTTTCACTGACGGCATCAATGCTGAAATACGATCTCTCACGACAAAGACGGGCCCCGGCTTGCCAATCGAGTTTCAGCTGGCCGGCTTCGAGCCAGAGCCCTGGAAGCCGCAGGATTGTCTCAATCGAATGGCGGCATTTGCCATGACCGGAAATGCGTTCAGCGAACTGCGTGACGCGGAGCTGATCGCGAAGCTGGGTGTGCAGAAGGCCAGCGCCGTTCTGAGCCTTGATCCGAAGGTAAAACTCGACCCCGCAGCGGGTGTCGATTTCGGTGGCCTGACTCCATCACTTCTCAAAAACCTCATCGGAAGCGATGCGAGGATCGAGTTTCCGTTCGACGGCAAGCAAGGCAGCAACGACTGGACGATCTCGGGAAGACTCACATCCACGGGCAAGCCGATTTTGGCCAATGATCCTCATCGCGTGATGGCGATGCCTTCGCTGCGTTACATCGTCCATCTGGTAGCGCCCGGTTGGGATGTAATCGGCGCTGGCGAGCCGGGCTTGCCGGGAGTCGCTGTGGGTCACAATCAGCACATTGCGTGGGGATTTACGATTTTCGGCCTCGATCAGCAGGATCTGTATATCGAAGATTTGAATCCCCGAGACCCGCTTCAGTACAAGACGGCGAATGGATGGGCGCGGATGCAGGTGGAGCACGAAAGCATCGCAGTGAAAGGGAAGCCGGCGGTCGAAGTCGACTCGAAGTTCACTCGTCATGGCCCTGTGCTTTGGGAAGACGGCAAGCGCGCGCTGGCACT
Source organism: Candidatus Sulfotelmatobacter sp. (assembly GCA_049590215.1). Classification (GTDB taxonomy): domain Bacteria; phylum Acidobacteriota; class Terriglobia; order Terriglobales; family Acidobacteriaceae; genus Sulfotelmatobacter. Next base: position 45,701 of record JBAWCJ010000022.1, on the reverse strand, counting down.
TCGATGGGTTGGAGCCGAGCCCGGTACGGCGGGCTATCTCGCATCTCTGGCTGTCGACCGGGCTACGAACTGGGACGAATTCGAAGACGCCATGAAGCGCTGGAAGGTGCCGTCGGAGAACATTGTGTATGCCGACACCGCAGGCAACATCGGGGAGCACTCCACTGGTTTGGCGCCACTGCGAAAAAATTGGACCGGACTGTTGCCCGTCCCTGGTACAGGGGAGTATGAGTGGTCAGGATTCGTGCCGAACTCGGAACTTCCTCACAGTTTCAATCCGGCGGGCGGTTTTATCGCAACCGCGAATCACAAGATGATCCCGGAGAATTATCCGTATAACGTCGGCTTCGAATGGGCTCCTCCTGATCGCGTGCATCGTATCGAGGAAGTCATCTCTGGTATCCGGGACAGCGGGAAGAAGATAACGCTCGATGATATGGAAAAGCTGCAGACTGATGTCGTATCGCTGCCGGCGCGTCAGTTAGTGAAACTGCTGAAAGAGTCATCGCCGAACCCAACCGCTGCGACGCGAATGATGCAGGGATGGGATGCCACGCTGAGTAGAGAGTCGGGAACTGCTGCGCTTTATGAAGTTTGGCTGATGGAACTGCGAAAGGTTATCGCCGAGAAGGAAGGGGTTGCATCCCTTCAAGACGATTGGGAATTGGAGAACGTACTCGAGTATCTTTCGGGTCCGTCACCGCAGGTTTTCGGAGCCAACGTAGTCGCGGGCAGAAACCAGGTGTTGCAGCAAACTCTCGACTCCGCGTGGAAGCAGACTGAACAGTTGCTGGGCGCCGATCCGCAGAAGTGGTCGTGGGGTCGATTGCATACCATTCAGTTCCGGCACTCGCTGGACCGTTTGCCTGGTGGCGCGGCATTGCTTGATTTGGGACCGTTGTCGCGTCCGGGCGATGGTGACACCGTGAATGCCACGTGGGCAGGTAAGAAGTTCGAGCAGGAGGGTGGAGCGAGCTATCGAGAAATCCTGGACACGGCCGATTGGGACCACTCGCTAGCCGTAAATACTCCGGGGCAAAGCGGACAACCAGGATCGTCACATTACTCGGATCTGCTTCCGCTTTGGGATAAGGGCGAATATTTTCCGTTGGTCTATTCGTGTAAAGCAGTGGAGAAAAATGCCCAGGATCGGTTAATGCTCGGGCCGAAGTGAGCTCCCAGTTTACGTGGGGACAGCCGCCTCGGCTGTCCATCGAGGGCAGCGGGATGGTTACTTTGCGAGGGCGCGAAGGGTATTGCGATAGCGCTTCATAATCTTCTCCGCCTTCCCCCGCACGGTCATCGGGGTCATCATCAGCCGACCCTTCTCTTCGAACCGGGTGACGCGAGTACCCGGCTTGATCTCGAGTTGTGCGCGCAACTCGGCGGGAATCGTCACTTGACCTCTGGCATTCACAACAGTTCGGCGCATATTCGATTCTCGTCCGTCGTTCCACTTCCACCTCTTCGTCGGCGGCTGCAGGGCAATTGTGCCGTGGCCGAAGGGAAGGAACGCGGTCCCTCCCTAAGGCTATCGGCACGAACGCGTAGGTCATTTCTTCCGCAGCCGATCCAGAAAACTCTTTGGGTCTGGCGGTTGCTTGTTAGCTCTGTCCATCTCGTTCCGGAGCATTTCCGAAACGTGATGGGGTGGGAAGTGACCTTGCGGTTTTTGCTTCGGTCTTTTGATTTTCATTGGATTCTCCTCATTTTCTCGTCGAATTCTGCTCTTCGAGAACGTATTCGTTCTCGCTATATTAGAACTGGCGAACGCGTATGTATTTGAATCCAGGATGTTTAGCAGACAAGCGGCGGCCCCATTACGAACGGCTGGCCGCCGCTGCTCGAACGGGCTACAATAGGTAGAGCATCCACGAAGATGCTGAACAGGCTCTATCCGGCCGAGCCGGAGGGGCACTGGAGGCCATGATGAGTCTCACCCCGATCGGCGGGCGTCCGGACTTTCCGAGTCCGGGCACGACCCGCGAGAAGATCACAGCCGCTTCCCTGCGGGAACGCAAACTCCGACACGAACCGATCACCTGCCTCACCGCCTACGATTACGCCACTGCGCGCCTGGTGGATGAAGCTGGCATCGAGATGATTCTGGTGGGCGATTCCCTTGCCCAAACCATTCTCGGCTACGAAAACACGGTCTCGGTCACCATGGACGAGATGCTGCATCACGTGAAGGCTGTTCGCCGAGGCGTGAAGCATGCGCTGCTGCTGGCCGACATGCCTTACGGGTCTTATCAGGTTGACCCCAACGACGCTCTACGTAACGCTACGCGCTTTGTAAAAGAGGGTGGCGCGGAAGTGGTGAAGATCGAAGGCGGCGAAAAACGTGCCGACCTGATTCGCCGCATCGTCGACGCCGAAATTCCTGTGGCTGGCCACATCGGGCTGACGCCGCAATCGGTCAATGTGATGGGCGGCTACAAGGTGCAGGGGAAAGATCTCAGCGGCATTGAGCAACTCATGCGCGATGCCGTGGCTCTCGACCGCGCGGGCGTATGCTGCATCGTGCTGGAGGGAATTCCTCGCGAGGTGGCGGCGATGATTACTATCGAAGTTGGCACGCCGACCATCGGAATTGGCGCTGGTCCGGAGTGTGACGGCCAGGTGCTGGTGTTCCACGACCTGGTCAACCAGACATTTACCGCGCCGGCGAAATTTGTGCGCCGCTACGGCGATGCGGCCGCGCTCATCAGCGGCGCGGTGCGCGCGTTTCGGGCTGATGTGAAGTCGCTGCAGTATCCGTCCGATGAGGAGTCCTATCATCTGCCTCGGGAGACGAAAGCCGGGCTGGACACGGTGCTGGCGCGGAAACGGGCGCTACGGCTGTAGAAAATGCTTGCCACGGATTTACGCGGATCTCACGGATGGAGCTGAGACCGGCTTCGAGCATCGCGGGCTGCGTTGGTGCTAGGCTATATTTGTCAGGAGGTCGCTATGACTCACTTCTTGCCCGGTTTTTTTCTGCCGTTTCTCGGTTTTGGGTTCGTCATGTATTTTCTGCCTTCGATCCTAGCCTTTGCGCGCAATAAGCGGGATACGACTGCGATTGTGCTGCTGAATTTTTTTCTGGGCTGGACGATGATCGGGTGGGTTGTCGCCCTTGTCTGGGCGGTGAAGACGGACGTTCCTGCGGTGGTGCGGTGAGTTTTTATGCGGTCTCGCGCCGACTCGGGCGAACCGGCCTGGTATCTGTTCTGATGATGAGCTTCGGGCTTGCCTGTTCGCAGCGGAGCGCCGCGCCGCCGCCGGATGCGGCGACTCTGCTGCGGGCCGTTACGGCTGCTGATCCTGCGAAGTATCCATCGCTGCAAGAAACCAGGCATTGGAGCAATCCCTATCTCGTGATACGTCCCGAATCGGTGGGCCTGCTCACTAGCATGACCGCCAATGAAGAACAGATTTTGAAGCCGGAAGAAGTTTTGAACGCACTGGCGCGGTTGCCGGTATCCGCCTGGCCTTACGGGCGCGCAGTCGCAATTCTCGTGGATGAGAAGCCTACTGCTTCCGAAGCGGACAAAATTGCGATTCGACGAAACCGCGGCATTGTGGCGGGCGACCTCGAGGGCGCGCACGTCGCGATCGATTGGATCTCCACCCCCTGAAGCAACTTTCCCAGCGATGAAGATCTACGAGACCATTGAAGAGATGCGGGCGGCGTGCCGTGGAGCGCGGCGCGGCGGCCAGCGATTGGGATTTGTGCCCACCATGGGAGCGCTGCATGAAGGGCACTTGTCTTTAGTTCGGGCCGCCAAGGCTGATTGCGATGTCGTGGCGGCTTCGATTTTTGTAAATCCCACGCAGTTTGGGCCGAACGAAGATCTGGCGAGATATCCGCGAGATTTCGACCGCGACCGCGACTTGCTGGCGAAAGAAGGAGTGGAATTGCTCTTCATTCCGTCGGTTGAGGAGATGTATCCGGCGGGCGCGGTGACCTGGGTTACGGTGGAGGAGCTGAGCGGCAAGCTGGACGGGCGTTCGCGGCCTGGACATTTTCGCGGGGTCACGACCGTAGTAGCCAAGCTGTTTCACATTGTCGAGCCGGATGCGGCTTTTTTCGGGCAGAAGGATGCGGCGCAGTTGGCAATCATTCGCCGCATGGTGCGCGACCTGAAGTTTCCCGTGGAGATTGTCTCGGGCGCGATCGTGCGGGAGGCGGATGGACTGGCCCTGAGCTCGCGCAACGCTTATCTCGACTCCGCCCAGCGGCAACAGGCGCGGGTGCTGCATCGCGCGCTGATGAGAGTGGAAAAGTCGTGGGAAGCGGGCGAGTGCGATGTGACAAAGCTTACAGCAGCCGGTCGCGAAGAAATTGCAGAAGAAAAATCATTGCGCCTGGACTACTTCGAGATCGTCGACCCGGAGAACCTCGATCCAGTCAAGAACCTCGCTGGCGGCGCGCTGGTCGCGGTTGCGGCATTCGTGGGAACGACGCGGCTTCTCGACAATATTTTGCTTCCGAAATGCCCCTGACTAATGCTGCGGACGAGCGGCGTCAGAAGCTGGCTGCGAGGCAGCCGATGAGGCGTAAGAAGCAGCCAGCGGATCGCGCACCAGCCTGTCGCGCACCATGGTTTCGATTTGCTCCCAGAGGTGAGGATCGCATTCGCTCTGCATGTGGTCCGGAATGAAGAAGCGCTCAGCCCAGGGAGCGCCGGGGCACTGCACTGGATTCTTTCTGTAATCCACAAGATAGTTTCCCAGAATTGCAGTTCTGTCGGGGTCGGCGGCGGTGATTCTCGGCCGGCCGTGGATGATGCCGTGCGGCTGGTAAAAGTTCACGGCCTCGGCGACGTTGGCGGGAATGACGGAATCGTTCTGCCAGAGTTTGGCGACGCTGTCGACCTGGACGGTGAGCATAACCGGGACGCCTGCGCGCTGCAGGTCGCGGGCCAGCAACACGGCCGCGGATGCTCCCCAGCTGTGGCCGAAGAGAATAATGCGGGCTCGAGCTTTTTCTTCCGCGGAAAGAACGCCGTCGCGATTGGTATCGAGAAGGCGGAGGACAGCGTCGTACGCTTGCTTCCTGCGGCGGTTCTCAAAAACCCGGACATAAGTACCTTTGGAGAAGGTCCGCCGGAGCTGTTGTGCGAACAGAACCGGACCCTGGTGCGGGTTGTCATGCCTGACAAAGCCGCCCACGAAGCCGATCACAATATTCGAGGGAGCCACGGTCTGGGGCCGGACTGCATCCACCGCTCGGGAGAGTTGCGGCATAGTTGCGGCAAGAATCGTGACAGCGACGAGGGAGGTGCGAAATAGACTGAACCAGCGCATGCAGGTTCCTGCGTACTGAGATGATCTGTTCCGTTCGGAGGATGCTGAAAAAACCGACCAGGGCGGAACACGGGGACGTTTCAGCGAAATGCCTTGAGCAGAGCGGCTTTCCGCCATTTGGCCCGAGGGACAGTCTACACCCGTTTGTCAAATTTCCGACGGACTTCAGCTTCGGGTAGGTGTTTTTCGTCCGGAAACGAACGCGTTTCCTGCGAGGATGTAGCGCAGCCGCTTGTCGGCTGCCTTGGTGATGCCGATGCGGGGGGTGGTTTTGATGTTTTTGGCGTGGAAGCCGTCGTCCCCGATCCACAAGCCGGAATGAGGCGAGGTCAGATCGCTGCCGTTGTCGCGGGTGCGGGTGATGCCGAACGCTTCGGCCAGGCGTCCGGGGCCGCTGGTGAGGGAAATCAAATCCCGCGGTTTGCTCACTTTGATTTTTCTCGCCCGCGCCATCTCTTCGATGCCGCGCATCGGCTCGACTGCCCGGAACAGCACGCCTCCTGCCTTGCCATCGCGCTCGCACGATACATTCAGGCAGTAATGATTGCCGTAGATGAAATAAACGTAGGCGAAGCCAGGAGGTCCAAAGAGGACTGCGGTGCGGGCGGTGTTGCCGGCGGCGGAGTGGGAGGCGGGATCGTTTTTTCCGAGATAAGCTTCGACTTCGACGATGCGAGCCGCCAGAAACTGCCCGCCGCTCTGGCGCACCAGCACCTTGCCGAGGAGTTCGCGAGCCACGGGCCGCGGCTTGCGCGCGAAGAAGGCTCGATGGAGAGGCTGAAATTTTTCCCGATCGACTTTATCTGGCAGTGTGCCCATGCCAGCGGAATCTTAAACGCAAGACGGGGCTTTTGCGCGGCTAAATTGGCCTGGGCTCCGTATTCCTGGCGGCCGTGATGTTGGACGGCGAATCGTCGAACGATTTGCCGGGTTCATAGGCCAATTTTTCGTGCTTCGAGCCAACTTTCCTTATGACGTCATGCCAGCCGTCGTCCCAGCTGATGCGAGCCTCTCCATTAACCAAGACCCACGTGCCGTGGCTCTCGCCATGCGTCTTCTGGGCTTGGCCGTCGGATTCGAGTGTGATGTAGAAATTGCCGCCGTCTCCTCCCATGCCCACCTCCCACTTGCCCACGAAGTGGTTCCGGCTGGGTAAGGAAGCACTGTCGGCGGGTTCGAAATCAATGCGAGCGACGGTGGCAGGAAGGTTCTCTTGGTGTCCATCTTTGAAGACGATCACTACGGGAGACTTGAAGTCGATGCGCGCAATGTCCGCGATGTCAAGGGTTTGGCGGTGCCCGTCCTTGAAAACGATAGCGATCGACCCGGAGTTGTCGGCTGCGGCAGCGGTCCCGGCAAGGGTGGTGGCGGCAAGCACGAGTATGGCGAGAATCGAGACAGCTTTCACGGTTTTGCGCATGCTTGTTCCCCCACGGAGTCTGCAAGGAGCACGAACAGTTGCTTCCTGGATGATGGTACGCTCACAGGCGCAAGTTTGTTCCACGCGTGGTTGGTCTACGCCGCACCTTTGGCCGATTCTTTCAGGTACGCCAGCACATCTCCCGCGTGGCCTTCGGCCTTTACCTTGGGAAAGATGTGCTGAATCTTGCCGTCTGGGCCGATAACGAACGTGGTCCGGACGATGCCCATGACTTTCTTGCCATACATGTTCTTTTCCTGCAGCACGCCAAAGGCGTCTGCGACCTTTTTGTCGGCATCGGCCAGCAGAGAGAAGGGCAGCTGGAATTTCTCCTGAAACTTCTTCTGTGCCTTGGGTGTGTCGGGCGAGATGCCGAGTAACACGGCGCCGGTTTTCTGCATCTGTTTGAAGGTGTCGCGGAACTCGCAGGCCTCAATGGTGCAGCCGGGAGTGTCCGCGCGAGGATAGAAATAAAGCACGACAACTTTGCCGCGCAGACCTTTCAGCGAGACTTCCTTTCCGTTCTCGTCCTGCAAAGTAAACTCCGGAGCCTTATCATTGACGTTGATGCTCATGATCCCCTCATTTCCCATTTCAAGGGAAGGGTTAGGGTTAAGGATGGCGTCTGCAGCCTCGGCATCATCGCGGCCGAGGACCGAACGACTTATGTCCAGAAGGTTCTTATACCGCAGATTGGGGTTCGCCGTCATCGCCATTGTCGTTCTAGCGTTTTTTGCCGTGATGGTTCCGCGGGGGTTCGCGCAGGGTAGGCCGCAGCTTAAGCGTCCGGAGCCCGACGTTCCTCAAGAGAAGCCTGCCGAAGCCAAGAAGAAACCCGTCAAAGGGCCGCGCGCGGTGGCGCTTTTGCAGCTCACGGGCGGGAAGGCGACGCTGATTCCGATCGCAATTCTTGTCGATGGCAAATTTTACGATGCCAGCGAATATAAAGCGGATCCAGTGCCGATGGCGCTCGATTCCGGCACGGTGTATGAGGCAGAGGAGTCGGGGGACTCGCTGGGACTATTTACGGTAAGTGGAGCGTTGCACAGCAAGACTCCGGGCGCTGCGCAGCCGTGGTTCGGCGCGGGTTCCTACGTGCTCAACGGAACTGTGCCGGCGAATGCGCCGCACAAAGCGGAAAACGTGCCGGTGGGGCTGAACAGCGGCGATAATGACTCGCCGCCGCGCCTTACTCGAGAAAAGTCGTCGAAGCCCGCGGCGCCGGCGAGTCCAAGTTCCGGGTCAGCCGGCAGTGCTCCGGCTTCTCCTGCGCCGCCTTCCAGTACTTCGCCTTCTACTACTTCGGCGGGGACGGGATCCTCGGGGCAGGCTGCCGGCGCAAACGCGCCGACCACGACTCCGGTGGGTGGTTCTTCTGGCGGCGGAGCGCCTGCTGTACAGACTCCTGGAGTTCCATCGGCGTCGGGCAAACCTGCGGATCAGAGTGCCAAGCAGCAAATGCCGCCGACGGCAGCGCCGACCTCGCCAGGTCAAACGTCACCAGGTTCTCAGGCCCCAGCATCGCAAGGTCAGGCAGCACAAGGTCAAACGGATTACTATCGCCCGACGCTGCGACGCGGCAAACCTACGGAGGGGCCGCCGCCGGATGTCGACGTCGAAGCGGCGCCGAAGACCGGCAAGCCTGACTCCCCGGCAAGTGCAGCTACCGCCGCGGTGCCGGTGAAACTTGTGCCGGCAATTTCCGATGCGGGTGGGCCGGAACCAAAGTCCTATAAATATTTCTGGAAGACCGGCGAAGAGGACGAGCGGCGCAATCAGATGCTTGCCCTGGCGGGAGCTGAAATTCAGGCTTATGTGAAGGCGCTGGCCAGAAATCAAATTCCGGCGAACCCTCCGGCAAAGGCGGCTAGCGCGCGGTACAAAGCTCCGGCAAAGCCGATTCAGCCGGTTCTGGAGAATGTTCAATTCCACGCTTTCGATGTGTGGTCAAACAACCAGATCGTGATGATCCTGACCGCGGATGCGCACTTTCCTTCCGCGCCGGGAGCGACCGCCGAGCCGGAAGAGTATTCCATTACGCTGGTGACACGAACTGATATCTACGGCGATCTGCGCAAGCTGTATTCGGGAGTGACCGACAAGTTTCACCTCGACGTAACCCCGCGGATGGAACTGATTGATGTCGTGGATGCGGACGGAGACGGGCGGGGCGAATTATTGTTCCGCGAAACCACGGACGCTGGCAAAGGGTATGCGATCTATCGGGCGGGCGCAGACAAGCTCTTCAAGATGTTTGACAGTCTGGGCGAGGAGGAATAGCGGGTATCAGTTCTCGGTTCTCAGTTAACGCCCTTGGGCAATTACTGAGAACTGAGAACTGCTTCTAGGTTTCGATGCCCACGTGGCAGACGCGGCCGACCAGGTAGTCGGAGGCGGACTTGCCCTCTTCCATGGCAATGACTTCAATGGGAAACTCCTGATTGTGGGGACGCAGAATCAGATGACTGCCTGCGGTTTCCACGTATTTCACCGTGCAAGTATCGTTCTTCAGAACGGCGTACATATTGAACTCGCCCTTGCGATACGGCTTGAGCGAGTTGTAATGGCGGTCGATGAGGAGTGTGGCTCCGGGAAGCAGGCGGGGATACATGCTCATGGCTTCGCGGTTGTCTACCTTGATGAGCACAAAACGTTCCCACTGCCGGCGATCGCCCTCGGTCTCTGGCTTCAGCTTCTTCAGAAAAGTTTTCTTAAATTTCAGGATTTCTTTGACGTCCATGCTGGTGATGAGGGGATGAGTGGCGGCTACGGTTCCGTCGGCGAGGAGAACGTTCTGGAATTCGTCGTTGCTCGGGGGCAGGATAGAAGCGCGTTTGTTGACCTCAGAGGGATCGAGCAGATCGAGCACGGAAAGATGCTGGACGGCGAGGACCCGGTCCATGCCCTCAAGGCTTAAGCCGCGCTTACGATTCAGGAAGTTGGAAATGTGAGCCTGTTTAAAGCCAGTTTGTTGCGCCAGCCGAAGTCCGGTCAGGTCGCCTTCGTCGATGCGCTCCCAGAGCATTTCGCGCAGGTTGTCTTGCAATACGCGGAATTTCATGGCAGGGAGTATAGCACGGCGAGGTATAGCACCATGCTAAGTGGAGGGATTTCCACAGACCCTTTGGTCTAACGACCTTGACTCGGAAAATTGGCAGCTATACGATCGCGATATTGTATAACCCAACTTCTCCCTCAGGGACCTTCCGTCATGACCGGTTTAGATAACTGCAACGAAGCAAAGAACTTTGTCGAATTTCGCCGAAAAGTGCGCGCGGCCGAGGTGCTTTCCGGCTCCATGCAAAACCTGTTGAAACTGCTGCAGTTCAGTGGACGAGTCAGTGTAGTTTTGCAAAATGGCCGAGTGTTGAAGTCGGGGTATGAGGAAGGATTTTTTCGCCAGCACGAACCGGGTTCCGGTCTGGAGCCCGGGGTGGCGATCGAACCGTAAAAGGTTTCCGGCAGGTGGGTTACTCGTTTTGCCGGATGTGTAAGTTTAGCAAGCACGATCAAGCAGCAAGTTGGACAAGTAAATAGCTCAAGCAGGTCATCGTAAGAGAAACGAGCCCTGCGTTCGGTTCCCGCTCGAAGAGCGGCAGCCGGCGCAGGGCCCTTTTTTTCGGCTGCAGCCTTCGGGCTTCGGCAAATGCGCTTCAACCGCAACGCACCGGTTCGCAACGCGAGCCCGGAGCCCAGGAGAAAGTGATGAAAGCAAAAGCAAAGACAAACGACGAGGTTCGGCAAGAAGAGCGGCTTGAACTGAAGTATTGCGAACGCTGTGGCGGGTTGTGGCTGCGTCCCGTGGATAGTGGGCAAATTTATTGCGTGGGTTGCGGGCGCGAGATGGCTCAACTGCCGGCGGCTTCGCGGGAACCGGAAACCGCCCAGTTGCCGCGTGGACCGCGATGGGGCACGGATGACGGCGGCTGCGACAATTATGAAAAAGACGAAGAGCGGGATGTGGATGCCTCGGCAGGTGTGGCATGACCGGGTTGGTGGATTGGATTGGGGCAGAAGCGGATGACTCTGCCCCGGAGGATGCGGTCACCTCGGGCTTACCGCTGGCACCCGAGGATGAGCGGGCTCTCGGGGAACCTCCGGCGGCGGCATGTGAGGAGTTGCCAACACACAACTTTCCGGCGGGATTGAATGTTCCAGACGATGCTCCGCCGGAAGATGCTCGGCTTGAAGACGCGGGACTGGAGGACGATCCTCTGGATCGCAATCCTGATTTGTGGCTTTATCGAAAGCGCACGGTGAGCCTGTTGCGGCGCTACATGCGCTTTTCGTTAGAGACCGGGCGGTTGCCGTCGTTTGTGGGGAGAGAGTTCTTCCGAGCGAAGGTGACGTACTACACCGCGACTACGTTCGAAGACCGGGTGATCTTCGTACGGGACGTGGAGAAGTGCCTGGATCGGCTGGAGTATTGGGATCAGCAATTAATCGCACGGATTATTTTGCAGGAGCACGGTCAGGAGCAAACCGCACGAATTCTGCAATGCAGCCGCAGTTCGGTTGCCCGGAGATTGCCGGAGGTGCTGGATCTGCTGAGCGAAGACTTTCTCAAAGTGGGATTGCTGGCCGGGCTGCCCTCGAGGAGGGAGTTTTCGCAATGACAAAAATCTTGTCAAGAGGGGAATTCGATCGAAAAATGCGCAAGTCGTTGATGACATGGCAAATATAAATTTGCGAAACCTGACACAAACACCCATTGCAAAATGCTATTCTGAATATATAGAGTAAAGAAAAAAAGAAATGCTCTAGCAATCTTTCGGGGCGCGCAGAAAAGCGCGCCTTTCGTTTTTTGGGCCGAAGAGCCCAATTTGCATCGCAGCTCCGCGCACTGGCGGCGTGGAATCTGCGGGTTAAGTCGCTGCTGCTCATGAGAATGCCTGACGCGGCTGAAGCCGGGATTCGGACGACGCCGACAGTTTTGGGAGGGCGAATCGTGAGCGTGAAGAAAAAGGCAAAGGGAAAAAGCAAGGGGACGGCGAAGAAAGGTTCGAAGGAGAAAGCTTCGGCGAAAACAAGAGATCCTTCGAAAAAGAAGGGCAAAGATATTGTCCAGGTACGGGAGAACATCAACGAACTGGTGAAGGACTCGGCGAAGGATATTGCGACCGAGGTGATTAAAGTGGCGAAGACGGGGCAACTGGCGTCGGCGAAATATTTGTTCGAAGCCGCGGGGATATATCCGGCGACCGAACAGACAACCGTGAATCCGATCGAACGATCACTGGCTCATACTTTGCTTACCCGCATGGGATTGCCATTGGATCCGGTGATTTGTGACGAGGAGCCGATGCCGGTGGTATCGCCGAGTGGCACAAAGGGCACGAGCGATGAGATCGTCATGCCCAGCGACGCGAAGGAAAATACGGAGGAAGAAGGCGACGGGGATCTTGCGGCACACTCCGAGGGCAGCGAAGAATAGTTGGGTGCGCAGGACAAGAGGGCTGAGAGGATACCGTAAAATGAAGCGCGGGAGTTTGAGTTCGAGAGAAATGGACGCGCGGGACGCGCTGTCGTTTTCTCCAAGGGTGGGGTCGCGGCGGAGAAAGCGGCAGAATGCGGATCCCCGGTTGGATGGTTGGGGCAGCGGGTTGGTGGTGATCGACGGCGTCCCAATGGTGGAGTATCCACGGGATGTTAGGCGGAACGCGCGGGTGGGCAATTATGGAAGTCTGGCACGACGCAGGTTTGGGATGGATATAACGTGGCTGGACGACCGGATTGCGGTCGGAGGCGGAATCTGGTCGCCGGAGAACATGGCGAAAGTGTCGCTTGCCGGGATCACGCACATCATCGACATGCAAATCGAGTTCGATGACACATTGCTGGCGGAGCCGCACGGGATCGTGGTCCTCTGGAATCCGGTGGACGATGACTTCGAGTTCAAGCCTCCTGGAGTGTTTGAGTGCGGAGTGAAGTTTGCGTTGGAGGCGTTGGAAGATCCAAAGGCGAAGCTATTTATTCACTGCGCGGCTGGAGTACACCGGGCGCCGATGATGACGCTGGCGTTGTTGGGAGTAATGGGGTGGACGGTGGATGATGCCATGGATTTGATCGAGGTAAAACGGCCGGTGGCTGATTTTGCCGAGGTTTACGTGCGGAGCGTGGAAGAGTTTTTGAAGGGGCGCGGATAGGGAGCGGGGTTTGGGGCCTCAAGCGGTAGGCAGCTTCAGTAAGGTGCTCGAGGGACAAAGGCGGGAAGTGGCAGAAGTTTTCCCGCCGGGTTTGTGGTAGCTCGGCGCGGCAAGGGGTCCTTCGACTGCGGTTGTACTTCGCATTCGCGAAGCACAACCTTCGCTCAGGAGTGAGTTTGAGGAGGAAGTATGTTTCTAATACGCCGTCCTGCGGGACGGATTTTTTATTTGGTGCTGACGGTGGTGATCGCGGCGACCGGCATCCGACTGAACGCGGCTCCGCAGAGTGGGCCGGCCCTTACGAGCGTGATCGACACCGTGTACATGGCGGATGGAAGCGAGGCGCAAGGCACGTTGGTGATTACCTGGCCGGCGTTTGTGGGGGCGAGCGGCGCGGCGGTGGCGGCGGGGTCGTTGAATGTGACGCTGGGATCGAATGGCGCCTTGAACGTAGCGCTGGCGACCAACGCGGGCGCGACTCCTGCGGGCGTTTACTACACCGTGGTCTATCAGTTACAGCCTAGCGAAGTACGAACGGAATATTGGGTGGTGCCGACGAGTTCTCCGGCCACACTGGCGCAGGTGCGGACTACACCGGGATCGGGAACGGCGGCGCAGCCGGTATCAGTGCAGTACGTAAATTCAGCACTGGCAGCGAAAGCGAACGACAACGCAGTAGTGCATCTGGCCGGGACGGAGACGGTGACGGGGACAAAGAGTTTTTCTACTCCACCGAATGTTCCGACGCCGGTAGGTACGGGCGACGTGACGAATAAGGCGTATGTAGATGCGGCGGTCGCAAATGTGGGGGCGGGGAATTACTTGCCAACGGCTGGTGGAGCGATGACGGGGCCACTGACGTTGAGTGCCAGCCCGACGGCGCCGCTGCAAGCAGCGCCCAAGCAGTACGTAGATTTGACGGCGGCATCAAAGGCGAACCTGGTGAGTGGGTTGGTGCCGACGAGTGAGTTGGGGAGTGGAACGGCTTCATCGCTGAACTGCTTGCTGGGAAGTGGGGCCTGGGGATCATGCGGGTCGAGCGCGAACGCTACAGAGATTCAAAGTGTGCCGGTGGGATCGACGTCGCCCGCTAACGGGCAGGTGCTGACGTATTCTTCGTCGGCGGGGCAGTATGCGCCGGCGACGCCGAGCGGTGGTGCGGGCGGCGTATCAGTGAGTCCGTCGGTTAGCCAGAACGTGGTGCAGCCGGGCGGTACGGCGCTTACAGCGAACAATTTCAACAACATTACTTATTCGGTACCCAGCTACAACTGGTCCCAGAATCCCAGCGGAACGATTGCGGTGGGATCGAACACGGTCACATTGAGTCCGTGTCCGATCGGGCTAACGGTAAACAGTCCGGCGGGGGCGCAGACGTTTGTTTATATCTCAGGGGTAGGGACACCGGAAGCGGTATTGATCACTTCAACCACTTGTGCGCAGGCGGGAGGAGCAGGCGGAACAATAACGTTTACTGCAGCTAACACTCATGGCTCCGGGTATACGGTTGGATCGGCGTCGCAGGGGGTGCAGGAAGCGATCAACGCGGCGTCGTTCCCGCCGACGTATGGCGGCGGCACTGCGGCACTGGGGTCGGTCGTAATCGCGCCGGCGCAGTACACGTGGCAGGCGCGGGTGACGGTTAGCGCGCCGAACATGGTGTTGGATTTCTCGGGCTCAGTCATCACCTGCGCGATGGCCGACACGTGTCTGTTCATCGGAAGCAATGCGCACTCTACTTATGTGTGGGATGTAACGGTGGAACATTTTGTGGGAGAGGCGGCTTGCAACAATTGCAACTATCCGATGATCGAGGACCAAGCCCAGAAGACCCATTTCATCGAGATTGGATCCGCCAATCCGTTTCCTGTGGGCAGCGTTACCAATGGCAGTTCGTTCGGGTCGCTGATTCAAGTGGATAACGACCAGGCGGCGATTATCGATGGGCTGTCGACCTATCAGGCGCGGTGGTATCACTGCACGTCCGCGTTCTGTTCGGTCGCTGTGAAAGGAGCCGGTGGAAGCGGCAATGCCGGAGTGCTTTACATCAAGAACGCAAATCTCAGCCTCAACTGCGGCGCGAACGGGGTTGACAATCAGGATGCGAACACGCTGCGAATCTCAGATTCTGTGATTCAAGGACAGGCACAGTTTGCCGTGCGGTCGGCTGGAGTCTACTCCAATGTTCCCAATGTGGAGTTAGATAATGTTTACGGTGAGGTCGCCGGTTGCGCGAACAGCAATCCCCTTGGTCTTGGCGAAGCGGGGTTGATTGTGGAGGGTGGATTCGCTTCGGTGAAGAACTCTGTGGGGCCAATCGGGTCGGCTCCCGTATTTGCCAATACCGGATCAACGCAATACAACTACTATGTCGTTGCACGCAGTTCGGTGAATGGGGCCAGCGCCCCATTCCTGGCGGGGATCGCGCTCACGAATCAGACTGGAAGTATTTCTGTGGTGTGGCCACAGTTCGGGACTACGGGCACGATTACCTATGATGTGATCCGGACCTCCGGACAAGTAAATAATCCCGCACCTTACACGGCGATTTGTACAGGCGGCACGACGACAGCTTGCGGCTCAGTGGCAACGGGAATAACGGTGGGATCGGCTTGCGCGGCAGTCGGCTCGACCAATGTTTGCAGCTTCAGCGACACGGCCTCCACCAACACAACGAGTTACACGGTTACGAGCCCTACCAACTACTGGCCCGCATTGCCTTTCTGGAACGGTTCAGTGATCTACACCACGGCGGGGGATATTGTGAGCTCTGGTCCAACTCCTGGCGGCGTGTATTTTGATCGCTTCGGGGACAATGTGGCGAACTCGGCACTGAATCCTGTAAGCCAGGTAGTGAGCAGTTTCGGGGCTCTGATCCCAAAGTTCTTCGCACTCGATTGCAACGGGGTCTATGGCGGGGCCTGGGTCACCTGTCTCGAAAATACACTCGGGACCACCGGCGGGTCGACTCTTCTACTGGCCGGGGCCAGTGATGCTCCTGATGTTTTCGGGTCCAAAGGACGGTTAAATTTTGAGGAAGGATTATACGGGGAAGTAACTGGTGGGCATAAGATCACGTTGGTTGACTCGAATCCCGCGAAGACTTTGAGTACAGCCGGAATGCGGCCCACCTACGATGCCAATGACACCTACGTGGGACTGGATAACGCATCGGCGGCTTCGGCGTCGAATGCGCAACTGGCATTTGGGGCGCCGGTTGCGATCTCGAACTACATTGGCAATGCGGGAGATAACGTCAGTTTTCTGGAACGGCTGACGGCTTCGCTGAAGACCTTCAACGTGCCGGTGAAGGTCAACGGGAATCTGACGGTGACGGGAACCTGCACGGGATGCGGCTCAGGGGTGGTGAACAGCGGGACAGCGACGCAGCTGGCTCTGTACTCCGCGAACGGAGCGGCGGTGAGCGGAGACAGCGAGCTTACGGATACCGGGTCGACGCTGAACTATACGGGAAGCAATGGGATTCTGGCGGCGGGAGGAACGTTCAGCGGGAATGTGACGGTGAATGGGCAACTGCTGGTAGCGGGGCCGTGGACGGTGAGTTCGCCGATTCCGGGGACGGCGATGGCGGCCGCGGGGGCAGGTACTTCGGCGCTGGGAATCTCAAACGACGGGAACTTTTATATTTCGGCCAACGCAGGGACTCCACAGAAGGTGGCGACGACGGCGACGAGTTCCTACTTTTCGAATCTTTTCCAGGAAGATGGGAATGACCTGGGCGAATACGTGGTGGCAGGAGCGGCGCAGAATCTGCACGTGTATTCGAGTTACACGAACAGCTCGACCTGGCTGCGGACCTCGCTGGGATATGACGGGACGGATAACTATGCCGTGGTGCGCAGCGAGAGTTCGGCACCGGGAACGGCACCGGCACCGGGATTGGGCTTCTGGATCAACAACGGATTGAAGTGGGTGGTGGATGCGAGCGGAAATTTCAAGCCCTGGACGGATCAGACATTCAATGTCGGAACGTTCAACAGTACGAGCGGCAGCGGGTTGCGGCCGGGGACGGTTTATGCGGCGGGAAACGGCACGAGCGGAAGCGGCTTTGAGCTGGGGAAGTTTGCCAGCGAGAGTTATGAACTTTGCAATGACACGGCAGGCACAGTCATTAATGGGTTGGCAGTGCTTACTACCGCGGGCTGTGCGGCGGCTTCATCGAGCGCGCTGACTAGTGGAGCGATCGGGGTGGTGATATGGAACGCCGGAACGTCTGGAGTGGTTACTCTGGCACGTGAGGGGTCCGTATTTTGCAGCTTTGATGGGACGGCGACAGTGATTGGGGATTACGTTGTGCCTTCGAGCACGGCGACCGGCAGCCCCGTTGTCTATCCTTTTTGTCATGACGCGGGTGCGGCGCGGCCGACGGGGACGCAGATCCTGGGCCGGGTGCTGCAGGCGAGTTCGGGCAGCGCGACGGTGCAGATGTTTCTCGACATGCCGGGGTCGAATGTGAGCAGCAGCGTTTCGTATTCGATTCCATGGTTTACGACGAACACGACGGGGACGGCGATCACCTTTTCGAGCACAGCAGGCAAGGCGGAACTGTGGGGAGTGGTGCTGACGTTTCCCCTGACCACGACCCAGGTCACATATGACGTTTCGACGGCGGACAACACTGCCAACACATATGACATTGGGGTGCTGAACAGTTCGGGCACGGTGGTGGCGCATCTTGGGAGCACGGCAGGGACGACATTTGCACCGAGCACGGGATACAAGACTTTGAGCTGGACCGCAAGCGCTACGCTGCAGCCGGGAAAATATTACCTGGCGATTACGAGCAATTGCACGAGTGGGTGCGCGCAGATTTACGGGGGGAGTTCGGCGGGGTTTACGTTTCTGGGCGGGAGCAGCGGGACGGCTGAGAGCGTGTCGGCGGGCGGGACGCTGAATAATGGGATCACGATTCCGGCGGACAATCCGACGGAGGCGACGATCATGAGTTGGGAGATTCATTAGAGTTGGGAGCGGGGCCTCGAGGGCCATCGGCGTGAGCCGGTGGCCTTTTTTGTTGGGGGGAAGGTGTTGGTCAGCTATCAGTTGTCAGCAGGCAGAAAAACCTATCGAGCTGCGCTCGATGGACAGCCGAGGGCGGCTGTCCCCACATTTACTTGAAGGCAGCTTTACAAATATTTTTTCTGGAGGAGAGAGTTATGAGCAGTGCAATCAATCCGGAAGGCGCGACACCATCGGTTCCACAGGCATTTGAGCTGAGCGATCGAAATCCGCCGGTTACGGAATTCGGCGGGACAGATGCCGGGGGCGGGCAGTTGCCGACTCCGGCTGGTTCGGAGAGCCGGGTGACTCAGCCTGGTCCGGCGCCATCGACGGACGCCGGGCTGATGAATTACGACACCGCGGATAGCGCGGACCAGGTGCAGGACGAGGCGGAACTGGGAAGGCTGATCTAGCAGTGAGGCGTCGAGTTGTGCTCGAGTGGACAGCCCCTTCGGCTGAGCTCGGGGCAGGCTGAGGGCGGCTGTCCCCCCATGTACTGGTAAGAAACAGAGGTGGGTCTTGGAGGCCATCGGCTGGAGCTGGTGGCCTTTTCTATTGGAAAAGCTTGAGGGAGAGACATTGCGTGAGAGTTTCTATTAAAGCCTGTGACAGCGCGAAGGTGCAAGGGGTCCTTCGACTCCGCACGACGATTCGCTTTGCGAATCGTCGTGCTCCGCTCAGGATGACAAGGCCAGGTGGCGCCGTACTCTTGCTGTTGATATTGAGTGTCGGCGCCAGGGCGACGACCTATTACGTTAGCTCTAGTGCGGGGAGCGACTCGAACAACGGGACCTCATCATCGACGCCGTGGCAGACGATTGCGCATGTGAATGGGCAGACGTTTTCGCCGGGGGATTCGGTTCTGTTCAAGCGAGGGGATGTTTGGAATGAGAGTCTGGCGCCTGCTTCTTCGGGGAGTTCGGGAAATCCGATTGCGTTTGATGCGTATGGGACCGGGGCGGCGCCGAACTTGACTGGGTATTACGCTGTGCCGTCTTCGGCATGGGTGCTGGTGACGGGCGACGCCTGGAAGGCGCGGGTTCCATTGACTTATTCGGCGATCAATTTTTGTTTGTTTGGATCGGTGTGGGGTCAGAAGGTGGCGGCAGTGTCGTCGAACCTTACGGCTTGGGGCAACTTTTACCTGGCAAATGGATTTGTGTATGTTTTCGCAACGGAGAATCCCGCCACCTATTACAACGTGCCGATTGTGCCGATGGCGCTGAGCAATGTGCCAGTGATCAATGTCAACGGGCAAACGTGGCTGACGTTTCAGCACTTCCTGGTGAACTGGTTCGATCAGTACGGGGTTTATGTGCAGGGAACGAGCGATCATCTGGTGTTCGCGAACATGGAAGCGGACTCGATGATTCCGCAGGGGACGCAGCCGCTGGGATTTTATGTGAATGAGAGCGCGCCGGGGCCGGGGGATATCAAGATCTATAACGCGGAGGCGCACCTGAATTATGACGGCTTTCGTTTTGATGGGACAGCGACTGCGATCACGATGGTGAATGACAAGGGCTACGCAAATCGAGACGGGGCGCTGGTGGATAACACAGGAGCTGTGATTTATTCCTACTGTCATTTTTATGCGTCGAGCCTGGCGGTAGCCGGTTCGACGGATGTTGAGTATACGAGCGGCACGGGGCCGATCGCGGGAGCGGGGAACATTGCGGCAGATACGGCGCCGGCGGTCGAGGTATATCAGAGGTATCCGGCTGAGGTGACGTTGACCGTGGATGATGAGGGCATGACGCCGGGCGCGGATACGTACTACGCGAGCACCGTGTTGCCGATTGCGGATGCTGCGGGAGTTCCGGTGGGCGCGGCGATTACGGTGGGGTATCCGCTGGCGCAGACGCTGATCCCGGAGTTTCAGGGATGGGTGAATGCGGGACGGGACGTGACGTCGCACTCGATATCGCACACCTACTATGTGAACACGGACGCCCTGGACATTCAGTACACGGGGAGTGGGACGGCGGCGACGTTGAACATCAGCGGGAACATTTTAACGATCACGGTGACAGGGGCGAGCGACGGCGTGAGCTACAACCTGGCGCAGGGGCAGCCACAGGGGACGATGCTGGCACTAGCGCAGGCGCTGGCGGCTACGGGGAAATACACGTATTCGTTTCTTCTGCCATGCCTGGGGCCTTACGGGACGGGCTGTTCGGCATATACGGCGGCGGCGCTGCTGTCGCAGGATCTGGCGGACGTGAGCGGGCAGGATGTTAAGAGCGCGGTCTATCACATGCAGTTGAATGTGACCCAGCTGACTACGGACGAGATCACGTTATCACGGCAGTGGATGACTACGAACCTGACGGGGTTACCGGCTACGCCGGTGTATGTGTATCCCGGAGGATATGAGACGACCGCGATGCAGGGGATCACGGAAGGCGTGCCTTATAACGGGGCGCGCGGGGCTTTGAAAGAAGACCTGGGCGTTAAGGATACATATGCCGACGGATTCAACGTGCAGAACATTACCAGCTTTGGAGTGAATCCATCGTGGATGGGGCTGCAGCCAGCGATGTTGAACCAGAAGATTCAGGCGCTGGTGTGGAAAGAATCGGTGTGGGGAGTGCCGTGGGGGATCTTCTGGCACTGGAATGCGACGACCGAGGCCGGCGAACTAAGCGCGACAGAAGTCACGAACCTGATTGCGGATTTCAAGGCGAGTGGGGCGACGATCCGGACCAATACCTCGATGGTGAACTGGCTGCTCGGCGGGACGCAGGAAACTGGGACGGACGGAAATGATTACTACACGTTTCCGGTCACGAGTATGACGCTGGATTTCCGTCCTACAAAGAATTCGCCGGTGGTGGATGCGGGGCAGAATCTGGGAGCAGCGTATGAGCTCGACATCAACGGGGTCAACCAGAACAGTTACGGGAGTGGGTGGGAGATTGGGGCGCACGTTTATCAAGGGTACGCGGCTTATGGCGCGGGCGTGGGCAGCAATCGATTCGCAATGGGAACGACGGCGAACTATTACGTGAGCCCGACGGGGAGCGATTCAAATAACTGCCTTAGCAGCGCGGCTGCCTGCCTGACGATCGCTCACGCGGAATCGCTGTCGGGCGCTGGGGATACGATCAATCTGGCTGCCGGCCTATACCGGCTTAGTACAGCGAACAGCAGCACGGCAGGATACATCAACGCGAAGGATAACCAAACATTTACTGGGCCGGCGTGCAATCCGACTTCTGGGCCGACACCGTGCACAGCCGTTATTAGCGGAGGAATCCAAATTGGTTCTTTAGCTACTTTCAACGGCACGAACTACATGGTGACGGGGCAGACACAGCAGGGCACGCTTGAGACCTACTCATGCGACACGGGATGGGCAGGCTGCAATTACCCGGAAGACCTGTTCTTCGATGGCATCCCATTGCAACATCTGTATTCGGCAACGCTTCCGACAATCGCTACCGGGCAGTGGTGGTTCGACTATACGAACAACATCATCTACTTCCACGACAACCCCAGCGGGCACGTAGTCGAGACCAGCGTGCTGGAGACAATGTTCCATCCAAATGGGGTGAATGGTGTGACGCTGAACAATCTCACGGTCGAGGAATTTGCTTCCCCGACAGAAGATGGAGCGATTTCTCCTCCTTTTGGAAGCGTGGGAACGACGAGTGCCAGCGCGAACTGGACGATTGAGAACTGTTATATAACGCTGAACCACGGACTCGGGATTCGCGACGCTTTCGGGATGCAGGTGCTGAACAATGTGCTCACCGCCAATGGGCAGTTCGGATTGGGCGGCGGCGCTCCGGCAGGAGCCTCCAGCACGCCTTCTCGCATTTTGCTGCAAGGAAACACGATCACCTATAACAACTACGCGCACGTTGACCCTGGGTTCGGAGCAGGGGGCGTGAAGCTCGGAAACACCTGGTTCGCAACGGTTCGCGGCAACATCATCGAGAACAACATTGGGCAAGGACTTCACTTCGACGACAACAGCGGGGGCGAACTGGCCGACGGGAACATCATCAGCGGAAACGTGGACACGCTCTCCGCCGCTTACGGACTCGAAAGCGAAATCTCTTCGTGGACGACGAGCACCTTTCGAAATAACTATATCGGGCTGAATGGAAACGGAGCTACGACAGGGCCCGGCTACCAGATCGCGAGCGTTGACAGCATTGTCTCGGCGTACTGCAACGTGGTCGAGGTAGGGAATTACGCGTACGAGAAAGGCGTGCAGATCGGCGCGGGCAATCGAGGCGACAATTTGTCTCAGCCTTTCCTGGGTGACTACCTCTTCAGCAACGGGAACTCGTTTCACCACAACACGGTAATCTTCGATACCGGCACGACCGGCTACGTCGGGTACACGCAAGGGGACACCGCGAATCAACCGACTTTCTTTTCGGTGAACTCGCCGCCCGATTTCAATACTTATCACGCATCGAGCACGACGGTTACGAACTTCATTTACGACAACAATAATTCCGGGGACAACACGGCCATCGACTTCACCACGTTCCAGGCGAATGGGGCGGATGTGCACGGCACGATTGACACGTTGAACACGAGCGGCTCTCCCACCGTAACGATTACGTCTCCGGAGGACCAGTCCACGGTGGCAAATCCAGTTACCATTGCGGCTTCTGCATCGGACGCCAGCGGGATCAGTCAGGTGCAGTTTTATGTCGATTGGGCTCTGCAAGCCACAGTCACGACCGGCCCCTACAACTACAGCTGGCCGGCCTCCCCTGGAACACACACGATTGCAGCCATGGCCCTGAGCAACGCAGGAGTCCAGTCCTGCAATGCGGTTACGCTGAACGGACCACCGAACTAGCGCAATACTTTCGCCCATCTTCGGAACAGACAAACCGAAAACAACGACCTTAAGAAGGAGACTTCCATGAAGTTCGCAAAGGCGTTCTTGACACTAATTTTGTGCACGACGCTGGTGTTGACCGCATGCTCGACAGCCTGGATCGGTGAGGCGGAGCAGATTGTGGCGGCGCTGGTTCCGGCGGCGGCGAATATTGTGGCGCTGGTGGCGACACTGCAGGGGAAGAGCGTTTCGGCGAGCGATCTTGAAACCATCCAGGATGCGGGCGCCCAGGCGGGCGCAGATCTGCAGTTGCTGCAGTCGCTGATTGCGGCTTATCAAGAAGCAGACGCGGCGGAGCAGCCGGGAATCTTGAATCAAATTCAGGCTGCGATCAACGCCGCGCAAGCGACCATGGGTGGCCTTCTGCCCGCCCTGCATATTAAGGATGCTGCAACTGAGGCGAAGATTACGGCGGTGGTTGGGATCGTGCTTTCAGAAATCCAATCGTTGGCGGCGATTGTGCCGCTGGTGGATGCGGGCGCTGCGCCTGCTGCGGTGGCAACGGCGGCGAAACAGGTGAAGCAGCGGCCTCCGCTGACTGCTAGCGAGTTCGTGGCTGCCTATAACGCGACGCTGACGGCGAAGACGGGCAACGCTGACCTGGATCGCGCGACGGGAGGGATGAGGATACATCTGCACGGAAAGTTTGAGCGCTGGGCAAGCGCGGGTTTGTTGAAGTAGTGGATAGGGAAATGAAATTAAGGAGGCGAGCCAAACGCGCGATTAATGTGTCGCAAAGAACGCGACACATCGCTCGGCTCGCGCGGATCCTTCGCTGCGCAAAGAACGCTTGCTCAGGATGACAGCCAATTTTTGCGAGGGGTGACTTGTGGGTGACGAATGGAAGTTGCAACATCATGTGAACTGCGCGTGCACCCGCTGCATCGATCATCCTTCGCAGGCGCGGACGGGGATTCATGTGTTTCCCGACCGGCTGCATGTGGTGACGATGCTGGAGAATCCGCTGCGCTGGCGGTCGCGCTACTGGAATTACTGGATGTTTGAGCGGGAGTGCGAAGCGGCGGGGGCAATCCTGTATACGGCCGAGGTGGCGTTTGGCGCTCGCCACTTCGAGGTGACGGAGGCGGGCAATCCGCGGCATTTGCAATTGCGGACTGAGAGTGAAATTTGGCACAAGGAGAATGCGCTGAACCTGCTGATTCAGCGGTTGCCGGTTGATGCGAAGTATGTTGCATGGATTGATGCGGACGTGAAGTTTAACCGTCCGGACTGGGCGCAGGAGACGCTGCAGCTTCTGCAGCACTATGACGTACTGCAGATGTTCAGTCACGCGCAGGATGTGGGCCCGAATTACGAGCCGCTGACGACGACTCCGGGGTTTTTATACAAGTGGGTGACAGACCGGCCTAATCCGCACGATCCGGCCTTCATGGAAGTGAAGCCGGCGTATGGATATTACAGCGTGCACAGCGGACAGTTCTGGCATCCGGGGTTTGCGTGGGCGGCGAAGCGCAGCTCGCTGGAAAAGGTTGGCATGCTCGTCGATCACGCAATTCTGGGCCAGGGGGACTGGCATATGGCGTCGGCGCTGGTGGGGCAGGTGCAGCGATCTTTGTACTCAGGATATTCGCAGGCATACAAACAGCGCTGTTGGGAGTGGCAGGAGCGGGCGGAGAAATACATCCGGCGGAATGTGGGCTACCTGCCCGGACTGGTGAACCACCTTTTTCATGGAGCGAAGCGGGACCGCTCCTACGACCAGCGGTGGAGATTTCTGGCGCAAGCGGGATATGACCCGGAGCTGGACTTGAAAAAAGATTGGCAAGGGCTACATCAACTCACAGAGCGCAGCCTGATCCTGCGGGACGGAATACGAAAGTATGCGCGGGCGCGGAACGAGGATTCCACAGAAGTCTGAAAAAAGCGGTCCGCTATCTGCTATCAGCCTTTTAGTGAATGCTAAAAGCAAAAGCGCCAGGAAAGGCGAATTGTGGAGGGGGATCTTTATCTATTGCAACAACTCGGACCGTATCTCGACCAGAAAATGGGAGAGCAGACGGTGCGAGACTTGCTTATCAACGGGTTGCTGAAAATTCGTCCCAAGAAAGGCGGAAGCAGGTGGTTGAGGTTGAACCGCGCGCAGCGGGAGTATTCGCAAACATGCAGTAAGCAGAACATTGTGTTGAAGGCGCGGCAGTTGGGGATTACAACGTACGTTGCGGCGAGATATTTTCTGCAGACGATTACGCGGCCGGGAACGCTGACGGTGCAGGTGGCGCACAGCCAGGAATCAGCGGAAGCAATTTTCAATATTGTGCAACGCTTCTGGGAGAACCTGCCCAAGGCGATGCTGAAGGGCGCGCTGCTGAAGTCGCGCTCCAATGTCCGCCAAATCGTGTTTCCGCACCTCGATAGCGAGTATCGAGTGGAAACGGCGGACGACAACGCGGGGCGGGGTATGACCATCCATAACTTGCATTGCTCGGAGGTCTCCCGCTGGCCCCGCGGTGGTCTGGAGACGCTGGCGTCTTTGAGGGCGGCCGTGGTGCCGGAAGGCGAGATCGTGTTGGAATCCACGCCCAACGGGGCGAGCGGCGTGTTCTACCGGGAGTGGCAAAAGGCGATTGAAACGGGCTACACGCAACACTTCTTCCCCTGGTGGTATGACGAGAGTTATCAGGTGCCCGTCAAGAAGGGAAAGATTATGCCGCTGAAGCCGGAAGAGCTCGAGCTAGTAACGCGGCATGGGCTGAGTGAAGGGCAGATTGCGTGGCGCCGCAAACAATGGGAGACGCTACGCGGGCTGGCGGCGCAGGAATATGCAGAGGATCCGGGTTCGTGCTTTCTGGTTTCTGGAGAGTGCGTGTTCGAGCTGTCGGCGATGGAGAAGGCGGCCAGGCTTGCGGAGGCGGGCGACGAATCGGAAGACAATGGACGACTTACGATCTGGCTGCCTCCGCAAAAGGGGCGGCAGTACATTATGGGAGTGGACGCCGCGGGTGGAGGGTCGGACGGGGACTATGCGTGCGCGCAGGTAATCGAGCGCACGATGGGAATGCAGTGCGCGGAGCTGCATGGCCACTTTCCGCCTTTCGAACTGGCGCGGCGGGTTGCAGATCTGGGGCAGAGATATGAGCGCGCGCTGGTGGCCGTGGAGCGGAATAATCATGGGTTCGGCGTGCTGGCATACCTGAATACCCTCGAGTATGGAAACCTGTTCGAGAAAAGTGGTCAATTGGGGTGGCTTACGTCGGCGGCGAGCCGGCCGGCGATGATCGAGAATATGGCGGCGGTGCTGATGGCGGAGCCGGAATTGTTTCACAGCCGGCGGCTGCTGGAAGAGTGCCGGACATTCGTGAGGCGCGCGGATGGGAATGCAGCGGCGGCTGACGGCGCACATGACGATTGCGTGATGGCCATGGCGATTGCGCTGGCAGTGCGGCGGGAGGATGCGGGGCGAGGCGTAAAGAGGAGAGTGTTGGAGATGGCCAGTCTGGTGGTGGAGGGGTGAGGTCGTGGGTCGATCCGAATAGTTCATTCGTCACATCGGAATTGGAATGGGTTGGAGTAAGATGTGTGGCCTTGTGATTGGAGTCGAGGCTCCCCTCGCAGCTTTCGCGGGCGAGGGTGCCAGCGCCACACAGGCTTGGCCACACAAACTGACGCACTTTGGTGGAAGCGGTCCAACACGTTCGCAGGATGCGGGGCGGGGCGCAGGGGCATTTGATGCGCTGCTCGGATGGAAACTTTTATGTAGTGAAGTTCCGGAACAATCCGCAGCATTTGAGAGTGCTGACGAACGAAATGCTGGCGACGAGGCTGGCGGAGCGAGTGGGACTGCCGGTGCCGCTGACGGAAGTCGTGGAGGTGAACGCCTGGCTAGTGGAGCACACGGCGGAACTGCATGTGCAACTGGCACACAATGTGATTCGGTGCGAAGCGGGATTGCAATTCGGATCGCGCTATGTTGTGAATCCGATGGAGGGGCAGGTATTCGACTACATTCCTGTAGAAATGCTTGATCGCGTAAGGAACCTCGAGACTTTTGCGGGAATACTAGTGGTGGACAAGTGGACGGGCAATGCAAATGGGCGCCAGGCGGCATTCTGGAGAAAGTTGCGGGAGAAGAAATATACGGCGTCGTTCATCGATCAGGGATATTGTTTTAATGCAGGGGAGTGGACGTTTCCCGATTATCCGCTGCGCGGAGTTTATGCGAGAAATGAAGTGTACGCCGGGGTACGCGGCTGGCACTCTTTTGAGCCGTGGCTCTCGCGGGTAGAAAATATGCAAGCGGATGAGGTGTGGAGGGTTGCAGGAGAAATTCCTCCCGAGTGGTATGCGGGCGACTGGGATCAACTCGAGAGGTTAGTGAAAGAGTTGATTGCCAGACGAGAGCTGGTGCGAGAGCTAATTGGGTTGTTCCGGATATCACCGAGAAGGCCGTTTCCGGCGTGGGTGGAGGATTGAGGGATGGCTGAACGGAAACCATACGAGTTCTTCCTGCTGCGGTATGTGCCAAACGTGGTTAAGGATGAGTTCGTCAATATCGGCTTGGTGATGGTTGAGCCTGGGACGAAAGACGGCGGGTTTGCGGAAGTGCGATTTACTCGGGATTGGGAACGCGTGTGGCGTTTGGATCCCGATGCTGATGTGGAGATGTTGGCGGCGATGGAGCGGGACATTCGTAGCCAGATCGGAACCGCGCACGATCGCGAGGTCTTGTTGCGGCAGATGGAGGATTCGTTCTCCAACGCAATTCAGGCTTCGCCGACTAAACGGTGCCTGGTGGAAGATCCGGCACGGGAGATCGAGGTGATGGCTTCGCTGTATTTGGAAGCGGCGAAGGTTGCGGGAAAACGCGAGACGAGGGGAAGGCGGCGGATTTTGGACAAGATGCGGGACGCATTCGAGCAGGCCGGGGTTCTGGGACTTCTGGCTCCCATTGCAGCCGAGCCTTATACGAAAAAAGGCGATCCTTTCCAATTTGATTTTGGATACCGTGTCGGAGGCGAGATCAAGTTGTTCCATGCTGTCTCGTTGAAAAGGAGCGTAGAAACAGCGATCGCGCTGGCGGCGCGCTATCCGCGGATTGTGCCGGTTATGTCGAAGATGACTGATGCAGCGCCGGTGCTGACGGCTGTGATTGATGACGACCTGGATCGAGGAGCGGAGAGCGTTCAGTTTGCGCTGAGCATGATGGAGGATGAAAAGATTCGCGTTGCGGTGGCAGCGGAGATGCCGATGATTGCGGAGGTGGCGCGGCGGGAGTTGAGAGCGTGAGCCAGGATGTACATCTCTCGGCAGTCCAAATCCTGATTGGGGCTGTATCCGTTGGAAACATCTGTCTGCTTGTGACGTCGATATTTTATGGCGGGTGCGGGCGAACGGAGGGAATCGATACGCGGGAGGCAATGAGTTTTCTAGCGGTGTTCTTGGGGTTGTCGAGCCAGGTCTTTTATTTGTTGATGATGGGTCCGTTGACTCTGGGCTGGCTGTTTCTGGATCGTGACAGCATTTTGCATCAGCTGCATCTTCGGTTTCCCAGCGTGGGTCTCCTGCTTTCGGTGGCAGCATTTTTCACGGGATGGTTTGGCAGAGGAATGCGACGATATACGACCCTCTGGGTTGCCGTCTCGAGCGGGTTTCTTTGGTTGTTAGCAGGCTTTGCCTTCATGTTCACTCCACTGTGACGGCAATTGTAATTGCGTGCACGACTGCTCCGCTGCGGCGGGGCTTTTTTGTTGACCGCAGGGCAAGAACAAAGAGTCGACCTGTGCTCGACGGACAGCCAGGCGACTGTCCCGACATAGACAGACTTTCGGCCGGCGGGACGCCGGCGCTACAGGAAATCTTATGAACATTAAAGAAACGTTGCGCGGCGCTTTGCGCCGGATTGCTGGAGTGTCTTCGGCTGCTTCTTTGGGGAACGCGGAGAAGAAGCGGCGGACTTTGCCGTTGCCTTCCATCTTCAACTCTTACGGGCCGCCGGGCGACATTATGCCGAAGCCGACGGCTTACAACCTGCGGCGGTTTTCGGAGATTCCGGTTCCGCGGCGGGCGATCAATACGATCAAGGATCGCATTGCGGGGATGCGCTGGCGGATTCAGCCGCGCCAGGGAATGTCCCTGGAGGCGATTCCCGACGGCGCCGAGCGTGCGCAGATTTTGACGGAAAACTTCCATGCGCCGAACCCGGACGATTCGTTCCGGTCGTTTTCTGAGCAGGTGCTGGAAGACATCATCGTGGGTGGGTATGGGGCGATCGAGGTGCAGACTTCCGGCGATGCGAAGCATCCGCTGCTAATGTGGCCGGTGGATGGATCGTCGATCCGGATGAATCTGGATTGGGATGGATCGCCACACGGGCCGCGGTACTTGCAGGTTACGGATCAGTCAGGGCCGAAGAGCCAGATCACTTTGGATGATGATGAGCTGATTTACATCCGGCTGAATCCGCGGACGCACACGCCATTTGGGTTGGGCCGGTTGGAAGTTGCGTTTGAGACAGTAAATGCTTTTCTTGGAGCGCACCGGTACGCGTCGCGGCTGGCTTCGAATTCAGTGGTGCAATATGCGCTGTGGCTGCAGGATTTGACGCCGGAGCATCATGAGCGGCTGATTCGCTGGTGGCAGGATGAGATTGAAGGGACCGGGCGAGTGCCGATTCTTTCGGTTGAAAGCAAGCCCGAGGTGCTGCGGTTTGGTGGAGGGACCGATGCTGACTTGCGATTGCAGTGGCAGGAGTTCTTGTTGCGGGTGATCGCTGATGCGTTTGATCTGCCTCCGTTTTATTTGGGGGTGGAGGCGGATGTGAACCGGTCGACTGCGGAGGAGTACAACGATCTCGCGTTCCGGCAGGCGATTGTGCCGACGGCGCGGCTGTTGGCGGAGCACCTCACGCGGGATGCAATTCAGAAAAGGCTGGGATGGAATGATCTGGAGTTTGTGTTCGCGGAACTGGATACGCAGGATCCGCTGGAAGAGGCGCAGATTCAGCAGATTCTTCTGCAGAACGGGGTGCTTACTGTGAATGAGGTGAGGAGGATGCGGGGGTTGGGGGATTTGGAGACCGGGGTGAGCAACTAGACTCGGCAATTCGCAAGTTCGTGGAGAGAACTCCCCGCCGCTGCTTGGATGAGGAAAGATTACAGGGGTCCTTCGACTACGCAAGTGCTTGCGCTGTGCGCGCAAGCACTTGCTCCGCTCAGGATGACAGGGGATTGAGAGGACATTTTGATGATTGATTTGAAGAGTATGGCGGTGGCGATGCCGGAGGTTGTGGGGCATCCGAACCGGGTGGCGTTTTCTGGGGTATTGACAATGGTCGATGTACCCTCGCAGCGGGCGCCGTCGGGCGCAAAGGGGCATCGCGTTGTGCTTACGAGGCGGGCGGCTGAGGCTGCTTTGCCGTCACTTCTTGGTATGGCGCTGGATTACTCGCCTTCTCTGGATCGGCACGATGTGCGGCGGAAGGTGGGTGTGATCACACGGGCAGAGATTGTGGGGCGGAATGTGGAGTTGGGCGGGCATCTGTTTGCGAGGGACTTTCCCGAGATTGTGGAGGAGATTGGAAAATCGCGGCCTGGCAGCGATCGCGGATCCGGCGATTCTTTGCGTGTGCGGCTGGTGCGGGCTGGGGTGATCCAGTCTGGGGCAATCCAGGCTCGGGTCATCCATGCGGCAGTGGGTCCATCCAAACTGGACAGCTGGGCGGAGGGATTGAGATTGAGAGCCTCACTGCGGGCCGCGGTGGAACGGATTCGCAGCTTAACAACGAAGGCGAGATTAACTCCGGAAACCAGGTTTGAGCGAGATGATGAATTTCATCCGACGATACGCGCTGAGACTTGCGTGGCGGCAGGGCCGGCTGGCCTTGGGTTGTCGTACGAAGTGACCGATGTGCAGATTGCGGATACGAGGGCGCGGGTGTGGACGCTCTCGAAAGTGACGTTTACGGGGGCGGCGATTCTGCGGAGAGACAAAGCGGCCTACCGAGATACTTGGATTGAGTTAAGTACCTAGTACCTAAACAAAAAGCTTACGGTGAAATACACCGAGGAGGAGAAAGGCATGAACGAAGAGATGGTGCAGCAGTTGATGACGACGGCGGAACGGCTGGCGAGTGCGGCCGAATCGTTGGATCGTGTGCTGGGGCGGCTGGATGCGCAGCAAGAAGCGCTGAACACGAAAGTGGACCGAATTGTGGCGGCGGTGGAAGAGCAACCGTCATATGAAATGTCGGCGCGGGGCGAAGGGGCGCGGCATTTGCAGGAGCGTGTGGCCGAGCTGGAAAAATCCAACGCGGATTTGAAGGCGCAGGCGGCACGGATGGCTCGGAAGACGCTGCCGCCGCTGGTTTCGGCGATCCTGGCGAAGAGCTGCGATGAGTCTGGCAGTGAGAAGCTGGATAAGGGCGTGCTGGATAAGACGCTGCAGAGCTTGAGCGTGGAGCAGAGGATCGCGGTGAAGTCGGAATTGGCGCGGGCAGGGATTATCGAATAGGGCTTCGGCTTTCGGGTCTCGGCAAATGCGGGCACGACTTTGGTCGTGCCTTTTTGTTTGTGCTCTGACGCGTAACCGCACGGATTCAGACGCGCAAGCTTAAACCAAAGTTGCGAAGAGAACTCCTTGCTATGTCGTTGCGGGCGACGGCGGGCATGAGGTCCTTCGACTGCGGAGGTGCTTCACTTCGTGATGCACCTCCTCCGCTCAGGATGACAGTGCGGTAAGGCGGTGCGCATTTAACGCAATCGAACTTCAAGTGCAGGCAAAAATCAAACAATAGGAGAAGACATGAAGGGACAATTTGTGGATTTGTACGCTTCGGCTGACTACCTTGGGCCGGGCGCGATTGAAATTGACCGGTACCAGACGGAAATCTTCGACATCGTGCGGCGGCGCGGGGTGTTCGGGCAGAGGATCAAGCAGGTGCCGGCGACCGGGCATCCTTCGCGATTCTTTGAGGAGACAGCGATCAACGCGCCAACGGCGGCGCTGGCGTTCGTCGATCCGCGCAACATTGCTCCGACGGTGGGAGCGCCGACGCGCGTGGAGATGGCTGTTCCACTGAAGGCGCTGGTATCGCAGATCAACTACAACCTGTTTGATCTGGAGATGACGGCACAACAAAGTCAGTTTGCTTATTTGCAAGCGAAGGACCTGGCGGATTCGGTGGACGGTCTGCTGCGCACGCACGATGTTGCGCTGTGGAACGGCAACGATACATCACTGAGCACGCCGACCACGTTGCAGTATTTCGGCGTGATTGGGCAGATCGTTGCCGGCGGGAACACGACCACGATCACAACTACGGAGCTGATCGTGGACAACCTCAAGAGCACGATTGCGCAGATGGTTTCAAGCGCGGCGTATGCGGTGAGGCCGACGGCCATCTACTCGAATCCGGTGCTACTGGACCTGATCGACCGGGAGATGAAAACGGAGTTCAACGTGGTGCTCAACACCGTCGAAATCACGGGCGGGTTGCGGGTGAAAGCGTTGAGCACGCAGGCTGGAGATCTGCCGCTGATTCCGGATTGGTCGGTTCCGTATACCGGGACACCGGGTTCGGGGACGGCCGTGTTGCCGGCTTACATTGTGACCGAGGATTTGATCGAGTATCACTGGCTGACCGATCCGAATCCGCGGGTGTTCAAGCTGGGGCTGCCCAATGCGTTGTCCCAGCAGATGGTGGTGGTGAAGTTCGGCGCACCTGTGGTGAAGGGGGCGAACTTCGCGCATTACCAGGTGAACATACAACGCTAACCCAGTTGCCAGTTGTCAGTGGCCAGTTGCCAGTCAAACCGGAGCGGTGGTTCGACGGCAGCGGGGAATCCGTACTGACAACTGGCAGCTAACAAATCAACTCGCGACTTACGACCAGGACTCAACTATGAATTATCTCGCTACTACGGATTACCTGACTTACGGGCTGGATGCTACTACGGATCCGTCGTGGATCACGGCGGCGTCCGCCATCATCGATGCGCATTGCCGGCGAGACACGCTGGGGGTGAATCAATACGAAGAACGGCTGAAGTTGCCACCGGATTTGAATGTTGTGCGGCTGAGCTACCTTCCGCTGGTCACGATTGCGCCGGCGCCTACGGCGATTGTGACGTTGCAGGGGCGGTACGGTATTCCGCGGCGCGGGGAATGGCCTTTCCCGGAGATGAGCCTGGAATTTGCCCTGGTGTTCTCGCTGCCCGGGATGTGGACGACGATTGATCCGACAACGATCGACATCTGGGAGGACAGTGGGGAGCTTACGTTTCCGGTGAATGCCCTGGGATTGTTCTTCAATGAAGTGGATGTGGTTTACAACGCGGGGTGGAGCACGATCCCGGTGCCGGTGCAGGTGGCGTGCGCGCAGATCGTGAAGAATGCGCAGACCACGCCGGGATTGAATGTGCAATCGAGCCAGATCAATCAGCTGCGGCTGCAATATTTTGGGCCCACGCTAGTGGATGATATGGTGCGCAGTTTGCTGGCACCGTATGTTTCCCAAAAAGGTGCTTAGGGAAAGCAGCTGGTGATTTAGCCGTCAGCCAAAAGGCCGATGCGCTGGAGGGATTATGGGGAGCGGGATCTGTGGAGCGGCATTGGTGCGGGCGGCGAACGCGATGTTGACGGCGCTGGGCGGCGATCAGGTGAGTTTGCTGTTGCCGGCGACAGCCACGGCGAGCGACTCGGGGGGACAGTTGGGGTTGGTCGACCCAGGGGTGCAGAGTGTAATCATCACGCCGGTGGTGGCCACGAACTTACCGACGGGAAGCCAGGGTCCGACACGAAGAATTGAATTTACTCTGCCGGCGTCGGCGATTGAGGTGCAGTTGCCTACGCTCGGGATGGGTTCGGTGGAGGAGTTGTTCGCTGCGGCTATGGGACTCGTTTACGACGGCGATCTTTTTCATATCGAAACGGTTGTCACCGAGAACTTTGCGGGAACTGCTTACTTTTATGTGGTGACTGCGGTGGAGTGAGGGTTGGTTCTTATGCAATTTGCTAAAGACAGTTTTTTTCTTGCGCTACAGCAGAGGCTGGCGGGGTTGAATCCGGCGCGGACGGTGACGGTGAACGGGGCTACCGTGCCGGCGGTGCTGGTGATCGAGAACCTGCCGCCGGCATCGGCAGAGCCGCAACCGAACGCGTTCTACATCGAGTGGGGTTCAGCCGGCGTGGTCGACGGGCACGCCGGCAATGCTGCGCTGATGAGTCTGGAATGCGTGATCTCGTATTACACATTGGGTACTGTGCAAAGCATGGTGGATCGAGGGCGGGTGCTGGGACAGCTCGACGATGAACTGCTCGGGATTTGCCAGCCCACGAACACTGAGAAATTCGATTACACGCAGTCCCCGAGCGCTGATCTGGGTACGAGCGTGTTCTGGACTCAGCCTGCATTTCTGGAGGCGACTACCAGCGGGGTGGAAGAAAACTCTCTGGCTTATCAGGGACGCGCTGTGCGCCGTGCCATGTATGAGCAGGCTTATCAGGATGGACGTGCAGAGCGGCGGGCAGAGCTTACGGTATTTTTCTTTTCGGAGGTGACGTTGTTATGAGCACTTCACCGCTGCGTCCGGCGATGATTCCGGTGACAAGGCAGATGCGGGCGTATTTTGCGCCTGTGAATCGGACAACAGAGACGCCAACGATTTTTGATCCGGCAGGAAGCGGAGTGTTTGCGCTCGATTCGCCGCCGGTGCCGTGGCTGGATTTGGGTTGGATCGAAAACTTTGAGCGTTACTACGACACTCCGACTGATGGCGTGCGATCGGGCGTGAATGCATTGGCTGCGTTGCAGTTTCGAGGGCCGATCGAGGCGCGGGTTGAATTCGACTTCCGGGAATGGGGCAAGCTGCAGATGGCGCTGGCGGGCGGATCGGAGCACATGAACGTGCTAGCAACCAGTTCGGGCGCGGCGCCGGCGCCTTCGGGGGGGACGCCCGTGGCGGGGGCGGCGGTGTTGGCGGGCTCGACGGCGAGCGAACTGGTTATTGGCGAAGGAGTCGCGACTGCGTTTGCTGTGGGAAATCTGGTTGCAGTGGACGTTGACTACCAACAGCAGACCGGATACGTCGGCTCGGGAATTTCGGCGGCGTACGTAAGCAATCCCGCGGCGGTAAACCGGGATTTGAATTACGTGCGGAGGGTGACGTTTAACGTAGGTCGTGTCGTGGAAGTGACCGCGACTTCAGTGATTCTAGCGCAGCCTTTGATGGCGGGAACGCCGGCTGCCGGAGCTTCGGCGCAGGTGGTGGCCGCGTTCGTGGATCGCGAAGGGGGATCGTTCTTCCAGGAATGGTCGGCGTTGTTTGTGGTGGAAGCGGAGTCTGGCGGGCGAGTTTGCTTTTATTATCCGCGATTGAGCCCGAATCCGGGAGCGGGGCCGGGCGGCGTGAGTTTGAAATCTGGCGCAGGATGGAAGCCGCCTAAGAGCGGAGGCGCGGCAACGACCACTGCGGCGAATCCGCAGGCGAATGGCGCAAAGAGTTCATCGCAGAAATTTCTTCGGGAAGAATTTGCGGAAATAGCGAAGCCGCTGACGTCGGTTGGCCTGCATGCGTCGTTTGTGGCGTTGCCGTTTACGGATACTAACGATGGGCAGACCGTGTTGTGCTATCGCAGTTATTTTCCGGCGGCGATGGCGGCGGTGTATTGAGATGA
Organism: Candidatus Sulfotelmatobacter sp.; assembly: GCA_049590215.1. Taxonomy (GTDB): domain Bacteria; phylum Acidobacteriota; class Terriglobia; order Terriglobales; family Acidobacteriaceae; genus Sulfotelmatobacter. The sequence goes on along the minus strand of JBAWCJ010000022.1, from coordinate 10,324 downwards.
ATCTGACAATCGACAATCTGCAGGGGCAGGGGCCGCAGAACTATACCGGAGGACTGGATGGAACCAAGCTGCCTGTGATCGGGCGCAAGCTCAATCAGCCGGCGGAGTTGCGGTTCAGTCTGGTAGCCAATTTGCCTGGATTTGTCGTTCCGGTGGCAGGGGCGCGGGTGGTGCTGGCTCGAACGGATGGGAGCTTTGTGTTCACGGGCTATGTGACGCTAGCACCGCAGTTTGAGTATTTGGGTTGGGGTGAGCACGCGCCGGTCTATCGCTACAACGTGGTGGCGCAGAGCGACGAGGTTTTACTAAATCAGAAAGCGTTGCCGAACCGAGCTCCTTTTGTGGAGCGGACGGCGGGTAGCGCGCTGCGTCAACTGGCGCAAGATTTGTTGCCCGGCCTGTTCAACACCGGCGGAGTGCAGAATGTGGACACGGTGGCGGCGTATGCGGTGAATCCGCAGGAAAGTTTTTCGTTTCATGCGGCGGAGATTGCACTGGCTGCTCGGGCGGGCTTTCGAGCGACGAATGGCGAACTGATCCTGGCGCCGGTGGGAGCAGCAACGTATGCGCTGAATGAGAGCGATGCTAATTTTTCGCCGGAGGGGTTGTGGCTAAGCAGTCCGAACCTGCTGGCGAATGAACTTACGGTGATTGGGCAAGATGAGCCACAGGCGTACGTTCGAGACTACTTTGTGGGCGATGGCGAAAGTTTGAATTTCTATCTTTCGCAAAAGCCGTTCGCTCAGGCTAGACCTGCACTGATCGACGAGGAATATCTGGGACCGGGTCTGGATCCGACGACGTGGGTGGTCGACGATCCATCGTCGGCGGTTTCGGCGGCGGCGCAGACGTTGCAGATTGCGGGCGGGACTGGAGTGGATGGGCAGACCACGGTCAGCTTTATCGAGCAGATTGAACTTGGCGGAGCTCTGGAGTTGCAGCACGGCGATGTGACTTTTTCAGCTGCATCGCATGGCGTGCTGGGCGGGTTGTATGCGGGGGCAATCTCGGCGGCCGGATGTCTGGCGGGGTTTCAGATCACGCCGTCGGGCGCGGGTTCGAACATCCAGGCGCTAATCAGCGGATCGCTGACGGGGCCGGTGATGGCGACCACGCCTGGGCACCAGTATTTTTTTACGACTTATTTGTATTCGATGGAAGTTTACCGGAGCGGGGAGACGTATCACTCTTCGTTGCATCCGGCGGGAAGTGGATGGGGCGGAGCGGCGGTGGCCGCGGATGTGCGGTTTGTGCTGGAGGTGCAGGATATTGATCCCAGCAATCCTGAGACGTTGGTGGCGCCGGCGACTGTGTTGTACGACGACGTCATCGAGAATGCGCCGGGGTTTTGCACCTATGCGTTGGTGGATGCTGCGAGCATGCAGTGCAGCATCGCCTACACCTATGTTGCTCATATATCGCTGGCGGAGGTGAGAACGGCGTTGCCGAGTGCGAGTTACGTCACGCAACTTGTGGGCGCGCTTTCGGACGGGGCGGCTTGCGAGATTACGAGCGATCCTTCGCTGGATTTCTATCCGCAGTATGTTCCGGCATTCAATCAGCTGATTGTGGCGAGCTATCGCGGATCCGGACGCGCGGTGGCGCAGGTGCAGAACGCTGCGAGCGTGGCCTCGCTACAAAATGGCGCAGATGATGGAACGAGGGGCAGCGTGCGGGTGGCGAAGACTCCCGGGGCGCGCACGGATGTGGATTGCGAGAACGCAGCGCTAGCGATTCTGGATGATGCGGTAGGAATTGCCTGGTCGGGGAGCTACGAGACTTGGAGCGATTTCTTGCCGGGCGGGGCGGAGGACATCTTTCCGGGTGATGCGATTGTGGTGAATGTCCCGTCGCGGGGCGCAGCGTTCACTGCAATTGTACGGGAGGTCGGGATTCAGATTGCTGATCCAGCGGATGATCGCGGGTTCTACACAATCGGGTTCGCGAACGATTTGGCAGCGCCGCTGGGGGTCGAGTTTGGAGCCGGCGCGACAGTGATCGCGCTACAGGACATGCCTCCGCTGCTGGAGACTACGCAGGTGGGCGCGTACTACCAGGCGGACCTGACGCAGGCGCAGATCACGGCGGTGACCTCGACAACTGTGCAGGTGGACGCCGGAATGACGCCCGGGATCGGGTTGGGGATTGAAGTCAGAGAGAACGATTATGGCTGGGGGCAGGCGAACGACAGGAATCTGCTGGGACGATTCAGCACGCAGACGTTCAACCTGGCCCGGCTGGCCGAGACGCAGGACTATTTCTTGCGGCTTTACGACGGTTCTTCGCCGCCGAAATATTCAAGATACTCGGCTGCATTGCATGTGGACTATCCGCTGTAAGGATCTCGCGATGAAGGGATACGAGTATGGGAGTCAACGATAGAGAATTGATGTTAAAAGCAATTGACATCGAGTTCCAGCGCGAAGTGCTCGACAAGCTGGTGCGGCTGGAGACCAAGATGGATGCGCTGGTGGGCAACGGGCAGCCGGGACGTATGAAGACGGCAGAGGATAAAGTGGCAGTGCTGGAACGGAACGATTTGAGGAACAGCGTCCACAACCGGATCGTGAATGGGGCGATCAGCGCGGCGGTCAGCGTCGCAATCGCGCTGCATAAGTATTGGCTGAAGTAAGACTCATAAATTCAGAACAAGGAGGAGAGCTATGACTACGACACCGAGCACGACGATCATCACCAATCTGAGGGGCGTGGCCTTGTCCACGGCGAACACGCTGAAGAGCGCGGGCGCAGGAGGGATTGACATGGCAGGGATGCTGGCCTTGGCGTTGACCAAAGCCGCCGAACTGAAGGTTTGCCTGACGCTGATTGTCAGATCCACGGACAGCGCAGACGCTAACCTGACTGTGCTCGACGACATTTTGGCCAGCCTTACCTGAGGAATACGGCATGCGAGCCGCACCACGTGGGCGGCTTTCACGGACACGAAGTTTGGCGAGAGAAATATTTCAAGGAGGACGGTTATGGACTTTTTGTCTCAGTTGCTGCGGGGGATTGCGTTCGTTCCCGCTCTAGTGAGCGGGATTGAGGGGCTTTTTGGCGACAAGCCGGGGTCCGAGAAAAAAGATGCCGCGATGTCATTCTTACAGAATGCGCTGGCAATGACAGACGCTGTGGCTACGCGGGAGATTATCAATCCCGAAAATTTTAAAAATGGGATCTCTAAAATAATTGATGGCACAGTCGAATGCCTTAACGCATCCACCTGGTGTAAACATCCACCTGTCCAAAGCAGTCAGCCTACCGCTTAGGCACGTTCTAGCCGACCTCTTCGCTCCACGTTTCCAGATTCTTCTTCACCAGAGCCATGAACTGGTCGGCTACGGCGCCGTCGATTAAGCGGTGGTCGTAGCCAAGCGTGAGGTGAACGACGGAGCGGATGGCGATGGAATCGTTGCCTTCTTTGTCGGTGACAACGAGGGGCTGCTTGGTGATGCCACCCACACCCATGATGGCGGCGTTGGGCTGATTGATGATGGGCAGACCGAAGACTGCGCCGAACTGGCCGGGGTTGGTGACGGTGAAGGTGGAACCTTCGACGTCCTCGGGCCTGAGCTTCTTGCTGCGGGCGCGTTCGCCGAGGTCGGTGATGCCGCGCTGCAGGCCGAGGAAGTTGAGGTCGCCGGCGTTCTTGAGGACGGGGACGATGAGTCCCCAGTCGAGGGCGACGGCAATGCCTACATTAATGTTGCGGTGGTAGCGGATGTTGTCGCCTTCGAGCGAGGCGTTGATGATTGGCCACTGTTGTATCGCGATGATGGCGGCGCGCACGAAGAACGGCATGAAGGTTAGTCGCACGCCGTGGCGCTGCTCGAAGGCGTTCTTCTGTTTGGAGCGCAGGGTTACGATGCGAGTGAAATCCACTTCATACATGCAGTGGACGTGAGCGCTGGTGCGACGCGACTCGAGCATGCGCTGGGCAATGATCTTGCGCATGTTGGTCATGGGCACGAGGTCGCCGGGATACGCCGCGGGAGCGGGCGGTCGCGATGGGGCTTGAGGCGCGGCTGGCGATGGTGCCGAAACTGGCATGGCCGTGGGGCGGTCGATGAAGGCCATGATGTCCTGCTTGGTAATGCGGCCGCCGAGTCCCGTGCCGGGAACTTGGGAAAGATTGACGCCGTGCTCGCGGGCGATCTTGCGGACCAGAGGTGAGGAACGGGCTTCTTCGTCCTCCGACTCTTGCGCGGGTTTGGCGCTGGCTGTCGGAGCAGGTGTGGCTGCGGGCTTCTTCTCTTCTTTCTTTTCTTCCTTCGCTGGCGGCGCGGCTGCCGGGGCGGCTTTCGCGGGTTTGGCCGCGGCTTCGCCATCCACGGCGATGACTCCTACTACTGTGTTTACTCCCACCGTTGTACCTTCGGTGACTTTGATCTCCTGCAGGACGCCCGAGGCAGGTGCCGGAATTTCGGCGTCGACCTTGTCGGTGGAGATTTCGAAAAGCGGCTCGTCGCGCTGAACCTTGTCGCCGGGCTTCTTCAGCCATTTGGTAATGGTGCCTTCGACGATTGATTCGCCCATCTGGGGCATGATGATGTCAGTCGGCATGATTTCCTTCCACGTAGCCCACGGTCCAGGACGGAGGGCCGGATGCAAACGAATATTATAGCGGGTTGGGTCTGAGTTTAAGAGTCACGGCTTCCCCGTATTCGCCATGGGGCCGCGTTTCTCCCTCAATCATTTCTTCTCTTCTTCACCAGCCGGCGCAGCAACGCCGAAGCTGGTCTTCCAGTAGTCCTGAACGGCGGGCGGGAGTTTGTCGAGGTGCGACAAGAGGGCGGTGATCTTCCACATATCCTGCTCGCTCAGAGTTTTTTCCCAGGAGGGCATGCCGGTGTAACGGATGCCGGTGCGGATGCAGTAGAAGACGTGCCACTCGGGGTCGTCAGGCGGATCGGAGACGAGATTGGGAGGAGGCGGGTAGAAGGAATTGGCGAGTGAGGCTGGTTTGCGATCGAAGCCGCCGTGGCAGAGGGCGCAGTTCATGGTGTAGAGCTTCATGCCATCTTCAAGATTCTGATCGCTGGGCGGAAGGGGATTGGTGACGTGAGGAGCGTGGCGTTCCATAGAAGCGTCGACGGCGGCGTTGGCCAGATGATGCTCCCAGCGAGGTGGTGCGACGTTGGCGTGGGTCGGGATTAAGCCGAGCGCGGCGAAGCCAAGTCCGCCGAGAATCAGTACGAGAAGAGTAACGATTATGCCGAGAATAAATTTACGCATGAATTCCTCCGGACCCACTATTGTGGCAGATGAAGTGGCTGAGGCGCTAGTTCTGGGCAGCATTGCCGCGGAACTAGTTCTGAGCAGGGTGCCGACGCCTCGCTGCGCTCGGCTGAACGGGCGAAGGCGCCCGTTCCCACAGACTCCTTCCGTGCTCGATCGTTTCAATACGCTTTTAGGCGGCGGGCTTCACGGACTACGTCTTCAACCTTGGGCAAGTAGTGCTCTTCCTGCGGCGGAGAGAACGGGATCGCCGAGTCCAAGCCCGCGATGCGGATGATGGGGCCGTCGAGGTCGTCGAAGGCTTCTTCGTTGATGATGGCAGCGATTTCGCCGGCGAGGCCACCGGTGCGGGAGTGTTCATGGAGAATGATGACTTTGTTCGTCTTCTTCACCGTTTGCGCGATGGCTTCGCGATCGAGCGGCGAGACGGTGCGGAGATCGAGGATTTCGAGATCGATTCCGTCGTTCTTTAGAACCTCGGCGGCTTCTAAGGCTGTGTGCACCATCGCGGCGTAAGTGATGATGCTCAGGTCTCGTCCCTCGCGCACGATGTTGGCTTTGCCGATGGGAACTACGTAATCTTCTGCAGGGACTTCACCTTTGATGCGGCGGTAGAGATATTTATGTTCGAAGAAGATGCAGGGGTTGTTGTCGCGGATGGCGGCTTTGATCAGACCTTTGGCGTCAAAGGGCGTGGCCGGGCAGATTACTTTAAGGCCGGGATTGTGAACGAACCACATCTCGGGATTCTGCGAGTGGAAAGGGCCGCCGTGGACGTATCCGCCGCTGGGTCCGCGCAGGACTAGCGGGGCGGGCGCGCCCCAGAGGTAATGTGTTTTCGCGACCATGTTGCTGATCTGGTTGAAGGCGCAGCCGATGAAATCCATGAACTGAAATTCGGCGACGGGACGCATGCCGGTGAGCGACGCTCCGAAAGCTGCGCCCACGATGGCGGATTCGGCGATGGGCGTGTCGATGACGCGCTCGGGGCCGAAGCGGTCGATGAAGCCGTCGGTGACTTTAAAAGCGCCGCCGTAGATGCCGATGTCTTCGCCGAGGCAAAAGACGGAGGGGTCGCGGTCCATTTCTTCCCAGATTCCCTGTCGGATGGCTTCGAGGTAGGTTAGTTGCATAAAATTCTTTGCCACGAATTGGCGCGGATCAACACGGATTTTTCTATTTCAAATGCCCGGCTGCTTCGGTCTGCTTGTAGCCGACCGTTCCCTTCTTTACCTTTGGCATCCCATACTTCGGCTTGATTTCATGACATCCGTCTTCGCAGAACACGCCGCCCTCGGCCGATTCCGGCGTCGGCATCGGGGAGTTCACCGCAATCTCGCGCTCGGCCTCAATCACGCGCTCCACTTCCGAGATCAATTCAGCATTTTCTTTCGACGTCAGCCACTTCTTTTCTTTCACCAGATAATTCTCAAAGCGCGCGATCGGGTCGCGCTTCTTCCAGAAGTCGAACATCGGCTTGGGCACGTACGCGGCGGCGTCGTGGATGGCGTGGCCTTTCATGCGCATCATCTTGGCTTCGATCAGGGTAGGGCCCTCGCCGCGATGGGCCCGCTCGACGGCGTCGCGAGCGGCGTCGTAAACCTGGCAAGCGTCGGTGCCGTCGACGATTACGCCGGGGATGCCGTAGCCGATGGCTCGCTCCGCCAGGTCCTTGCAGCGATACTGCATTTCGGACGGCGTGGAATAAGCCCACTCGTTACTCTCGACGACGAGAACGAGACCGAGATTCTGCACGGCAGCGAAGTTGATGCCTTCGTAAGTGACGCCGGTGGATTGGCCGCCGTCGCCGATGTAGGTCATGACGGCGATGTTGCGTCCTTGCAAGCGTGCGCCGAGCGCTACGCCTGAGAGTACGGGAATTAAATCGCCCAGCATGGAGATGGGCGAGACCATGTTGCGCTTTTCGATGTCGCCGAAGTGCGAAGTGCCGTCGCGGCCGTGTGTGGGCGAATCGGCTTTGGCCATGTATTGCATCATGGTGTCCGAGGCGCGGAAGCCGCGGACCAGCAGCGAGCCCTGGTTGCGGATCATGGGCGCGAACCAGTCGTCCTTGTCGAGCGCGTAGGCGGAGGCGCAGGAGCAGGCTTCCTGGCCGAGTCCGAAATAGACTCCGCCGACAACCTTGCCCTGCTTGTAGAGATTTTCGAGCGCGACTTCCATCTTACGGTTGAGCAGCATGAAGCGGTAGATCTCGATGCACTGCTTCTTGTCGATGTACTTCGAGTCGCGAATGGGCGGGACGGGCGCGTTCAGATTGCCGGTGACTTCATAGCGAACGTGCTCGACGCTGTCTTTATCTTTTTCTATGGCTTGCCGAACGCTGAGATCCGGATGCTCGAGGCGCATATCCGGGATCGAGTAGGTACGCACGTCCGTCGTGGTAGACATTGACTGAGATGCGCCATTACGCCCGCGGTTCCCGTTTAATCCGTTCTTGGAGTGCTTCTTCTTGATTGCCATGGTGAGGCCTACGCCCTGCCGCAATTGTAAATGCTATCGCGAGAGTGGCGCATTGGGCTAGGCCCAGGTGGTGTCGTCTTCTTTGTGGAGTTCGCGGAACTCGGCAGGACGTTGCAGCGGAATGCCAACTGTGTTCCCGAGCAGAGCGTCGAGAGTATCGACCCACAGCATTTGGCTGCAAAAAACTGCGCCGAAGTTGCGCGAGATGGATTCGGCGACGGCTTTCAGGTCTAGTGGCCGGCCGAGTTCCTGCTTCATCGACGTTACAGGTTTTGCCGTGATGCCGCAGGGGATGATCAGGTTGAAGAAGCTCAGATCGTTGTTTACATTGAGGGCGAAGCCGTGAGAAGTGACTGAGCGGGAGATGTGGACGCCGATCGCGGCGAGTTTAGCTTCGCACGAGGTGTTCGTCGCGCCTCCGGCAAACAGCAGGTTCCTCGACTCCAGAGAACGATTCTGTGAATCGTCCTCTTCCGCTCGGAATGACAACGGGTTGTTGTCCGTCCACACGCCCGTTAGGCCCGGCACGCGCTTTGACGGGATGGCGAAGTCGGCGCAGGTGCGAATCAGAACTTCTTCCAGGCGACGGACGAATTCGACAGCGCCTAGCGTCTTCCGTTCGCCGTCGGGGGTCGCGAAGCCTCGCAGATCGAAGATGGGATAGCCGACGATCTGGCCGGGGCCGTGGAAAGTGACATCGCCACCGCGGTCGCACTCGAAAACCTCAACGCCGCGCTGGGCAAGCAGTTCGGGCGAGGCGATTACGTTCGCCGTTTTCGCATTGCGGCCTAGCGTGATGACGGGCTTGTGTTCGAGCAGGAGCAGAGTGTCGCCGATTTTTTCTTCTTTGCGCAGAGCGACCAGTTGCTGCTGCAGGCGCAGGCCCATGGCGTAGTCGACAGTGCCGAGTTGGACCAGAGAGATCAAGGTCTGTTTCGCCACGGATTCACATGGATCAAGATCGAGCCTTGGTTTATCCGTGTTCATCCGTGTGATCCGTGGCTAAGAAGTTTCATGCGTTGATCGCGATTCCGTACACGCTATTTGCCGCGTCGAGCATAGCCTCCGCTAATGTCGGATGCGCGTGTATCGTCCACATCAAGTCTTCGACGGTGGCTTCCAGTTCAATTGCGGCGACAGCTTCGGCAATTAATTCCGTCGCCTGCGGGCCGATGATGTGCACACCGAGAATCTCGCCGTAGTCGGCGTCGGAGACAATCTTGATGAAGCCCTCGTGCTGGCCAACGATTGAGGCGCGCGAGTTCGCAGTGAAGGGGAACTTGCCAATCTTTACGTTGTACCCAGCCTCGCGGGCCCTGGTTTCCGTAAGGCCGACGCTGCCGATTTCCGGATGGCAATACGTCGCGCCTGGAATGTGCTCGGGATTGATCGGCTTGCCCGGCTTGCCGGCGATTTTGGCGACCGCGACGATTGCTTCCATTGCCCCGACGTGGGCCAGTTGCGGCGTGCCCAGCACAATGTCTCCGACCGCATAGATGCCGGGCTCGGAGGTTTGCATCCAGGAGTCGGTTTTGATGAAGCCGCGGTCAGGCTTGATTTTAGTGCGCTCCAGGCCGACGTTTTCCGTGCGCGGTTTGCGGCCCACTGCGATCAGGATTTTCTCAGCCTCGATCTTCTGCTGCTTACCGTCAACGGTGATAGTGACGGCAATCCCAGACTTCGTCTTCTCGACTTTATCGACCTTCGCGCTGGTGTGGAAATTAATGCCGCGTTTGCGAAAGACGCGAGCCAGTTCTTTCGAGACTTCCTCATCTTCAACCGGAACCAGTCGCGGCAGCATCTCGACGATCGTGACCTCGCAATCGAATGAGCGATAGATCGATGCGAACTCGACTCCAACCGCTCCTGCTCCGACAATGACAAGCGACTCGGGGATTTCTTTCAGGCTCAGAATCTCAATGTTGGTGAGAACGCGGTCGCTAGCCTCGAGGCCGGGCAGCATGCGGGCCTCCGAGCCAGTGGCGAGAATGACGTTCCTGGCTTTCAGATGGCTGGCCTTATTGTCATTCACGACTTCAACAGTCAACAAACCGTTCTGCGCGGGACCTGTGAGTTTCCCGTAGCCCTTCACGGTCTCAACCTTATTCTTCTTCATCAGAAATTCAAGACCTTTGGCGTGCTTGGCCACTATCCTCGACTTGCGATCCTGCACCGCGGCCCAGTTTAATTTGCGGGAATCTACGCCCTCGATGCCGAACTCCTTGGCGTCTTTGAGATGGTCCCAGAGTTCGGCGTTGAACAGCAGGGCCTTGGTCGGAATGCACCCTACATGCAGGCAAGTGCCGCCGAGGAAGCCGTCCTTCTCGATCAACGCAGTTTTCAAGCCCCACTGGCCAGCACGAATCGCGGCGGTGTAGCCCGCAGGTCCGCTGCCGATGATGGCAACGTCATAAGTAGTTTCAGGCAAAGTAAGCGCTCCTCAGTAGGAAGAGATGATCAACGGCAAACGAATGATTCTAGAACAGGGTGGCGAGAGGGACCAAACCGAATCGAGGGAGAAACTCCCTGAAGGGTTCGAGGGGAGTGCAGAGGACGAGGGATCCTTCGACTCCGCAGCAGCTTCGCTCCCGCGAAGCTGCTACTC
>JBAWCJ010000021.1:0-4261 GCA_049590215.1 Candidatus Sulfotelmatobacter sp. | reverse complement strand
TTCCCGTGGACATTTCCGAGGCCTGGAAGCATCCGGAGAAGCGCAACTACTTCTTCGGCTCCCACGACGTGAACCGGATGCAGTTCAGCATGGGACGCGACCTGCGGCTCAACCCGCCGCAGCAGGGTAAGCCGCTGAACTATTTCGTCTACCCCTACGTGGAAGTCGATGGCCAGGAGTTTCCGAATGTAGCCTTGGCTTTCTCGTTCGCTGATGCTGGAGCAGCTGTCGCCACGCGATAGCCCTGCCTTGCGAAGGATTAGCGCGCCGGCAGCATACCATTCGGATCGCCCGGAGGCTGAGGAATGTCCGGGGGCGGCATGGACGGCACCGGCGAGGCTCCATTCGCCGGCCTCGGGACATCTTGTGAATCTTCTCCGGGACGCCGTAGCGTAGGAGCGTTCGCGGGCTGCTCCGTAGGTTCTTTCTTCGCTTCTTTGTCTTTATCCTTGTCCGACGGCTCCAAGATTACTTCTCTCTCAGTGCGCACGATCTTTTCGCCGTCCACCTTCATGGTCTCCACGCGTACAACTTCGTCTCCCACGAAGCGCACGAAGTCGACATCCGCCGGGGGTTCGCCGTAAATCCATTCTTCGTATTCCGTCTCCCCATCGCGCTCGCGGTCTTTCTTCGGCGGCTTGCCTTTGGCATGAAGCACCATCTCCTGATTCATCCCCACCAAAACATGATGCGCCTGAATCGCCGCCTTGACCTTAGGCGGCACGCTGTCCAGATAGGCCTGCTCTTTATTTCTGGCATTGAAATCGAGCACGGGATACAGCAATTCCCGCGCCTGCGCCACCGTCATCTCGGGAACATGCTTGTCGAAATAAAGGTCCACGAAAGTACCGTGCGGATTGGCTTGCGCATCGTCCGGCCCACCCGAAACCGGAGTTCCGTAAGCCCCGGTGACCTCCACGCGCTGATACCACTTCTTGTGACGAGTGGGGCCGCCATTAATCTCGAAATGAATATGATCATCCTTGATTTGCACATAAGAGATGCGTGCCGGATCGCCGGGCTTGATCGCCGGTCCCCAGAGGGCCAGATCCTGGCGCAATTGTTCGCCATCTGGTGTTATCACGCCGTCCTTCAACAGCAGTCCTTTGGAACCCATCGGAAAAGACCTGCGCGCATACACTAGCTGGGTTTCAAACTCGCGAATGATTTGATAACGACTCTGTCTACTTATGCGCGGTGCGTTGGCGGGAATCGCAGGAACTGCGGGTTGCTCTGAGGAGGATGGTGTTGGCTGAACGGCTTTGCGAAGCTGTCCCTGGGAATTTGATTCGGCAGATTGCGCGCTGCAATTTTCGCCCACAAGCACAACCGTGGCGGTGGTTACGAGGGTGATGAGCAGCAGAACACGAACACGGTCCATGACCTACCCCAAGCCGACTCGCACCTATTATAGCGCCGTCACAGTAGCCGGACGCCACATAGAAACGCGGACCTCGCCGCCGGGAGTTCATCTCAAATTGGCTATTTTTGACCCCCATCTGGGGACTCTGATTTTCGCCGAGATGTTCATCATCTCACGGCGTGATGGCTGAAAAGGCCCTTAGACGCTCTCCGGACCTCGCTTCTTATGCTGCTGACATTTCGTCATGATGGCGGATCTGAGGCGGGAACGGAGGTCTTCAGGCAATTCGTAAAGCTGAGAGTCGCGATAGATCTCGATGGTCTTTTTCGTGGTATCACAAACTACATAGCAGTTGTGGCACCAGGAAAGGTGATTCTCCAACTCGACTTTCGTAGGTCCGTCGAGAACGCCGTCCAAATAATTGGTCAGCTCGTGCAAAAATTCAGAACATTTCACTGGTCGCCATCTCCACTCTCGCGTTTCTGGAAGTACCTCCCAAGGCGGTCGCGCAGTTGCAGGCGCGCCCGCAGCAACCGCGACTTCACCGCGGGTACGCTCAATTCCAAAGCGGCCGCAGTTTCCTCGGTCGAAAGTCCTTCCACGTCCCTCAGTACGAACACGGTCCGGAATCCTGGGGGCAGGCCCTGGATCGTCTTGCTCAAAATCTCCCGCAACTCCGCCTGGTTATACTGCTGCTCCGGATTCGGACTCCAATCCGCGATCTCGCGCGGAAGCGAATCATCTTCCGTTTTTATATCTTCGTCGAGCGAGACGGTTCGTTCAGGCTTCCGCCGGCGCAACTTCATCAACGCTTCGTTGACGGCGATGCGTACCAGCCAGGTATAAAATTTCGACTGCTCCTGAAACTTCGCCAAGTTGCTGTACGCCTTCAGGAACGCTTCCTGCACCACATCTTCCGCATCCTCGCGGTTCTGCGTAATGTGTTGCGCGATCCGAAAGACATTACGGTCGTACCGGCGAACCAACTCTTCAAAGGCTGAGTCGTCGCCCTGCTTGGCTGCTCGGACCAGTGTCAGCTCATCACTGACAGGCCCTTCTAGTTTGTTTTGGATGGCTCCCATTCTATCGACGATGCAGTATTTTGCGGGTCCAAACCGCGGCACTCAAAAATAAGCTGTTATTCTACTTGGTAACCGAAGTGTTTGCCCAATCGAGTTTCCGGTTTCAAGCGGCACAAGATTTGCGATAGAGTCGAGGATTGGGAAGGTACGCAGTCGAACACGTCCTTGCGTACTCTGGGGCGCTCTTACAAGTGCCGTATAATCAGCACTTAGGGCTAGGCTCGCGCGGATGTTACCGCGGTGCGGGTTTCGAAGGGATACGGTTCTCTAGGCATGGGGCACGAGAAACAGAATGAGGTGCGGCAGGTAATCGAACACGCAGTGGCGCAAGCCCTGCAGTCGCAGATGCCGCAATTGCAGTCGCAGATTGTGCAGCAGGTGCTAGAAGCCTTGCCCGCGCGCTCGAGCGAAGGTTCCGCCGCGCGCGCTTCCGAGGGTGCATCTGACTCCGGCGCACTGGTTCAGGCCGTCGCTGCGATTCATGCAGGATCGAGCCAGAAGGAAATTTTACGTGCGCTGCTCGACGCTGGCAGCAGGTATTGCTCACGCATCGCGCTGTTCGTAGTAAAGGCGGGAGCCGCGTCAGGGTGGCAATCCCGCGGTTTCGGGGATGAGGAAGTGGTCAAGGATTTTGCTCTGGATCTGAGCGCCGGTCCAGTGGCCCACACCTACCAGAATCGAGTGGCAACGCCGGGCAACATCGCGGAGATGGGCCGCAAATTCGTGAAAGAGTTCGGCAGCCCCGCCAATGAACAGGTGTTGGTGTTGCCGCTGGCCCTCAAAGATAAAGTAGCGGCGCTTGTTTACGCCGACGGAGGCGATACCGGCAACCTTGACCAGAACGCCTTGGAATTACTCGTGGTCGCGACCAGCGCGTGGCTCGAAGTAACTTCACTGCGCAAGCAGGCAGCCGCCAGAGAAGACGGGGAAATGGTCGGCCGGGTTGAGGCCCCGCCGGTGCAAACGGTTTCCTCGTTTTCCGATCCCTTCGCGTCCCATGCGCCCAAGCATGTGCCCGCCAAGGCTGCAGTCGAGCCGGAACCCGCGGCCGAAGTGGTGGAAGTGGCTTCGGCGCGGGCCGCAGCCGCACCCGCCGCGGCCACGGATCCTCTGGCCGGCTTGTCGCCGGAAGATGCCGACGTTCATCGCAAAGCGCAGCGCTTCGCGCGCTTGCTGGTGGATGAAATCAAACTCTACAACCAGGCAAAAGTGGCTGAGGGACGCCGCAATAAGGATTTGTACGACCGGCTCAAAGAAGACATCGACAAGAGTCGCGGTACGTTTCAGAAGCGGTACGGCAACACGGCGGCCGCCAGCGCTGATTACTTCCAGAGCGAGTTGCTGCGCAGTCTGGCCGAAGACGACATCTCCATAATGGGTTCAAATTTCCGCCGCTAGATTTGCGGAAGGGTTCTGGCAGTAGCGTGTTTCCAGGAAAAGAATACGTAGTGCAATCAGCTTCGAAGTGGTCGATGCTCGCAGCCCTGGCCCTGTGCGGCGTCTCCGGCGTTCTGCTTCCGGCCCGGGCTTTCCCGCAACTTGAGTCGAGTTCCGTTCGAAGCCACGCTGAAGCACCTCAGTCGAAACCGGCTTCGGACGCGGCCCCGAAGGCCGACCAAACCGCTGCTCCCGGCGCGACCCGCGTCCCCACCGACAGAGCCTCTGCTGTCAAAAAACCCACAGCCCGGGCGAGGCGTCGTCCCGTCGCGACGCACCGGCGACCGATTTCGCCGCGAGTCCGGCGCATGCGCCAGGCCTTTGTGGCTTCAGCCAGCCTGCGGCCCATGGCGCAACAGCTTCTGCAGGATCGTTCGCT
>JBAWCJ010000020.1:0-10395 GCA_049590215.1 Candidatus Sulfotelmatobacter sp. | reverse complement strand
AGTGAAGAACGCGAGCGCGTCGCCCGGGTCGCGGGATTGTTCGGCGAAGAAGATCTGACACGGCATCTGCAGATCATGCTCCGCACCCACGGCGAACTGGGATACAAGCAGGAGCAGCGCTTTCACCTGGAACTCGGGCTGCTCAAGATGGCACACGCGCAGCGTATTCTGCCGATCGAGCAATTACTCAGTGATGTGGCCGCTTCATCTGGCGGTGGATCTGGAGTTGGAGCTTTGGCAAGACCGATTGCCGTCGCGTCTGGAAGCGCTACTCCGCAGAAGAATCGGTTCCCACAAGAGCGCGAGGATGTGGCTCCGGCCGCGGGTTCCAGGCACATTTCTCCGTTCGACGCCGATTCCGCGCGCAAAGGCGGTCCGCGGCAGGAGTCGGTTTTGAATGCCTCTCCGGGCAACGGACCACGCGTGGTCGCGAGTGGAAGCCCACCCGCCCGAGTGGTGATGGGTGCAGCTGCGCCGGCGAATCTTCGCGAGGATCCAGACCTGCGGCCTGGCCCGCATGCTGAACCAGATGAAGCGAAATTGCAGGTTGCGCCACCACTCCCGCAGGCTGGAGCAGTGGCTGCGCCGCCGTCGGCCATCGAGAGATTGCGGGCTGCCGTGCTGCAAGCGCTGGGGGATGGCAACCAGCGCATTCTGGTCTCGATGCTCGAAGCAGGCGAATGGACGGTCGAAGGCAACGAAGTCGTGATCAAGCTGTCAGAGTCACAAACAGTGGTCGACATGTCGCTGGGCGCCGACGCCCGGCGGCTGGCCGTGGCCTCTGCCAGCGGCATTTTGGGGCGGGCCGTCAAGCTGAGGGTTGTACCTGGCGCGACCCCGAAGATTGTAGAAGGAAAAACAAACGGCAACGCTGCCAAGTCCGGCGCGACGAATTCGGGAGTCGGCGGGCGTAGCCGCGCTGAGCAGGACGCCGTGGTCCGCCGGCTACGAGAAAAATTCGGCGCCGAGATTCGTACCGTGATCGATTACAGGGAGAAGCGGTAAAAATCAAGGTTTCAGAGTTTCAACGTTTCGAGGTTTTGAAACCTTAAACCTTTGAAACCTTGAAACGTGAGGTTTTATGGGTGGATTTAATCTGCAAGAACTGATGTCGAAAGCCAAGTCGCAGTACGACTCCCTGCAGAAGAAGATGCAGGAGGCGGTAGTTGAGGGCTCATCGGGCGGCGGCACGGTCACAGCGAAAATGGATGGCCGCAAGCAACTGCTCAGCCAGCGTATCGATCCCGAAGCGGTGAAGTTGGGCGACGTGGAGATGCTGCAGGACCTGATCCTCGCTGCCGTGAACGAAGCCGCACGCAAGGTCGATGGATTGATGCAGTCGACCGTCGGTGGAATGCTGGGCGGGTTGGGGATCGGCGGGCTCTAGTTGATTTGATAATTTTGCAATCCGATAATTTGGTAAATTTCACGCAGCGGCCAATTGAAGAATCCACACTCACGCTTTTCGAATTACAAGATTCCCCAATGACAAAATTACTAAATCCCTATGTCGAAATTTGCTGAGCCGATGTCGCGGCTAATTGACGAGTTGAAGAAGCTGCCGGGCGTGGGCTCTAAGAGCGCGCAACGGCTGGCTTTCTACATTCTGCGCGCGAGCGACGCCGACGCCGAAGCTCTGGCGGCCGCGGTGCGCGACGTTAAAGCAAGCCTGCGGCTATGTTCGGTGTGCAACAACATCACCGATGTCGATCCTTGCGTCTATTGCACCAGTGCAACGCGCAACCAGCGGCTGGTGTGCGTGGTCGAAGAGCCTACCAATATTGCCGCAATCGAAAAGACGAAACACTTCAACGGCGTTTACCACGTGCTGCATGGATCGATTTCCCCGCTGCACGGTGTGGGGCCGGAGCAGTTGCGTATCGCTAATCTCATCACGCGCGTCGACGCGGGAAATGTGGATGAGGTGATCGTGGCTACTAATCCCACCGTGGAAGGCGAGGCCACGGCCACGTATCTCTCACAGCAACTGAAGCGCGTGGGCGTGAGAGTCACGCGCATCGCGATGGGCATCCCCGTGGGCAGCGACATTGAATACACGGATGAGATCACGATGCTGAAGGCTATGGAAGGGCGGCGGGAGTTGTGAAAGGTCCTAAGGTTTCAGGTCTTGGTCCTTGGCCGCGCGTCAGATCTGTTCGAGGAAAACATTCAGCTCTTCTTCGGCGGAAGCCAGGCCTTCGGGGAGGGTGCCGCGGTTGTATTCAGCCATGCGGTTCTTCCACTTTAGGAAGTCGGTAATGCTTTGGGGTTCGACGCGGACTTCGACGCGGCGCAGACTGGCGAGCAGAAGATTCATTTCGTAGCGGAAGCCGGTGGCGCTGCGCAGATTCTTGGCAGAGGGATGCGCTGTCTCGATTCTGCCGCGATTGTGTTCGAGCAAACCCCAGCCCTGGGGCAGCTCTTCGGGGCTTGTAAGTCCGGCGGGAACTAAATAAAAGCGCTCGCAGCCAACTCCCTGCTCCGGTTTGAGGCGGAAGGGTTTGGCGCGGTCGGCCAGGAAGTCACCGCGCGTGATCTTGCACTCGATCAGCACGGAATGGCAGGCGCGCTTCCAGCCGATGGCATCGGGCATCTCGCCACTGACACAGGCTTGCTCGGAGAGCACTACTCCGCAACGGTAGCTGCGCAGCCAGCGCACGGCTTTTTCAACTAGTTGAACGTGAGTCATGAGTTCGGCTTTCGGTGGTCACAAAAACAAGAACATTTGTATCTGGAGAAGCGGACGCGCGGAAGTGACTGGGAAGCTACTGGCTGCCGCGAGGCGCCGTAATATGATTACCGATGATGCCAAGCTCCGATCATCTTGATCACTCCGCATTGCTCGCTGTGGCAATAGCGGAAGCTCGAAGAGGTCTGGCTGAAGGCGGCATCCCGATCGGCGCTGCGATTTTTGACGAGAGCGGCAAGCTGATCGGCGCCGGCCATAATCGTCGCGTGCAAAATGGCGATCCTTCGCTGCACGGGGAGACTGACGCCTTCCGCAATGCTGGACGGCAGCGCAGCTATCGGAAGCTCATCATGGTTACTACGCTCGCTCCCTGCTGGTATTGCAGCGGACTGGTGCGGCAGTTTGGGTTTGGCACGATGATCGTCGGAGAGAGTCGCAATTTCCAGGGCGGCGTTGAGTGGCTGCGCTCGCTGGGGGTGACGGTGATCGACCTCGACTCGCAGGAATGCGCTTCCTTATTAAGCTCCTACATTAGGGCGAATCCTGAGATCTGGAATGAAGACATCGGTAAAGAGTGATGGGAAAGAGATTCCCGCAATGCAAATCGTAGTCTGCACCGAACGTACTCTCCTATGAAACTGGATAAACAGTTACTGCGAAAACTTCCCAAAGTTCTTTTACACGAGCATTTGGATGGCGTTCTGCGGCCGCAAACGGTGATTGAGTTGGCCAGAGAGGCTAAGTATAAAGGCCTTCCAACCGGCGACCCGGATGAGCTTTCCCGGTGGTTCTTCCGTGGCGCGAATCAAGGGAGTCTCGCAAAATACCTGGAGGGCTTCGCGCACACGATTGCAGTTATGCAGACCGAGGAGGCGCTGCAGCGCGTCGCGTATGAACAAGCCGAGGATCTGAGTCGAGATGGAGTTGTTTATTTTGAAACCCGATTTGCGCCAGTTTTTCACACTCAGAAAGGATTAACCCATCAGCGGATTGTGACCGCGGTGCTGAAAGGACTGGAGCGGGGGCGAAAAGATTTCGGCATCTCTTCCGGCTTGATTATTTGCGCCATGCGCAACATGAATACTTCGCTCGAAATGGCGGAACTGGCAGTCGACTTCCGGGCTCGCGGGGTTGTGGGCTTTGATCTGGCGGGAGAAGAAGGGGGTTATCCCGCGAAGAAGCATGTTGATGCTTTTCATTATATCCAGCGCGAGAACTTCAACATCACGATTCACGCCGGCGAAGGTTACGGAAAAGAATCGATCTGGCAAGCCATTCAGTATTGCGGCGCACACCGCATCGGGCACGGGACGCGGTTGATCGACGATATCGCGGTTGTGGATGGGAGGGCAGTGAAGTTGGGAGATTTAGCGCAATATGTACTGGACAAGCGCATCCCGCTGGAGATTTGCCTGCTCAGCAACGTGCACACCGGCGCCACGCCGAGTTTGGCTGAGCATCCCTTCCGGATTCTTTATCAGGAGAAATTCCGCGTGACGTTGAACACCGACAACCGGCTGATGAGCGGCACAACCATGACGAAGGAATTCGAAGCCGCCGCCGAAGCCTTTGGTTTGAACGTCGATGATTTTGAGAAGATCACGATCAATGCGATGAAGAGTGCTTTCCTGCCATATCGACAGCGCTGCGATTTCATCTATTCTGCCATCAAGCCTGGCTACGCGAGGGTCTGCGAATCAACCGGGAATACAGGATCGTCTAAACATGGATAATCCTTTCATGGCCCGGGCTATTCAGCTCTCGATTGACAACGTCCGCTCGGGGCGTGGCGGACCCTTCGGTGCCGTGGTTGTGAAAGACAGCAACATTATTGCCGAGGGCGCGAATCAGGTCACTTCCACGAATGATCCTACCGCGCATGCGGAAATGGTCGCCATCCGCGAAGCCTGCAGAAGACTTGGCGCCTTCGACCTTGAAGCTTGCGAGATTTACACTTCCTGCGAGCCCTGCCCGATGTGTCTCGGAGCAATCTACTGGGCTCGCCTCTCTCGGGTTTATTTTGCTAATGCCGACGCCGACGCGTCGCGCGCCGGATTTGACGATTCGCTGATCTACCGTGAACTCGCACTGCCCTACTCGGAGCGCAAGATTCCAATGATTCAGATGATGCGCGAAGAGGCATTGACGGCATTTCGTGCGTGGGAGAACAAGTCCAATAAGATCGAATACTGAGTCGGTTCGAGTTTCGCGAACCTCAGCCGAGGGAGAACCATTGATCGATCGCTTCTTCAAACTCGCCGAGAATCAGACTTCCGTAAAGCAGGAGATGCTCGGTGGCCTCACCACCTTCGTCACCATGGCTTACATCATCGTGGTGAACCCACAGATTCTTGCCCAGGTTGGAATGCCCGTCGAGGGCGTTGTCTTCGCGACCTGCGTCTCGGCGGCTGTGGCTACGCTGGTCATGGGACTCTATGCCAACTATCCCATCGCGTTGGCGCCGGGAATGTCTCTGAACGCGTACTTCACTTATTCCGTTTGCATCGCCATGCATGTCCCCTGGCGTACCGCGCTCGCGGTGGTTTTCTGTTCAGGCGTCCTTTTTCTTGTGCTCACGGTTACGCGGGTTCGCGAGCAAATTGTCAATGGCATGCCCGATTGCCTGAAGCATTCGACGGCGGCGGGGATTGGAATGTTCATCGCATTTGTGGGGCTGCGCAACGCAAAGCTGGTGGTGGCGAATCCGGCGACCTTTGTTGGGCTCGGCAGCTTTGCCGACAAAGAAGTGCAGACCGCCTGCTTCGGCGTGGCCCTGACGTTGATCCTCATGTCGCGAAAACTTCATGGCGCCATCCTGATCGGCATTTTTGGCACTACACTTGTCGGAATTCTTCGTGGCATATCAAACTGGCCGGCGGCTATTTTTTCGATGCCGCACCCCTCTTCCACTTTCTTGCAGTTGGATTTTCGCGGCGCCAGCCATCTTGGCTTACTCGAAATCCTGTTCGCATTCCTTTTCGTCGATCTCTTCGACAACGTCGGCACGCTGGTGGGAGTGTGTGAACAAGGCGGCTTCGTCAAAGAGGGAAAGATTCCCCGCGTGGGCCGCGTGCTGGTTGCAGACGCCGTCGGCACCATCTTCGGCGCGCTGACGGGAACTTCGACGGTGACGAGTTACATCGAAAGCGCAGCTGGAGTCGCCGCCGGCGCTCGTACCGGCCTGAGCAATATTCCCGTTGCCGCCCTTTTCCTGCTGGCGACCTTCTGCTCGCCGCTGGCCACCGCGATCCCAGCCTATGCAACGGCTCCCGCGCTGATTCTGGTTGGCGTTCTGATGACACAATCCATTGCGCAAATCGCCTGGCACGATTTCAGCGAGGCGGTCCCGGCATTCATCACCATGCTGGCCACGCCTCTCACCTTCAGCATCGCGACCGGCCTGAGCCTGGGCCTAATCTCTTTCACCGTCGTGAAAATTGCAGCGGGCAAGATTCGCGAAGTGAAACCGCTGATTTGGATCCTCACAATCCTGTTTATTCTGCGTTACGTCTACCTGGCCGCAGCCTAGCACCCAACCGTGGGTTTCATTGCAAATCGAAACTCTCCCGGCCTCTCGCAGAGCTACGAAAGGCCGGGCTTGAGCGCTCTCTACGCGGCGGCTTGTTTGCTTCTTTGGAAAAACGCCAGCAGGTCGGCATTGATCTGATCCGCGTTGGTGGTTGGCATCCCGTGCGGAAAACCCGGATATACTTTCAGGATTGAGTTCTTCACGATCTTTGCGGATATCGGGCCCGCCGCGACGATCGGCACGATCTGATCGTCTTCGCCGTGAAGGATGAGAGTCGGCACATCGAACTTCTTAAGATCCTCCGTAAAGTCTGTCTCGGAGAAAGCCTTGATGCAGTCATAGTGTGCCTTCATTCCTCCCAGCATGCCCTGCAACCACCAGTGCTCGCGGATGCCCTCGGAAATCTTGGCGCCGGGCCGGTTGTAGCCGTAGAACGGAAGAGTGATGTCCCGATAAAACTGTGGCCGATTTGCCGCAAGCTGGGCTCGGAGATCGTCAAACACTGAGATCGGTGTGCCCAGGGGATTCTTGTCCGTCTTCACCATCAGCGGAGGCACCGCGCTGATCAGCACGGCCATGCCTACACGCTTTGAGCCATGCCTGCCGATGTAGCGGGCAACTTCACCGCCGCCGGTGGAGTGACCCACATGGATTGCGTCTTTCAGGTCAAGCTTTTCGGTGAGTACTGCGAGATCGTCGGCGTAGGTGTCCATATCGTTGCCATCCCATGTCTGGGTGGAACGGCCGTGGCCGCGCCGGTCGTGCGCGATCACTCGGTAGCCGCGCTGGCCGAAGAACAACATCTGTCCGTCCCAGTCGTCTGCCGTGAGCGGCCATCCGTGGCTGAACATTATGGGCTGACCCTTGCCCCAGTCTTTGTAAAAAATCTGTGTACCATCTTTTGTCGTAATCGTCGGCATAAATATTCTCCTTAATAGTAGTTGGGATTTCCTGACTGTTTCACTCCGCGGCCTTAGCCGCCAATGCTTCGACCACCACGATGTTCTGCAACAAATCCTGTGGCAGATTGTGCCTTTCTTCCAAATAGCTCGGGCTGTTGTAACTGACCCAGACACGCGCTTGGGCGTCTTCCCAGACCAATATCTTGAGCGGAAGATCGATGGCGATGCTGGGAGCGGCCAGCATCAACGGCGTGCCGGCCTTGGGGCTTCCAAAGATCAGCAGCTTGGTGGGAGGCATTTTCAATCCCACCTTTTCCGCTTCTCCGCTATGGTCAACCAGAGCGAACAGCGTGACCCCCTTCGCCTGCAGAATCCCTTTGAGTTTTTCTACTGTTTGCTCTACCGAGTGATTGCTGGGTGTGTCGATGATCCCATTGCCTTTACTGAGCGTCATAGATATTCCTTGCGTTTTTTTGCGAATCGCGAATGAGTGGAAGCTCGCTCCGGCCGACCTTAAAGCTCAGCATCCCTTTCTTGGCCGGAGCCAAGTTAGGCCGGAACCGCAGCGGGTGTAATTATCGCTCTTCGTCGAACTGTTGTGTTGGAAAATGGCAATCCCTCCGTGGTGCCCTTGAACAACCAGGCATCGCGGTGCCGAGTGTGCCCTGGGCCGTGCGCGGGTAAGGGCGATTTGACAAGCACACTTTGTAAGTAAGCCTCAGCTGGCACGGCCGTGCTGTGCGATTACCGAGCCTCCCTTCTCGCTGCGAGAGGGAGGCCGGCAATCAATCAGCGATCAGGAAGCGCTGATTTGAATTTTCTCAGCCAAATTGCCATTTGACATCGGAACGAAATGAACCGTGGCCTGCTTGTGATCTTCGCTGGCTAATTCGTTTGTTCCGATCTTGTTGCTTGACAGTTCAACCAGCGTCTTCGTAGTTACCCTGAAATCGTAGGGCACTCCGTTGGATCCAATCAGCGTAACTTCTTTATCCGTTGGATCCACCATGGAAATAGTTCCACTAAGGTTCTCGGCCGATGCCAACGCGTGCCGCATCTCCATGGCAGGGGACTTTGTCATGATCCTCACGGCCGTCTTACTGGCTGAGGGCTTGGTCTTCATTGCTGTCGCTGCATTCTTGGTTGTGGAATCTTTCGCCGCAGGAGCGGCAGCGGCCAAACACATGCCAACGGCCAACATCAACACAAACGCGAATAGCATCGGAACGAGCCCGGTTACTTTGTTCATGTGACGAATCTCCTTTCTTCCTCGTGCTGACACCAAATCAATAAACAGTTCCCCTGCGGCCTGCGGGTTCGGCGATGAGGGAAGAAGCAGAACGCCGTCCCACAGGCGCACGGACCGTGCGGTCTGCATAACCACAGCCGTGGTGAGGTGCGGTTATGGGACACGCTCGGACTCACAGGCGCACCATCTCTGGTTTCACGCCGCTGCAATCTCGTTTACATAGATTCCAGGCCCCGCTTGCTAGTTGTATCGTCGTACGATATAATGATTCGGCGAACACTGAAGCGAGCCAACTCGGAATTGGCCGCGTTCATCCAAGCATTTGTCCCTGTACCAGGACATGTTTTAGTACACATGTGGAGCGGCGAATCGATGTTTTCCCGGCGCTTGGGGTATGAAATCGCCATCGTGGTGGTAATTTGTACCGTCTGCCTGTTTCTATTCCCGACGGCGGGCGGTTCTTATTCCGCCGTCCACGGACCGGTGACAGCCTTGCGCAGCCTGCGCCGCAGACTCAAGCTTTGGCTGGCAATAGCACTGACCGCATTGCGCTTACTGCGGCTCCTGCTGCAAGACACCTCTGTGGCGCTGCAGCATGCCTGGCCAAGGATCGCGGCGCATTCAGTTCGTCCCCGGCAAATTCCTGTCCTCCGCTGTTAGCTGCCCGGCAGACCTGGCCCAAAGAAGGCCAATTTCCCGACATTTCTTCTTGTTGCGATCGCCGAAACAGCAACGAGGTCCATTTCGCGAGCCCGGGCTACCCCGGTCGTCCGTCAATTCGTCTAATCGGAGGAAGAAAAGTTATGAGACACAGAGAATTCAGATTGTTTTTCATGATTGCCGCGCTATCGGCTTTGTTTACGCTGGCTGCTTGTTCCAAGAAAGTCGCAAAGGCGACTCCCCCGCCGCCACCTGCGCCGCCGGCTCCAACTGCAACTCTGGCCGCCAACCCCAGCGTGCTTCAGCAAGGTCAGTCGACAACACTAACGTGGCAGACTACAAACGCGACTGACATCACGATTCCTGGGCTGGGGACGGTGGCGGCATCAGGCTCACGCACGATTTCCCCGAGCACATCCACAACTTACGATCTGGTGGCCAAAGGTCCGGGCGGAAGCCAGGATGCGAGTGCACGGGTAACCGTTAATCCGAAGCCGGTGGCCATGAATGAGACACCGCAACCGAGCGAAGCGGATTTGTTTGCCAAGAACGTGAGGGATGTATTCTTCGACTTTAACAAAGCCACGGTCCGCCCTGACGAAGTGCCGGTCACCGATAACGATGCGCAATTTCTCGCGCAACATCCGGACCTCAAGGTCATGGTCGAGGGGCATTGCGACGACCGGGGCTCGGAAGAATACAATCTGGCGCTGGGTGACAGCCGTGCGCATGCCATGAAGCAGTCGTTGGAGCAACAGGGCGTGAGCGCGAACCGGATTCAAACCATCAGTTACGGCAAAGAAAAGCCTTTCTGCTCGGCTGACGACGAGCAATGCTGGCAGGCTAACCGCCGTGACCACGTTGCACTAGCGCAGTAAGGATAGAACCAGCACAGGGCGGTGGCAGCGCCGCCCTGATGCGCCCTGTTAAGTCTGAACGCCGAGATACCGAGGCAACCCGGAGATCTCCCGCTGCAACTAAATAATTAGTTACGTTTTACCGTTTGGACCGTCTAAACGTCCAGGGAGAGCACAGGTGCCGCGACGACAATCCAGGACCCTTACAGAAGCCGAGCTTCGCATCATGAACGTGTTGTGGCTGAAGGGATCCGGCACAGTCCAGTTGGTCATGGATTACCTTTCCCAGAAAACCCCGTTGGCGTACAACTCCGTCTTGACCACCATCCGCGTCCTCGAGCGAAAGGGCTACGTCAAGCATTCCAAAGATGGGCGCGCGCACGTATACGCTCCGCTAGTCGGACAGAAAGAGGCAACGCGCTCGGAGATCCGCAACCTGGTCGGCCGTTTCTTCAAAAACTCCCATGAGCAACTCGTCCTGAACATCCTTGAGGATCAAGGCATCGAGG
>JBAWCJ010000019.1:0-4961 GCA_049590215.1 Candidatus Sulfotelmatobacter sp. | reverse complement strand
GGCTCGCGCTTTCTGAACTGATGCCGACCCGCATTCGCTCCAACGGCATGAGCATCGCCTTGCTGCTCAACCAGGCAGTCTCCACCGGTATCGCCGCCGTTTTCCTGCCCACGGTGGGCAAGTATGGCTACTCCACCATGTTTTGGGGATTCGCCGCCTGCACCGTCATCTACTTCATCACGGCCGCAGTATTCCTGCCCGAGACGAAAGGGAAGACGCTGGAGGAGATCGAAGCGCATTTCGAGGGCACAAGAGGAAAGCCAGGCCTGGCAACGGCCTGACCGTGCGACTAAAACGCGCCGCGCGCTTCTTACGCTCGCGCCGGACGTTCGCTGTTGGGCTTCGAACCGCTCAACGCGAAAAATAGGATGTAGAGATAGCAGATCACAGGAAGAAAGAAGGCATGATGAATTCCGATCCGGTCGGCGATCGCGCCCTGAGCTAAGGGCAGAATTGCTCCCCCCACGATCGCCATAATCATCACTCCCGATCCATCCCCCGTAAGCGGGCCGAGCTCTGCTACACCCAGGGCGAAAATGCTGGGGAACATGATGGAGTTGAAGAACCCCACTAGGATGATGCTCCACATGGCGAAGTGTCCCGTACTCAGCATGGAAATTGTCACGAGGGCGGCGGCACACACTGCGCAAATGCCAAGCAGATGTCCCGCCTTCACCTTTTGCAACAGGCCTGACCCGATGAAACGCCCGACCATCGCGCCGCCCCAGTAAAACGCAACAAAACTCGCCGCAACTTTCTCCGTCAATCCGCCGATCTCCGGCTGGCTGAAATAGTTCACCAGAAAGCTCCCGATGGAAACCTCGGCGCCGACGTATACAAAAATTCCGATCGCGCCAAAGATCAGATTGCGATGCTTCCAGATGGAGTCGTTCACCTTTTCGCCGATCTGGCGCTGAGCCTGCGGAATTTTCGGCAACTTGAAACTGGCAATCGCGATTGCCAGCAGCACTAAGGCGATACCCAATCCCACATACGGCGTCTTGACCGTAGCCGCCTCGTGCAATCGATAGGCACGCAGGGCGTCAGGCGCCAGCGCTCGTATCTCCTCGATTGTCTTTGGCGCCGCAGTCAGAATAAAAAGGCCGCCAAAGAAAGGAGCCAGAAACGTTCCCAAGGAATTGAACGCCTGCGTAAGATTCAATCGGCTCGACGCGGTTGCAGGGTTTCCCAACACAGTCACGTATGGATTGGCCGCCACCTGAAGGCAGGTGATGCCGGCTGCGAGGACAATCAGTGCCACCAGAAACAGTGGATACGACGGAACGCTGGCCGCCGGAACAAAAAGAAATGCACCGGCGCCCATGATCAACAAGCCCACTACCATCGAGCGTTGATAGCCGATCCAATCGATGACCTTCGCCGAAGGTATGGAGAAAAGAAAATACGCTCCAAAGAAGGCAAACTGGATGAGCATGATCTCTGTGTAATTAAGGTCGAAAATCGGTTTCAGGTGAGGGACAAGAATGTCATTGAGACAGGTGAGAAAGCCCCACATGAAAAATAAAGTAGTCACCACTGCCAAGGGGACGGTATAGGATGTCGACCTTTCAGAAGCCGACGTAGCGGTGGAACTGCCGGGAGCAACGATAGCCATAGCTTGGTATCCGCCCGCAATCAGAATTTCAGGCCCTGTCGCGAACCGATGATAGCATCGCTGGCGGCCTTACTGTAATTGGCGCCGAAGGACAGTCGTGCCTCGCAGCAGAATGCTATCGGGCCGGTAGGTCTGCTACTGCTGGGCCTGAATCTTCACCAGCCAGTTCGCCGGTTCCGGGAGGATGGCGAACGTAGGCAGCTTGCCCCGCACCATGGCAACTTCGTCGCAGTTGTGAAACCTGGGACAGACGTGGCAGTCCTTGTAAATCTTGTCGGGAAGATCTTCGCGTCGCGCCATCTCGAATCCCTGGCGCGAAAAAAATTCCGGAGCCCGCGTGAAAAGACAGATGCAATCCACGCGGTGCCGCTTGGCTTCGGCCAGCAAAGCCTTCATCAGCCGGCTGCCCCCGCCTTGCCCTTGCGCGCGGGGTCCTACCGTGATCGAACGAATTTCAGCAAGGTGCGTGCCGTAAAGATGCAGCGCACCGCAGCCAATGATACGGCCTTCATTCTCGAGAACCACAAAGTCCCTAACGTTTTCGCAAATCTCTGCCAGCGTGCGCGGCAGCAAAGTGCCGTCGCCGGAATAGCTGGCAATCAGATCATGAATGTGCTGCGCATCCGGCAAAATGGCTTTACGCGTGCGCATGGAAGTTGACCTCCTCGCGCAACGTGTCGATTTTCTTTCTCGCCGTCACAATCCCCTGCCTCACCCGCGCTGGCGCCGTCCCGCCCGCAACATCATGGATCGCCAACACCGCAGCCAGATTCAGGCACTCATGAAAGTCACAATCAAACACGGGATTCAGCGCACGCAACTCATCCAGCGTCAAATCCTGAAGCTCGCACTGCTTTTCGACGCACAGCTTCACAGCCTTGCCGATCTGCTCGTGAGCAAGCCGCGATGGAACGCCACGCTTGACCAGATAAGTCGCTGCGGCCCACGCATTCATAAATCCCGATTGCGCGCCGTCGTTCATGCGCTCGAGGTCGAACTCCACCACCTTCATCCATCCGGCAACCAGCGGCAGCAATCCCATCGCTGTATCGGCGGCATCGAACAGCGGCTCCTGTGTTTCCTGCAAGTCTTTGTTATATGCCAGCGGTAAACCCTTCAAGGCCACCAGCAGCGTCGTCGCGCTCCCGATGATGCGCCCGGTCTTGCCTCGTACCAGCTCCAGAAGATCCGGATTCTTCTTTTGAGGCATGGCGCTGCTGCCCGTGGAGTAAGCCTCAGGCAATTTCACAAAGCCAAATTCTTGTGAAGAAAAAATGATCATTTCCTCCGCCCACCGGCTCAAGTGCAACCCAAGGAGCGAGAGCACGTTGACGAACTCGAGCACGAAGTCGCGATCGCTGGTGGCATCAATGCTGTTCGCCGTCGGACCAGAAAACTCAAGTTCAGCCGCCAGGAACGCCCGGTCCAGCGTCAGAGTCGCACCCGCCACGGCGCCCGATCCCAGCGGACACACATTCAACCGCTTGCGGCAATCGGCAAGCCGGCCAGCATCACGCAAAAACATTTCGACATAGGCCAGCAGCCAATGCCCGATCAACACAGGCTCGGCGTGCTGCAAATGGGTGTAGGCGGGCATCGCTGCGCTGCCCGATTGCTCGGCGCGATCGGTGAACATCGCGCACACTTCGGCCAGTTCCTTCCGCAACTCATCAACCGCCGCGCGCACATAAAGGCGCAGGTCGGTTGCGATCTGCTCATTCCGGCTGCGCCCGCTGTGCAGCTTGTATCCCAAGTCGCCGATCCGCGCTACCAGCTGTTTCTCGACGAAATGATGCACATCCTCAGCTTCATCATCCTCCACGAATCCTTTGGACGCAGCCGCCGTCTCGCCAATCTGCTGCAGGCCTTCCAGAATGCTGATGAGTTCGTCAGCAGACAAAACACCAGCATTTTTCAAAGCGCGAGCATGCGCTCCGCTCGCGGCGAGTTCATAACTCAGTAGCCGGCGATCGAAATCGAACGACCGCTGCCAGCGTTCGAATTGCGGGTCCAGCCCCTGCCGGAACCTCCCCGACCACATCTTCATCGCTCAACCTCCACGCGCGCCCGCGCTCGCGTACGCGAAGGCAGTCCGAGAATGCGAATGAAGCCCGCAGCATCTTTCTGGTCGTAGCCATCGCCCATGGTGAAAGAAGAAAGATCGGTGCGATAGAGCGAGTGCTCCGACTGACGGCTCACCACCGAAACGTTCCCTTTATACAAAGACAGCGTGACGCTGCCGGTCATCTCAGCTTGCGTGCTCACGACAAATGCGTCCAGCGCCTCGCGCAAAGGTGTGAACCACAATCCGAAGTAGACGAGTTCCGCGTACTTCAGTCCCACATGCTGTTTGAAATGCGCTAGCTCTCGCTCTAGGCATAGAGCTTCCAGTTCGCGATGCGCCGCGATCAGCAGCGTTCCTCCCGGCGTTTCATAACACCCGCGCGACTTTATTCCGACGAAGCGGTTTTCCACCAGATCAACCCTGCCGATGGCGTTTCGTCCGCCAATTTCGTTCAGCAACTCGACCAGCGAGACCGGATCAAGCTTCATGCCATTGACTGCGACCGGAATCCCTTTCTCGAAGGCAATCGTCACCTGCTCGTCTTTATCAGGCGCCTCCTGAGGCGAGCGCGTCATCTGCCAAGTTGTTGCGAGCGGAGCATTCCCGGCATCTTCCAGTTCCCCACCCTCGTGACTGAGGTGCCACAAATTCCGGTCGCGGCTGTGAATTTTCTCGCGGCTCGCCGCCACCGGAATGCGATGCTGCTCGGCGTAATCCAGACAATCTTCGCGAGACTTCAAAGACCACTCGCGCCATGGCGCGATCACTTTCAGTTCGGGCGCGAGTGCCTGATAAGTCAATTCAAAACGAACCTGGTCGTTCCCCTTACCCGTGCAGCCGTGCGCCACAGCAGTCGCTCCCTCGCGCAAAGCGACTTCGACTTGATGTTTTGCGATGACCGGCCGCGCCAGCGATGTGCCCAGCAGATACTTATGTTCATACACTGCACCAGCCCGCAGCGCGGGGAAAACATATCCAGTCAGAAACTCCTCGCGGAGATCCTCCACGATCACCTTGCTCGCGCCCGTCGCATAAGCCTTTTCGACAACGGCGTCAATGTCATCTCCCTGGCCGACATCGCCCACCATCGCGATTACGCTGTAAGAGTAATTCTCCTTGAGCCACGGGATGATGATGGAGGTATCGAGTCCCCCGGAGTAAGCGAGTACAACTTTTTCAGGCATGAGCACTCCTTGCGGGCAAACGATCGCCGCCACCCAGCAGCAGATAGAGTATCGCTTTTTGCGCATGCAGGCGGTTCTCCGCCTGCTCAAAGACCAC
>JBAWCJ010000018.1:0-2257 GCA_049590215.1 Candidatus Sulfotelmatobacter sp. | reverse complement strand
GCCCTGAATTCGGTATCTTTATCAATGGCCCGGAAAAACAAAAACGAAGACCAGCCAGTCCACGTCGAGCGGCAGTACGAAGCCGACTTGCCCCTGGTTCCCTTGGACGAGAGCCTTAGCGAACAGGCGTTCGTGAATCTGATTCAAAATGCTTATGATGCGATGGGCAGCAGCGGAGGCACGTTGCGAGTCACCGCAGCGAGGGCGAACAGTGCGGGTCGGGACGGAGTGGAAGTGCGGATCGAGGACACTGGACCCGGAATTCCGGCAGAGCTGCGGGAACAAATTTTCAACCCTTTTGTGACGACGAAGAAAACCGGAGTGGGCCTGGGTCTGTCGATTGTCTCCAGGATTGTGGACGGGCATCATGGCACGATTCGCGTCGAGAGTGAGAGGGAAGCATCTAGGTTGCAGGGAGCAGGCTTCATCGTCTTTTTCCCCGCGAGCGATAAGATTGCAACCGCACAAGTATCTTAAGAGTTTACGGTCCAACGCATAGCATTCAGGCCGAGGTCGAGGAAGCAACGAGCAAGAGGAAGCGACGAGCAATTAGAGCCTATGCCAACAGTTTTGATTGTCGAGGATGAAGCCAAGATGCGGCGCCTGCTCGAGTTGAATCTTGGCGAGGACGGTTTTACCACGCTCTCCGCCGGCGACGCCGAGAGCGGCTTGAAACTTCTGCGTGAGAACACAGTTGATCTTGTGGTAACCGATCTCAAGCTGCCAGGAATGAATGGCTTGGAATTCCTGCAAGCGATCAAGCGCCAGAACGCGGCGTTGCCGGTGGTAGTGATGACCGCTTTCGGCACGGTTGAGACCGCAGTCGAAGCCATGAAGGCCGGAGCCAGCGACTATGTGCTGAAGCCATTTTCGCTGAGCGAAATGCGCATGGTGATCCGCAAGGAACTGGACGTCCGCGACCTGCGCGAAGAAAATCGCTCGCTGCGCGAGGCACTGGGCAAGCGCTACGCCCATCCGAACGTCGTGGCCCGAAGCGTGAAGATGCAGGAAGTCTTGGCGACGGTGGAACGCGTGGCCCCCACGAATTCGACAGTGTTGCTCGGTGGTGAGAGCGGTGTAGGCAAAGACTTGATCGCGCGCGCGATTCACGAGAAATCGCGGCGCGCTTCAGGGCCTTTCATCAAGATCAACAGCACGGCAATTCCAGAAAACCTGCTGGAGAGCGAACTGTTTGGTTATGAGAAGGGCGCCTTCACCGGCGCTAACTCGAGCAAGCCCGGAAAATTTGAGTTGGCGGACAAGGGAACGCTGTTTCTCGACGAGATCGGAGATGTGCCGCCGGCGATCCAGGTAAAACTCTTGCGCGTGCTGCAGGAGCGCGAGTTTGAGCGTCTGGGTGGAACGCGCACCGTGAAAGTGGACGTGCGGCTGATCGCGGCCACGAACCGCGATCTGCGCGAAGCGCTCGAGCAGGGAACCTTCCGCGAGGATCTTTATTATCGTTTGAACGTCGTTCCCATCGACATCGCGCCGCTGCGCCAGCGCAAAGAAGACATCCCAGACCTGGTCAATCTTTTCATCTCGCGCTTTGCCGGAGATTCCGGCAAGCAGGTGAAGAGTATTTCACCCGAAGCAACGCAGATTCTGGTGAACTATCACTGGCCGGGAAATGTTCGCGAGTTGCAAAACATCATAGAACGGGCCTGCGCGCTGGCCAAAGGCACAGTGATTGCACCGGAAGATATTCACCTCGATGTGCGTCCGTCGAAAACTGCGAACGGCGCGACCGGCTTTCTTCCCGAAGGCATGACTCTCGAACACTGGGAGGACGAAATGATTCAGGAAGCGCTGCGGCGTGCAAACGGAAACAAAAGTCAGGCGGCGCGGCTGCTGGGGCTGTCGCGGAACGCGCTGCGCTATCGCTTGTCGAAGATCGGAATTGCGGACGAGGAGAAGGAACCCTAGCTCGTCATTGGTTGAAAACCACCACCTTGGCTCAGTGCGGCCACCGATTTCAGATTTCGTCGTCCATGCGCACCCAAAGCTGCTTCCTTCCCGCCTGAAAACAAATAAGTTACGCGACTCTCAGCCATCCCAGTTTTGGCACTGCAGTTGCATCTTCCTATCGCGTCAAACATTCGGATCGAGGGTTTAAGTATATGTCGGATGGGTTAGGGAAGGGGCGGCTTATGAAGAACCGGCTGATAACAACTTCGGCAATCCTCTCTCTGGCACTGGTTGGTGCGTTATCAGTGAGCGTTCAGGCCCAAACCACCGAAGAAGGTGCCGGTCCCTC
>JBAWCJ010000017.1:0-1977 GCA_049590215.1 Candidatus Sulfotelmatobacter sp. | reverse complement strand
TTCCCTGGCATCACTAGGGGCTGGATATTGTTTCATGCGAGACGTTACGACGAGGCCATCAGGGAGTTGCGAAGCGACGACCCGGACCATTGGTATCTGGGGATGGCCCTGATTGCCAACGGCCAACCAGACGAAGCGATTACGGTGCTTGAGAAGGCGCTCGGCACTGGCCGGAATCCCGCTGTAATGGGCGTGCTTGTCAGAGCTTATGCGCATGCTGGGCGCCGCGAGGAAGCACTTCGTTTGCTCGACGAATTGAAGCGACGGCAGCGAACCACCTACGTTCCCACTGCCGCGTTTGTGAATGCTTATTTAGGACTCGGCGACAACGAGCAGACACTGGCCTGGCTGGAGCGGGCCTACCAGGAGCAGTCAAACATCCTGCAGTTGATCAAAGTGCACCCCTACTTTGATCCCTTACGCGAAGATCCTCGCTTTAAGGACCTGGTCCACAAAGTCGGTTTGGACTTACCCCACTGAGAAGCGCGGGCGTATTATGTCTCCCGGACTGATCTGGGGGGCCTTGTCTAATCGAATTCTGGGGCGGTTCGATGAGTTTGCGTCCGATAGCGCTATCGTTTCTTGTCGGAATCTTCCTCATTACCTTCTTTCCAAGCAGGCTGAATGCTCAGACAACGACCTCCGGCGCGGTGACCGGTGTCGTCACTGATCAGAGCGGTGCGGTTGTGCCGAATGCGGATGTCGAGATCAGGGACGTCAATAAGGGCACGACCGAGTCAACCGAAACAGATCGCGACGGCGTGTACCGTTTTTTCTTTCTTGCCCCTAGCCAATACACGCTAACCGTAGAGCACGACCGCTTTCGCAAGGAAAGCCGAAGTGTGACCGTATTGCTGGAGACACCAGTCACAGTCAACATCACACTGGAGATTGCAAAAGCAGCCACGCAACTCTTTGTGACTGCAGAGGCTCCGCTCGTTCAGGCAGACAACGGCGACGTTTCGATTACCATGAGCCGGACGCAGGTCTCGGAACTACCCAATCCCGGCAACGACCTCACCTACATCGCCCAGACCGCTCCCGGCGCAATCATGGCTACCGATAATGCGCGCACTGGAGGCGTGGGCGGGAACTTTTCAATCTTGGGCATGCCGGGGACCTCAAATCAATTCACCTTGAATGGCATGAACGACGACGCGGGTCATCTTAATTTTACTGGCGTTACGGGTATGCTTCTGGGTCAGAACGAAATTCAGGAAGCCACTGTGGTGAGTGATGGCTACTCGGGACATTTTGGAACTGACGCGGGCTCGTCTGTGAACTACGTCACAAAGTCCGGAGCAAATGACTTCCACGGAAACGCGAAGTACTTTTGGAATGGCAGCGTGTTGAACGCTACCGACTGGATCACGAAAGCGTTCGGCAATCCTCGGCCGTTCGATATCGCCAATCAGTGGGCGGCTTCGGTGGGAGGGCCCATCCGGAAGAATAGGCTTTTTTTCTTTTTTGATACCGAAGGGTTGCGAGTCTTGCTGCCTTCTCCTGTTCAGGTGATTCTGCCAAGCCCGCAGTTCGAGGCAGCAACTATCGCCAATATCGATTCTATCTTTGGCTCTGCCTCCGCTTCCGATGCTTTTTACAAGCAAATGTTTAGTCTGTACAACCAAACCCCTGGAATAGCGGCGGCTACTCCGGGGAGCTTCGCCGATCCTCTCGGCTGTCTCGACACGAGCCCGAGTGGTGTGTTCGTCGGTCCGCCGACCTGGCTAGGGCAACTCGGTGTGAATCTACCGTGCGCAATCCATTTTCAGGAAACGCTTGGGCAGCCGACGAGTGAATCCCTTGTGTCTGGGCGTATGGATTGGAACATCCGTACCAGCGACCGTGCTTTCTTCCTCCTCCAATACGACAATGGCCGTCAACCCATTGTCGTCGACCCAATAAGCTCACTCTTCAACGTCTATGAGACCGGGCCATGGTGGGAAGCCCAGTTGAACGAAACTCACACATTTGGAA
>JBAWCJ010000016.1:0-9477 GCA_049590215.1 Candidatus Sulfotelmatobacter sp. | reverse complement strand
TCGACCAGGTTCGAGCCGGCATGGCGGCCGGAACTCTCTCCGCTGGCGATCAACTTCCCACAGTGCGGCAACTCGCAGTCGATCTGGCCATCAACCCCAACACGGTTCTACGCGCTTACCGCGAGCTTGAGCTCGGCGGCATGCTCGAAACCCACCAGGGAACCGGCACATTCATCAGCGAGAAAAAGATCACCCGAAACAACGCGGAGCGCGAGCGGCAACTCGCCCAACTGGCGGGCGAATTCGCCTCCCGCGCCGGTGCTGCCGGGTTCACGGTGGAAGAACTGCTCGATCGTCTGCGCGAATTAGCGCCTCATTCCACGCAAAGGAGATAGAGACCATGACAAAAATCGAAATCGGTCAGATCAGCGGCATCGGAAGATCATTGTTTGTCATCTGCCTGTTTGCCGGCGCGATCGTTACCGCCGCCATTCACAATCCCGCCGGGATCATCGCCGGCGCCGCGCTGGGCGTCTATCTCCTGTTCGCCATCAAGGTCGTGCGCCAGTGGGAGAAGGTCGCGGTGCTGCGCCTGGGACGGTATGTTGGCCTGCGCGGGCCGGGTCTCTTCCACATCGTACCTGTCGTGGAAACGTTGAGCGCCTACGTCGATCAGCGTGTCCGCGTGGCCAGCGTTTCCGCGGAATCGACCCTCACCCGCGACACGGTGCCCGTCAACGTCGACGCCATCGTGTTCTGGCTGGTGTGGAACGCGGAGAAATCCATCCTGGAAGTCGAGAACTTCATCGAGGCCATCAACATGAGCGCCCAGACGGCGCTCCGCGAGTCGATTGGCCGTCACGAGCTGGCGCAGATGATCACTGAGCGCGAAACGATGGGCCGCGAGTTGCAACGCATTCTCGACGAGAAAACGAATCCCTGGGGCATCACCGTGCAATCGGTCGAGATCCGCGATGTGAGGATTCCGCAGGGATTGGAAGACGCGATGTCACGGCAGGCGCAGGCCGAGCGCGAGCGGCAGGCGCGAATCATTCTAGGCCAGGCGGAAAAGGAAATTGCCGACAGCTTTGTGCAGGCGGCTGCGTCCTACGCGGAGAACCCCGTGGCCTTGCATCTGCGCGCCATGAACATGCTCTACGAAGCAATTAAGGAAAAAGGTTCGATGGTGATCGTGCCGTCTTCAGCGGTCGAAACCATGGGACTGGGTGGAACGCTCGCGACCGCGTCACTGGGCGGAGCGAAGGCGCAGTAAGAAACATGATGGAAGCAAACAACGAAGCCCCGAACCACCGATATGTCAACTCCGCTGAAAATCCGAAGGGGCACGATGACCATAGGAGGAGAAGTATGAATTCGATTGCAATCAACACTCTGAGAGGGCGAGACCGCCGGAGTTGGAGCGTCACATTGTTGACACTTGCGACTGTGATGTCCGCTGCTGCAATGTGCACCGCCCAGGCGTTACAAAAAGGGATCAGCGTGGAATTGGCACCCACGCGTAACGCGCTCCCAATGCCCGATGCGGACAACGAGGACTCGGTGATCGTCACTGTAACTGACAACGGTGGCGTTTATCTCGGAGTCGATCCGATCGCTCTAGATGCCTTAGGCGAGAAGATTAAGGGTCCCCTGTCCAACCCGAAGAAGCAGTTCTATCTCAAGGCCGACGCTCGCAGCCCGTATGCCGAGGTGTTGAAGGTCTTGCAGGTAGCGCACGGTCGCGGCGCCGAATGGCCCATCTTGCTCACGGGCCAGCACGAGTCTCTGGCGCAGAAAGGCTGGGACCCCCCGGAAGGCTTGCAGGTGAGAGTAGGCATACCGCCAACCTCCGGCTTGGCACCTACCGTTATCGCAGTGCTCGACACGGGTCGTCGTTTTCCTGCGCTGGAAATCGACGATGCTCGCATCCCCTGGGCTACTCTGCAAAGCACGCTGGCGCAGTTCCTAAGGAACCTGGACAAAAGGATTGTCCTGATCAAGGCAGACGGAGCATTACCGTTCGCACAGGTTGTGCACGTGGTCGATGTTTGCCGCGCAGCCGGGTCTGACGACGTTTGGGTGACCCAAGAGCCGTAACGGTAGCGACAGAGTTGGGGGATTTATGACTAGTCCAGAGTCAGTGCGTGGTCCGTCGGTCGGCCAGAACTATCGCTGGCTGTCCGCGGCGGTCTCACTGTCAGTCGGCGCGGCGTTTTTCAGCTTGTGGTTCTGGCTGCTTCCTGGATGGCTCGGTTTCACCGTGGAAACGGCCGGCGCGGCGCGCTGGCGATGGCTGGCAGGGATTCCGTCAGTGCTGGGATTCTCGGTTGCGCTACGTTGCGTCTGGGACTTCGGATGGACCGGGCGCGGCACGCCTGCCCCAATTGCTCCGCCGCAGCGCCTGGTCGTAGTTGGTTTCTACCGGTACGTGCGCAATCCCATGTATGTGGGCTTCGCAGTGGGATGGATTGGGCTGTGGGTGATCTTCGGGCACCCTGATCCCAGACTGATCCCTGCCGTCGCGGCGGTTGCACTCGGCGTACATCTGTTCGTCCTTTTTTATGAGGAACCGACTTTGCGCAGGAAATTCGGGGGAGCTTACGAAGAGTACTGCCACAACGTGCGGCGCTGGTGGCCGCGGCTGGGTGGTTGGAATCAACCGCAATGACCGTGATAGGGGCAGCCGAGAGCCTGCCCTGAGCGAAGTCGAAGGGGCGGCTGTCCCCGCAATTTTAACTACCAAACATGTCTACCAAACATGGCAGGCGTTCTCCGCCACCATGGGCTGCCCGGCTTTGCAGCCCCAGGCCTTCTGGAACTCTGGCATGTTCTGGACCACGCCGTCGACCCGGTATTTTCCCGGTGAGTGCGGATCGGTCAGCACCCACAGGCGGGCCTGCTCGGGACGCACTTTCTCGCACCACACCCGCCCAAACCCCAGGAAGAAGCGCTGCTCCGGCGTGTAACCGTCGATCTTCTGGCCTTCCTTGCCAGTCTTGTCGTCGGCGATCATGTGTTCGAGCGCCCGCAGCGCGATGCGCGCGCCTCCGTTGTCGGCCGTGTTCTCACCCAGCGTGAGACGGCCGTTCAGCTTCATGTCATCGACGGCGACGAAGTTCGAGTATTCGTTGGCCACGCAACTGGCTCGCTTCTCGAATTCCTTCCCATCCTGCTCTGTCCACCAGTCATGCAGGTTGCCTTGCGGATCGAACTTGCGGCCCTGGTCGTCGAAACCGTGCGTGAGTTCGTGGCCAATCACCAAACCGATGCCGCCAAAGTTGACGCCGTCGTCCATGTTTTTGTCGAAAAATGGCGGCTGCAGAATGCCCGCCGGAAATACGATTTCGTTATACGACGAATTGTAATAGGCATTTACGGTCGGCGGAGTCATGCCCCATTCCTTGCGATCGAGCGGCTTGTCAATCTTCGCGATCTCGCGTTTCGATTCGAATTCATTGGCCCGATGCACGTTGCCTAGCAAGTCGTCGCGCTTGATCACCACCGAACTGTAGTCGCGATACACGTCGGGATAGCCGATCTTGTTGCGAATGGCATCGAGCTTTACCTTGGCCTCCTTCTTGGTCTGGTCGCTCATCCATGAGAGATCTTGAATATCTTCATCCAGAGATTTCTCCAGAGCATCCACCATCTTGAGCATGCGTTGCCGGCCTTCCGCGCCAAAGGTTGCCTCTACGTATCTTTGCCCCAGCGCCTCGCCCAGTTCGCGATCGGTGAGGGTGACGCAGCGCTTCCAGCGCGCCTGAATTTCCTTCTGACCGTTGAGGCTTTGCTGGAACTTGAAGTTGGCCTCGACGAACGGCTGCGAAAGCCAGGGAGCCGCGGCGTTCAGCACGTGCCAGCTCACATAGGTTTTCAAGGCTTCGAGCGGCTCTGCTTCGAGCACGCCATTCACTTCCTTAAAAAAGTCAGGATTGGTAACGTTCAGCTGCGTAAAGTCGGGCGCACCGATCGCAGTGAAAAAGCGGTTCAGATAAAAATTTGGTCCGAGTGCGACTGCCTCGTCGCGCGTCATTTTGTGATCGCGGTTTTTCGGATCGCGGCGCTGGGTGCGGTCCATCGAGTACACCGCCAGCAAGGTCTCGATAGTCAGAACGGTTTGCGCCGAGTGGACCGCCTGCTGCGGGCTTTGGCCGGAAAGTGTGAACACCTGGGTCGCATACTCCACCAGGTGCCGCCGTATCGCGGCCTTATCGGCATCATCTTTAATGTAGTAATCGCGGTCGGGCAACGACAGGCCGCCCTGATCGATGTAGGCGATGACCTGGTCGGCATTGTGCAGGTCCGAGTCAGAGTAAAAATTAAATAGCGGGTTCGGCCCAATCAGCTGCACGTGCGCGATCTCGTCGATCAGCGCCGCCTTGTCGTGCACTGCCGCGATGCGCTCGAGTTCGGGTTTGAGCGGGGCGATGCCTTTCGCATCCACAGCTTTCTCGTCCATGCAGGAGCCGTAGAGATCGCCGATTTTCTGATCGACCGCGTCGCGGCCCGCGCCACCGGCCGCAGCTTTTTCAAGAATTTCGTGCTCGACATCGCGATTGTGTTCGCGAACTTCCATGAAGCCGCCCCATCGCGACTGGTCAGCAGGAATCTCCGCGTTCTTGATCCAGTTCCCGCACGCGTACTGGTAGAAATCCACACAGGGATCGACGCTCTTGTCGATGGTGTCGAGGCTGAAGCCAGGCGCGGGTTTAGCAGAGGAAGATGTTTGAGCGAAGCTGACGACACCTGTTAGAAGAAAAACGAGCGGCAAGAGCCCGAACACTCGCATAAGAAAAACTCTCCTTTTCGAGAACGTTTCAGATTCTAGGCCCGCCAATCCGTATGGGCAAGCGTCGAGGCAATTGCGGCTCCAATTCCGGTCGCTGGTTTCGACAGCCGGTGCAACATTAGACGGTTAAACATTAGAAACGCACTGGGCGTACTAAGGAAACATTAGACATACGTCCGACGAAAATCTTGCGCGTTGAGCTGCGAACTCGCGACGACAAAGCCGGGAAACAGGCCAATTCGCTGAAAAACATCCTCCGCCGACTGGAACCGGGTTTGCTCCCGTTAAGTCACGCCTGATGAATCTTCACTGGCGCAACCCGCGACTGCTGGTCCTCCCTGCTGCAGCGCCGACTCGACAGGAATGGAATGAAACAACATTTGACCGCACCTGCGTTACTGATCCTTACCCTCGCGTTACTGCCAGCAGGCCGGCTCGCCGCGCAGGGCAGGGATTTCGACAAGATCGCGCCTGAATCGCTTCCGGCTGCGCCCATGGAGACAACCTCCGCGCCCGTAGCCGCGAAGCCGACGAGAGTGTTCGATAAAAAGTTTTTCATGGTCATGGGCGCGCTCGGCGGAGCAGAAAGTTTCCGCTTCACCAGCCGCCAGCTTGTGCTCGACCACGAGTACGCCGCCGGCGCTCCGTGGGTCACCAGCCCGCCCGCAAACCAACCCGTCATGGCCAGAGGCCTGGCGCTGTATGCAGCAGAATTCCTGGTGACTTATGAACTCAAAAAGCCACACTCCTGGTTGCCGGGAGACCGCGTCATCCGCCGGCTCTGGTGGGCTTATCCAGCAACGATGAGCGCCATTCACATCAAGAATGCGGTGGGCAATGTTCGCACGCAAGGCCCTGGCGGTTGCACATCGATCGAATGCGCCGAGCAAATGCAGTGACACCGCATTCACCCGGCGCGTCCGGGTTATAATCGGGGCCAGTAGAATCCAGACGAAAGCTGGCTCCGAACATGACCCCGATGAACGGCGATTCCGGCAACTCCGGCAATGGCAATAACGGCCACGGCGTCCCTAAGCCGCGTGCTGATTGGCTGGCCCAACGCAGGCGGG
This sequence comes from Candidatus Sulfotelmatobacter sp., assembly GCA_049590215.1. Classification (GTDB taxonomy): domain Bacteria; phylum Acidobacteriota; class Terriglobia; order Terriglobales; family Acidobacteriaceae; genus Sulfotelmatobacter. The sequence continues at coordinate 3,678 of JBAWCJ010000016.1, read as the reverse complement.
CAAACACTGACGACAACTTCTCGCAGATGCACTACGCACGTCAGGGCGTGGTCACGGAAGAGATGGGCTACATTGCCCACCGCGAAAAGCTCACGCCCGAACTGGTGCGCGACGAAGTGGCCCGCGGCCGCATGATTATTCCCGCCAACATCAATCATCCGGAACTGGAGCCCATGGCGATCGGCGTGGCATCGCTGTGCAAGATCAACGCCAACATCGGCAACTCGGCTGTGACTTCTGAAGTGAACGAGGAGCTTAAAAAGCTGCACACCGCCGTGCATTACGGCGCCGACACCGTGATGGATCTCTCCACCGGCGGCAACATTCATGAAATTCGCGAAGCCATCCTGCGCCACTCTCCCGTTCCCATCGGAACAGTTCCGATTTACGAAGCCATTGCGCGCGTGAAGCGCGTGGAAGATCTGAACGCCGAAGTGATGCTCGAAGTAATCGAAGAGCAGGCTGCGCAGGGCGTGGATTATATGACGATTCACGCCGGCGTGCTGATCCAGTATCTGCCGCTGATCTCGAAACGAATTACCGGAATCGTGAGCCGCGGCGGCGCCATCCTGGCGCAGTGGATGGCTTACAACCACAAGCAGAATTTCCTCTACGAACGTTTCGACGACATTTGCAAAATCTTTAAAAAGTATGACGTCAGCTTTTCTCTGGGTGACGGCCTGCGTCCTGGCTGCGTGGCCGATGCCAGCGACGAAGCTCAGTTCTCCGAACTGAAAACTCTGGGCGAGCTGACGAAGATAGCCTGGCAGCATGACGTGCAGGTGATGATCGAAGGCCCCGGCCACGTTTCCATGGACAAGATCAAAGAGCAGGTCGAAAAAGAAGTCGAACTCTGCTATGAAGCTCCGTTCTACACGCTGGGCCCGCTGGTCACCGATATCGCTCCGGGCTACGACCACATCACGTCGGCGATTGGCGCGGCCATGATCGGATGGTACGGCGCGGCGATGCTGTGCTACGTCACGCCTAAGGAGCATCTCGGCTTGCCGAACGAGAAAGACGTGAAGGACGGCATCATCGCCTACAAGATTTCCGCCCACGCCGCCGACATCGCCCGCGGACGCCCCGGGGCCCGCGACCGCGACGACGCCCTCAGCTACGCCCGCTACAAATTCGATTGGGAAAAACAATTTGCTTTGTCTCTGGACCCAGAGACGGCGCGCTCGATGCACGACGAAACCCTGCCCGACGACTACTACAAAGAGGCAGCCTTCTGCTCCATGTGCGGCCCGAAATTCTGCTCGATGAATTATTCGTCGAAAGTCGACGAGTACAACAAGCAGGTGCATGGGATTGAGAAGAAGGATTATTCGGAACTGGTTGAACGGCTGGTATCGATCAAGTAGCCAGGCGTCTTCTTGCTGCACTTTCTCGCCGTGGACGCTGTGGGTTTCTGCGCGAAATAAATCTTTCGGCGAGGCGAGCCGTGTGCGGTAGCAAGGGTGCTGCGGCGCACAAAATCGGGGTACCCCCCTCCCCCCTCCCATCTCTGGAATCATCGAGTTAGCACGATTTTCCCCGTAAAATCCGGATGTCAAAGAACTTAGAGGTCAAAATCTAGACAGCAAAGGACTTAGGACGGGATCGATCGCGCGTTGCGCGGCAGTCACGGCCTCGATCATGATCGCGCAAGTTCGGGCTCGGGACAAGGTCAGATGTCACAATGCGGCTGTGGAAATCTCTGGCGCCGGCTCCATGTGCGGCCGAAATTCTGCTTGATGAATTATTCGTCGAAGGTCTGCGAGTACAACAAGCGGGTGCATTGGATCGGGAAGAAGGATTAGTCGGAGCCGGTGGAAAGGCTGGTGTCGATCAAGTAGGATCGCCACGAATCACGTAGCCCCGGACGCATTCGTCCGGGGCCCTTCGCCGGTCTCACTTTGCCCGTTCAGTACGACTTCCGCCCGCGGGCGAACGAATGCGTCCGCCGCTACACGTTCCTGTTTGGGAAAACTCGCATATTTCGCACCACTTTTCTGATAGCTACTCCGTCTTGGATGACAAAATAGCTCCTGCCTTGACCTTCTATCGTCGCAACCTGCCACACCTTCAGCGCGACTACAAACCGCATTTCATAACATTCGTTACTAAATCCCGTCAGGTGCTGCCAGACTGGGCACGGGACATCACCTTGAGCTGCTGCCTGCACGATCACGGGACCCGATACTCACTGCATGTCGCTGTCGTCATGCCCAATCATGTGCACCTGATCCTTACCCCGCTCACCGATCAAGAACGTCTCCTCATTGTTTCACTGATCGAGATTATGAGAGCCATAAAGGGGGCTTCCGCACGAGCCATCAATCAGCGTCTCCGACTGCATGGCGCCATCTGGCAGGAGGAATCGTTCGATCATGTCCTCCGCTCCTCAGAAAATCTCGATACCGGGATCGACTACATTCTCCAGAACCCGGTGCGAGCAGGGATAGTGCCAGACTGGCAAATGTATCCTTGGGTCTGGCGGAGACCGGCGGCAAATCGCCACGTTCCGCCCGGGAGCTTCCCGGCATAACAAACCACGTTGAGCGCGGGCGGACGAATGCGTCCGCCGCCACGCATTCCGATTAGATGCCGACATGAGTGACTGAAGGCTTGCGCTGACGCTGCGAAGACACGCAAAATCTTGGCGCGCTTAGCACCTTAGCCTGGATCCAGCGCTAGCTATGGAAGTCGGCCACGCCGTCCCACACCAGTTGAACGGCGATGGCGAGAATTAGAAAGCCGAAGATCTTGTTGATGGCTCCGACTGCATTCGGACCCAACCGACGCACCAGCGGCCCTCCCAACCAGAAGAAAAGAAGAACGGTCAGCGCAATCGCGGCGATGCCGATGACCATGCCCAGATAAGAAGCGGTGCTGTCTACGTTGGCCGCGAGCGCCATGACTACGCCGATGGCTCCCGGACCGGACATCAGCGGCATGGCGAGCGGAGTCAGAGAAATGTCCTCTTTGTCTTGCGCCTCGTTGCTCTCCTCCGGCGTGATGCGGGCATGAGAAGTGACCATGCCCCAGGCAGTGTTGGCGACGATCAGTCCGCCGGCAATTTTCAGGACGGGCAGGGAGATGCCGAAGAAGTGCAAAACGAACCGGCCGAAAAATAGAAATGTGACCAGAATGACGAATACCCAGAGACCTGTCTTGAAAGCAGTGGTCCGGCGATCTTTGTCGGTCCAGGAAGACGTCATGGTGAAGAAGATGGGAATGCCGCCGAAGGGATCGACGATGGGAAACAACGCCAGAAAAGTAGCCGCGGCCGAATGCGGCAACGTGCGCAGAAATTGCCCGAGCGCGTGGGTAGAGGTCATCGAATCAGTTGGCCTTGAAGGGGTTGAAGATCGCTATCCCAAGATGCCTGAAGTCTTTTTCATTCCGGGTCGCAACCGTTAGCCCGTGCAGGCGGGCGGTCGCCGCGATCATCACATCGTACAAGAGGTGCTCCTGCCTGCCCACCATCATCCGAGCCATCTGGCGGAAGCAGCGGCCATCCATCGGCAGTACGGTCGACGAGTTCTCCAACTCGTTAACCCACGCCTCAATGGCGCTAGCTTTCGCGGCGTCTTGTTTACGGGTGCGCTCGACGCCCTCCTGAAGTTCCCCGAGCGTAACCGCCGAAAGACAGATCTGCTCGTGCCGCAGGCCCTCAAACCATTTCACCAC
>JBAWCJ010000015.1:0-1707 GCA_049590215.1 Candidatus Sulfotelmatobacter sp. | reverse complement strand
TAAGGCCAAGCTTCCTCGGTAGGCAGCACAGCCGACACGGCCCGCTCTGCGAGCGCCCCATGCCCAATCTCTCGCCGCCCCGCCCCGCGCAGAAACGCAACCTCCCCAACCGAGAACGGAGGAAAGTTGTAATGCAGCATGAAGCGCTTTTTGGCTTCGCCTTCGAAGCCTTCTAGGCGCTGCATGTCGTCCGACGTTCCCAGCGTTGTGGTTACCAGGGCCTGGGTTTCGCCGCGGGTGAAGATGGCGCTGCCGTGGGTGCGGGGCAGGATTCCGGCTTCGATCCAGATGTCGCGGACTTCGTCGAAGGCGCGGGCGTCTGGTCTTCGCTTCTTTTCGATTACTTCTTCGCGGAAGATGCGTTCCCGCAACGTCTCGAAGTATTGCTTTAACTTTGCCTGGGCTTTCTCATCATCCGCGGGGATTTCGGCTTGCAGCTTTTTCTTTACCTCTTTGGCTAGTATGTGGCTTTCTGCCTTGGGATGTTTCTTGGTGTCGAGCGCGTCGGAGAGTTCCGCGCCTGCTTTCTTTTTTAGCGCGTCGTAATAGGCCTGGTCGAATTCCGGCGGGGTGACTTCCCTCTTCTTCTTGCCAGCTTTCGATTGCAGGTCTTTTAGAGCGGCGCAGATCTTTTTGACTTCGGTGTGGCCGAACTCAATCGCATCGACCACGGTCTCTTCGCTTACTTCCTTCGCGCCTGACTCGATCATGACGATGAAGTCAGCCGTGCCTACGACCATGATGTTCAGCACGCTCTCGCGCATTTCGTCGTATGTGGGGTTGATGATGAACTTGCCGTCGATCTGGCCTACGCGGACTGCGCCGATCGGTCCAAGAAACGGAATATCGGACAAAGTAAGCGCCGCCGATGCGCCGTTGATCCCGAGCACGTCAGGATCATTATTAGTGTCGGCGGAGAGTACGAAGGCGATGACCTGGGTCTCGCACTTGAAGCCCTCGGCGAACATGGGACGCACGGGGCGGTCGATCTGGCGGCTGGTGAGCACTTCACGCTCGCTCATGCGGCCTTCGCGCTTGATGAAGCCGCCGGGAAAGCGTCCACCAGCATAGGTGTATTCGCGGTAATCGACGGTTAGGGGGAAGAAATCAATTCCTTCCCGCGGGTCGGCGTTCGCGGTCGCAGTGGCGAGGACGACGTTGTCGCCCTGCCGCACCACGGCTGAGCCGTGGGCTTGCTTAGCTAATTTTCCAGTTTCAAATGAGATTTGTTTGCCGCCGGCGAGGTCTACGGTTACGCTGCTAACTTCTGGTTTCATGTTTCATCCTTATAGAACAGCTCTTAGCTCCTAGCTTTTAGCTTTTAGCTAGGAACATTCGGCTCCAGGTTGATTGAGAGTGGGGCGCGCCTGTACATTCCAATCGAGATTGGTGTGGTGGGATGCGCTCAAAAGATGCACGTTGCAGAAGATCCTCAATGGCCGGCCGGCTTCCAGACGAAGGCGGCGTTCTCAGATACGTTGATGGGAACAATTTCTTCTTCAGAAGACCGTAGGGTGGATGCCTTATCGCCTCCCACCTTTGCGCAAAAAGCGCGCAAAGATGGGCCACCCTGTTCCCGGTTACTTGCGGATGCCGAGCTTGCCAATGACCGTCTTATAGCGCTCGGAATCGTATCTCTTGAGGTAGTCGAGCAAGCGACGCCGCTTGCTGACCAGCATGAGCAGGCCGCGGCGCGAGCCGTGGTCC
>JBAWCJ010000014.1:0-15137 GCA_049590215.1 Candidatus Sulfotelmatobacter sp. | reverse complement strand
TGGGGGCGAAACTTGAGCGGGCGCTGGCGAACTTTATGCTCGATCTGCATACGCGCGAGCACGGGTACACGGAAGTGCTGCCACCCTTCCTGGTAAATTCTGAGTCGATGTATGGGACGGGACAGTTGCCCAAGTTCGCCGCCGATCTTTTTCGCGTGCCGCACGGCGAAAAGGATCTTTGGCTGATCCCGACGGCCGAGGTTCCGGTAACGAATCTTTATCGCGACGAAGTTCTTGACGCTGCACGATTGCCGATTTCAATCACCGCTTACACGCCGTGCTTCCGCAGCGAGGCGGGTTCCTACGGCAAAGACGTGCGCGGAATCATCCGGCAGCATCAGTTTCAGAAGGTGGAACTGGTGAAGTTCACGCGACCGGAGAATTCGTATGAAGAGCACGAGAAGCTTACCCGGGATGCTGAGACCGTCCTGCAAAAGCTCGGCTTGCACTATCGCGTAGTAACTTTGTGCACGGGAGACTTGAGCGCATCTTCGGCGAAGACTTATGACATTGAGGTCTGGCTGCCGGGGCAGCAATTGTTTCGCGAGATTTCGTCGTGCTCGAATTTTGAGGCGTACCAGGCGCGGCGAGCGAATATTCGTTTCCGTCCGGAAGGCAAGAACAAGAGCGAGTTTGTGCATACTCTGAACGGGAGCGGGCTGGCCGTGGGCAGGACATGGGTGGCGATTATTGAGAATTATCAGCAGGCTGATGGGAGCGTGGTGATTCCGGAAGTGTTGCGGCCTTATATTGGAGCGGAGAGGATTACGAAGAAAGGCTTTTGAAGGCGAAGTTTCAAGGTTTCAACGTCTCAAGGTTTCAAAAGCCAGACCGCCTTGCAACCTTGAAACATTGAAACCTGGAGGCTAAACTTGCAAAGTGTGGACATCAGCACGACCGCTGCAGCCGCGCCTTCCCTTCCAATGAAAGGCGTGTGGCCTACAATCCGCAGCTACATCTTTTGGCAGCACGAGCGGGGCACGCTGCACTACGACATCATGGTCACGCTGATCCTGATCTTTGTTTTCTTCTCGCCGCGGGTCATCAACTTCAACGACAAACCCGCGCTCCGCGATCCACATGCGAGCGATGTGGTGGTTACGGCCGATGCGCAGGGCGGCCTGCTCTACCAGATTTCTGCTGGCGCGATTACTCCGGGGGACGATCAGGCGGTGCGAGGTCAGTTGCTGCATATCATCGAACCGATTTCCGGCGAGGTCACGATCGTGAAATACGATGGCGTTCCCGATGGCAAGGGGCACGTGCAGGCCTACCGGGTTTTGGTGAAGCGAAAACCGTGAGACGGAATTCGGTGAGAAAAATATGCGACGAACATCACGGTAACCGGCCATGATGACCTGCCTCCACATTTTGTTCCTTTCCCTGAGTATTGTTTTGCAGCAGCAGGAAGCGCCGTCTCTCGATACCGTTCTCAAGAAAATGGACGCCGCGGCCGCAGCTTTCCAAGCCACGCAGGCCGATTTTGTTTGGGAACAATATCAGCGGGTGGTGGACGAAACCGACACGCAGACCGGCACGGTCTACTACCGCAGGGCGGGCAAAGACAAAGACATAGAAATGATGGCCGACATCAAGCAGCCTGACCCGAAGTTTGTGCTCTACAAAGATGGCAAGCTGGAGGTCTATCAGCCGAAGATTGACCAGGTCATGGAGTACCCTGCGGGAGCCAATCGCGGCGAGATAGAAAGCTACCTGGTGCTCGGCTTCGGCGGGAGCGGCGAAGATTTGATAAAGTCCTTCGACGTAAGCTATCTGGGCGAGGAAACCGTCGACGGGATCGTGACCGCGAAGCTGCAGCTGATTCCCAAGAGCGAGAAGTTCCGCAATAACATCTCAAAGATTCTGCTCTGGATCGACTTGAGCCGGGGCATCTCGGTGCAGCAGCAGTTCTTCCAGGGCCAGGGCGACTATCGCCTGGCGAAGTATTCTTCGGTGAACCTGAAGGCCAAGATCGGCGACGATGTGTTTCAATTGAAGACCACTAAGAAGACACAGTTTGTGTCGACCCACGGGTAAGTTACTGAATCTAAAGCACAAGAATGTGTGCTAAAAAGGGAACGCCGGGCGCTATACTGCCTAGGAGTTCGTTTCGACTTCATCCAGATTGAGTTCATTCATGGCTAAGGTTTTTACCATCCCGGTTCCACCCAATTTTGGCAGCAAGCGACGAGAACGCACGTCCGATCCTCGTTATGTCGACGGACAGCGTGTTCTGGTGGAGGCCATGAAGTATCTGGCCCAAAGCGATCCCGTGTCGAATCGCCCCGCCATTGAGCTCATCTCCGAGCACGTGCGGACGCGCTTCCGCATGAGCGACTCGCCGCTGGCGTAGGCAGCGGTTCACGAAGAAAAAACTCCGTAAAAGAACGGGACGGCATGGGCCGTCCCGTTGCAGTCTGTTCTCAGAATCTAGAACGAGAACCGGAGTGAGTACTGCATTACCCGCGGCTTGGATAACTCCGTGTTGAATATGCCGAAGCCGGACAACTCCACGAGATCCTGGCCTATGAGCGAGCCGGCGGCATCGAAGCGTACTGAGTTGGTAACATTGAAAGCTTCCCACGCGAACCTGACTGTCTTCTGTTCGCCCACGTTCCAAATTTTGGAAAGGCCGGCGTCGATACCAAAGTAGCCCGGGCCACGGAAAGCATTACGCTGCCCGGCTTCACCGGCATAGGTTGGCCGGAAGGTGCTGACCGCTCCGGCGGCGGAGCCCGGCGAACAGGAGCAAGTGATGGTCTGTTCAGGATTTTGGAAGACCGTCGGAGTGCCGTTGGGCTCGATAAATACACCGGTCTTCGGTTTTGCCCCGGTCACGAACGAGGACCCTTCCAGTTCGAAATCGGTAGACCAGCCATTGCCGGCCTCGACGGAGAAGGGAAATCCGCTGGTCCAGCGATATAAACCGTTGAAGCCCCACCCCCCAAGGATTCCATTCACCCAACCATTGGCGCTACTGCCCCAATGGCGGCCGCGACCGTAGGGGAGGTCCCAAACCCAATTCGCGTTTAGCTGATTGGTGGCGTCGAAGTCGGAAACCGCGCGCCACAGATTCGGTGAGAACGCATTGATTACCTGGCTGTTGAAAGCCAGTCCGGCCGATTCGAACCCGTTCACGCGTTCTGCGTTGGAGCCGACGTCGATCGACTTGGAGTACACGTAGTTGAAGTCGAATTGGAGACCCGCCGCCATGGAGTGCCGCAAAGAGACCTGGAGCCCGTTGTAATTGCTGTTGCCCCGTGCCTGCCACCCGTAGAGAGACGAGAATTGTGGCTGGTAATACTGGAACGGAGTACCCGCGGGACCCGTGAAGCCACCCACGGTATTGGAGCCGGTGCCCGAGCAGGCAGGAAAGCAGAACGCGTCCAAAAGTTCAAGGGAAAGCGTTTCGTTTCCCAAATTGCAGTAATAGGAGTCGTAGATGTTTTGGGTCGCGGTGGGGTTTGTGGGTGCACCGGCGCCGGTGGTGGGAGAACAGGGCGCGCCACCGACCCCGGAAAATAAGCCTTGTCCCCCAGCTTGCGGAAACAGATTCTGCCAATAAGGGATGGGTTGAATATTATTGATGGGTGTTCCGGCATACGCAGCCTTCGAAAGCATATCCGCTGCATGGAAGTAATCCATGTGACTCCCCGGATCGACCAGGTCGAGCGGTTGCGACAGATCGATTTCCTGCAACAGATGATGGGCAAATCGCCCTGTGTACGTTGCCTCGACGACAAAATTGTGGGGAAGTTCACGAGTGAGAGAGAAATCGATGACATGCGAGTACGGCGTCTTCAGATTGTCGTCGATTCCCCAGGCAATGGCCAGTCCGTAAGTACTTGCATCGTTCGACGGTGTGTAGGGAAAGCCGTGCGGAGATGGAACTCCGGGACTTGGAGGAAGATTGCCCGCGCCCAATAAGCCGGTAAAGCGTGGGGTTGTATCCACTCCAAGAACGCCAGCCGGATTGCTGATCGTGGTCGTCAGCCCCCACGAGCCTTGCCGGTCGAACGTATTAACGACTCCCTCGCCAAAGTGGTCGTAGTAGATTCCGTAACCGACCCGAATCGAACTCTTGCCTCTATCGCCCAGAATACTGTGCCAGAAGCCTCCATCCGCGTGTGGAGCATAGGCGATGGCGAAGCGCGGAGCGACGTTTTTGTAATTCCAAGCCCAGTAGGGCTTTTTGCCGTTGGCTTGCCCTGAAAGGTCAAAGCTCAGATCCGGTTGGTCCACAACTCCCTGATACATGTTGGTGATGCGATTCTCAAACCACTGGTGCATATCTACGGTGGGAGATACCTGGTTACCGTCAGCCTCGTACGGAGGTTGCAGGAGCGAATAGCGGAGACCGTACGTAATCGTCAAGTTTGGAGTCGCATTCCATTTGTCCTGGAGATACATCTCACCCTCAAAATTGTGAAAGTGGCGAGGGATGAGGGCTCCGTTGGCGATTTGGTTGGCGTTCTTGTCTTGATTCGTGACGGTGTATACTTGGCTCATCAGGCCTGCAACCTGCACCGCCGCAAAATCATAGGACGATCCGAAATTTGGATCCACAAGCGGAAAGTTCGGGTTGAGGGCGGGGTCCAGGCTCACTCCTTGATTTGAGATAAACGACGGGCTCATCCAATACAGATTGGCGTAGCCAGAGGAGAGGTTCTCTGCGTTCGACTGGCGGTTATTGTGAATCAGGCGCCAGTTCGTGCCGAACTGAATGGTGTGTTTTCCTTTGGTCCATGAGACATCGTCAATGAAGTTGTGCACTGGAACGTTGGTAAAGATGGAAGGGGTATCGGTGGGGCTAAGCGCCTGGGTATCGTCCAGGCCGCGGAGAGTGTTGTAATCCTGGTTGTTGAGTCCACCCTGCCCCAGCCCCTGCCGGATAAATGCATAGCGGAAGTTGTTGATCAGATTGTTGCGAATGATGTAGGTATAGCCACCGGCGATCCCCTTGCTGTTGTTCGTGACGATATCATCCGCAGGCAGGTTGGGAAACTGCGGCGGCAAAGCTTCGTGATCGTTCTGTAGATTGCCCCGCATGAACAATGACTGGTTTCCATCAGAAGTAATTTTGTAGTCAAGTTTGAATATGTAGGTATTGAGGCTGGTTGGGTTATTGCCGGGAAATGTGAAACCTGCGGAGTTCAGGCCGTCTCCGTCGCCGTTCACGGCGTTGCCGCAGGCCGTGCAGTTGGGCAGAGGATAATGCGTGAATAGAGCGTTCGGGTTGGCGCCGCCGATGTTGGCGAGCAGGGGGTTAGGGCCGGGCCCGAGCGGGCAAGTTGGCGGTGTCTGGCTAGCACACCCTGTCCCTGGGGGGTTTCCCTGGTCCAAGGAGGCAAGCTGCGCCGGCGTCAAGGTGGCTACGTAGTCTGGGGCGAATCCGGGAACGCTCTGTACCGTCACACCCTGGGCATTGGGTGCGCCCAGCACGCAGTTGGTGTCGGTCGAGGGATTGCACAAATACGTGATAAAGCCATCCCTGAGGCTTTGAGTGGGCACAATCCTTGTCGTCTGCTCCTGCTCGGCGGTGCGCTGGCCTTCATAGGCGGCGAAGAAAAACAAACGATCCTTCCTGATGGGTCCGCCAATGGTGCCGCCAAATGTATTGCGAAGAATGTGTTGTGGACGGTTGGGGTCGTCCTGTTCCAACTGCGACTGTTTGTTGAACCAATCATTGGCCACGTCGAAGGTTGGCCGATTGTATTCGTAGATGGAGCCATGGAAGGCATTGGTTCCACTCTTGGTAACGAGGTTCATCTGCGCGCCTGAGGAGCGGCCGGAGGCAGCATCATAGTTGCTGGTGGTGACGCGGAATTCCTGCAATGAATCCAGCGTAGCCCGCATGGCGCCCTGGAAGGCATATCCCTCTAACTGGTCGTTGTCATCTAAGCCGTCAAGCGTAATGTTGCTTTGGTCGCTTCGCGCTCCATTGACAGCGCCGCCGCGGCTGTCGTTGTTTTGCTGAGAAGTCGTGGTTGAGCCGATATAGACAACGCCCGGCTGCAGACTGAGAATCGACGCGGGATCGCGTCCTTCAGAAGGTAGATCCGTCAATTGGCGCGAGTCGAAGGTATTTCCCAAGGTTGCATCCGTTGTGTTGACCAATGGCGACTCGCCCGTGACCTCGACGACCACGGAACTACCTGCAACTTGCAAGCTCAGATTCAACGTGGTCGGGTTGCTGACCTGCAGGATGACATTTTCACGTTTCGTCTTGGCAAAACCTGCTGCTTCGACTGTGAGCACATAGGCAGCGGGAGGAAGCTCGAGAAACTGATAGGCGCCCTGACCGTCGCTTTTAGTACTGCGCGAGAATCCCGTGGCGGCGTTGCTCAATGTAACATCGGCACCGGCAACGACCAAGCCCTTCGCGTCAGAAACAGTCCCACGCAGTGACGTGGTTGCGGACTGCGCGAAGGACAGGTTTTGGAAAGCGAGGAGAAGGACGGCCAAAAAAATAACTACACGTGCGCAAAAACGCATAGAGCCTCCTTTACTCACAACGAGCGTTACACTTCGGATGGTGTCTCCCGGAAATAGTTAAGAAGACGGCAGAGACCCGGGAACCTGATAGGGCGTTATTGTGCAACTGCCGGGCCACAATGTTCAAGCTGATTCTTCAAAGCTTTGGGCGTCCTGAAACGTTTGAATACGCCTTTTCACATACTGCGTTCCAGATTTGGGAGCCTGTTTATGCGGGTTTCCGATAGCTTGCACGCGATTTTCCGATGAGGAACACGGCTGCCGCGACTATGACCACGGGATAGCATTCCAGTGTGTAGCGCGGCTCGGGATTCTCCAGTGTTCCGAGGAACAGCGAACGTATAACAACAAACAAAACAAATAATCCGGCGCCGAATGAGCAGCGCAAGCGCCAGATGCCAGCAGCGGCGGTGAAGACGTACGCGAGATTGATCAAGCCAAAGACGATACTGACCGTGAGCCACACTGGGTCATCGTTGAATTCCCACCAGCGGGGATCAGAAGGCAGCAATTCGGTGCGCGGACGCAGCCACATGTCGGCAATGCGCAGAGTCGGCAGCCATATGTAGTAACGTAGGGGCGCGGCGTGAATGCGCGCCGCGGCCAGCGCGGCGAAGCGCGCGTCGAGTTCCGGAGTTACCTCCTTATCCCGGTTGTAGTCGGCGAAAAGTTGCTCTGTTGTTTGGCGCTGCTGAGTGGAATCGAAAGCGCGTTGCGGCAGAAGCCTGACATCGATGTCATCACCTGGCACCCTCCAATAAATTTCCTGCACGGATGTGGAGTCGGCCATCCAGGTTTTAGTCCACCGATTGAAGCCCGGCATCAGCAGTTCGTCCGAGTCGTTGGCGTAGCGAGGCGCGAGCGGCTCGAAGCGGTGCATGGTGTGGAGGTTACGCAGCGTCCAGGGAACTAGCGGGGCGAAAGCGCCGACAGCCAGGATCACTCCAACGCATAGCATAGGGCGCAACCGGGGCGTGATGCCCGACGTCTGCTTCAGCCTCGCCACGAAAGTCCGCACGAAAATCAGGAACCAATATGCACCGACAGCACCGAACAGAATGCCGCCGTCCGGCCGCAGGAGGATGCCCGCCGCGATGGAAAGACCGCAGCCGAGCCAGGTTAACGGCACCGGCGTTGAGTTTGATTCAGCATTGCGGAGAAAAGCCGCAATCCCTCGCAAAGCTAAATCAAGCGCCAACGCCGTGAAGAATATCTCCAGCGTCTCGGTGAGGACCGCAGCCGAATAGTTCGCCAGGAATGGACACAGTGCGGCCAGCAGGAAAGCCGCCTTCGCCCCGCGCTCCGATGCGAAGCGGCGTGTGAGATCGGCGATGAGGAAACACGTACCTAGATCGAACAAAACCTGAATCAGCAGAACTGCCCGGAAGTTGCTCCAGCCGAAAACGGCGAAGATCGCAGCCAGAAACGCGGGATACCCCGGCAAGCGGGAGAGAGTGGGCATGATCTGCCCGGAATCTGTGATGCCGTAGACGCCATGCTGCAGCCAGTTTTCGGCGATATCAGCGTAGAGGCGGGAATCGTCTACGACCGCTGGAAAGTGCAGAACAAAAACGAGCCGCAACGCCAGGGCCGCCAGGCTCGCCGCAAGAAAGAACCGAGCATCCTTCCGCACCAGTTCGAGCACGCTGAGAATATAGCGCGTTTGAAGCCATCTTTTTCAAGCCATCTTCTTCACGCCATCTTTATTCAAGCCATCTTCTCGCCGCCATCTTCTCCACGCCATCTTCTTCAAGCCATCTTCGGGGTGGGAAAGTGCATCTCATTCACTAACGACACCGGACCCTGTCCTCTCTGATAATCACGTCTCGCCTGGAATTGACCATGTGTCGCCCGCAGCATACGATGAACGATTAGCTCTCCATGGCCGAACCTGTCTTTTACGATCCGCAACGCGCTCGCTGGAAGCGCCTGAGACGTTTCGTCGACGCCGGGGTCGCACTGCTATCCGCATTGATTATTTTCTTTGTGTATACGACGCTGCGCGACGAGCGCCTGCCTGAGCTGCTTTTTTCACCGCAGAAGCGCGCCTTCAGGGCGTTGAAGGAAAATGAAAAGGGGAAAGCCCGTGAACGCCAGAAAAAGCTGGCGAGCCGATCCCATCGCAAGTCGAAGCTGCCTGCATCAGAAGTAAAACTGAACCAGGAAGAGGGAATCCGGGCGGCATTCTACGTTCCCTGGGACGCGGCCAGCTTTTCTTCTCTCCGCGATTTTTCGCGCCAGATCGACCTGCTGTATCCCGACTGGCTGCACGCCCTCACTCCTGACGGCCGGCTGCAGGGCGTGGACGACCAGACTAACAAGTTCTTCGACGTAGTGCAGAACAATCGCGTGCGCTCTGTCGATGACCGTGTAATGCCTTTTCTGAAAACTGAAGACCCCGCCATGGAAGTCTTTCCCATGGTGAACAACTTTGACGGCGCCGAGTGGGTTGGGGGCATCACGGACTTCCTGAACAATCCCAGCGCGCGTGCGGTTTTTCGCCAGCAGGTGGGAATGTTTCTCGCCTCAGACCATTTTCGCGGCTTGATGGTGGATTTCGAAGCCTTCCCCGAAGTGGGTCAGCCGGGCTACATTGCGCTGCTTAATGAACTTTCCGCGGACCTGCACGCCCGCGGGATGAAGCTGTACGTCAGCGTGCCCGCGCACAATCCGGAATTCGATTACGCCGCGGTCGCAGCTCCGGCCGACGGCGTGGTTATCATGAACTATGACGAGCACTATCCCGGCGCGGCCTCGGGGCCGGTCGCCTCCCAGGACTGGTTCGTCAACAATCTAAAGTTCGCGGTGAAGGTTATTCCGCGGGAGAAGCTGATCTGCGCCATTGCCAACTACGGCTACGACTGGGTGCTCAAGCCGAAGCAGGGCAAGCTGCCGCCCGACGCGAGGGACAGCAGCGTTTCAGCGCAGGAAGCGTGGCTGGCTGCGCGCGATTCCGATGTAGATGTCACCTTCGACGACGATGCGTTGAATCCGCATTTCAGCTATCTGGATGAGCGCAGCCTGCAACATGACGTCTGGTTTCTCGATGCGGTTACAGCTCTGAACCACATGCGTGCCGCGCAGACGCTGGGTATCCAGACGTTCGCGCTGTGGCGGCTTGGCGGCGAGGACCGCTCACTATGGAAGGTGTGGGATGTTCCCGGCGAGGCCGGCGCGACCGACAAACTTCGCGACGTGCCTCCCGGCCAGGATGTTGACATGGAGGGCCAGGGCGAGATTCTGCGGATCGAAGATCGCCCCACGCACGGCACTCGCGACCTTACCGTCGATGCGAATACCAAGCTGATCACCGACGAAGTTTTTCAGTCTCTGCCCGAGCCTTACCGCGTAGCCCGTTACGGCTACAGTCCCAACAAAGTGGTGCTGACGTTCGACGATGGCCCGGATCCCGATTGGACTCCGAAGATTCTCGACGTGCTCAAGCGTGAGCATGCGACGGCTACGTTTTTTCTGATTGGAATTCAGACGGACAAGTTCCCCAGCCTGGCCAAACGTATTTATAACGAGGGCAATACGATTGGGAACCACACCTTCACCCATCCCGATGTAAGCAATATCTCGGCGACCTATATGAAGGTGGAGCTGAACCTGACCGAACGGCTTTTCGCCAGCCTGGTGGGAGTTCGCGTCATGCTCCTGCGTCCACCCTATGCCATCGACGAGGAGCCAGACACCGCGGACCAGGTGCGTCCGCTCGAAACTGCGCAGGATTTGGGCTATACCACCGTGGGTAACCGGATTGACCCCAACGACTGGAACGACAAGCCGCGGCGGCACACTGCCGAAGAGATCTCGGCCTTCGTGCTGGCGCACTTGCCGCCGTGCAGCCCGAACGACCAACACTGCGGCAATATTGTTCTGCTGCACGACGGCGGCGGGGATCGCTCCGAAACCGTGCGGGCTTTGCCCATGATTATTGATGGCATACGCGCCCGCGGATATGAGGTCGCGCCGATTTACGAGTTGCTGGGCAAGACTCGCGCCGCTGTGATGGCGCCGCTGTCGAGGCCGCAACTCTGGGCCGCGCGCCTTGATGGACTTGGCTTCTGGCTGTTCGACGCGGGTGTAATGGGGATCACGTGGATCTTCCTCATCGGCGATATTTTGATGACGGGACGGCTGCTGTTTATTGGTACGGCTGCGGTTTATGACCGGCTGCAGGAGAAAATCTTCGGAAGGCCCGCCGAGGTTGCTTCGTACAAACCCAAGGTCGCCGTGCTCATTCCCGCTTACAACGAAGAGAAGGTAATTGAACGCACGGTGCGCGCCGCGCTGAACTCCGACTATCGCAACCTGCGTGTGATTGTGATCGACGACGGATCCCGGGATCGCACTCTGGAAATTGCGCGCAACGCCTTCGCTCGCGAACAGGCTGCGGGGAAAGTTCTGATCCTCACCAAGCCGAACTCGGGCAAGGCCGACGCTCTTAACTATGGCATCGAACATATTGGAGATGCCGAACTCTTCGTCGGCATCGATGCCGACACTGTAATCGCCAGTGACGCGATCTCGCGACTGGTGCCGCATTTCATCAATCCGAAAGTCGGAGCTATCGCCGGCAATGCGAAGGTGGGGAACCGCGTGAATCTGTGGACGCGCTGGCAGGCTCTCGAATACATCACGAGCCAGAACTTCGAGCGCCGCGCTCTGGACGTGCTGGGCGCGGTCAGCGTGGTTCCGGGCGCGATCGGAGCGTGGCGCGTTTCGGCTGTGCGAGAGGCGGGTGGCTACCAGATCGACACCGTCGCCGAAGACGCCGATCTCACCATGGCGCTGCTGCGCCGAGGCTACCGGGTGGAATATGAAGACATGGCGCTGGCTTACACCGAAGCCCCCACCAACGCGAACGGGCTGATGCGTCAGCGCTTTCGCTGGTCGTTCGGCGTTCTGCAGGCGGTCTACAAACACAGTGGAGTGTTTGCGCGCAAGGGAGCGCTGGGATTTGTAGCGCTGCCGAACATCGTGATCTTCCAGATTCTGTTGCCGCTGGTGTCACCGCTCATCGACATCATGTTCGCCTTCGGCGCCTCGTGGTACTTCATCCAGAAATACTTTCACCCCGATTCCACCGACCCCGCGAGCTTCCACAAACTGGTCGCGTTCTTTTTCGTGTTCCTGGTAGTCGACTTCCTGGCATCCGCGCTGGCATTTGCGCTGGAGCGAAGCCGTCCCGACGAAAAAGAAGACGGCTGGCTACTGACCCAGGTCTGGCTGCAGCGCTTTGCCTATCGCCAGTTGTTTTCGGTGGTCCTGTTCAAGACGTTGAAGCGCGCACTTGAAGGCCGCAAGTTCGCCTGGGACAAGCTGGAACGAACCGCCGCGGTGAAGTACGTGCCGTCGGAAACTCGGGATCAGGTAAACGTGCCGTAGCAGATTCGTAGCGTGACTTGCTTACCCTATCGGAACAGCAACGGCACGAACTCTGACAGATTCCGCCGCCAAACCATCCAGGTGTGCATCCCGGGCGTCTCGATCTCGATCGCTTTCACTCCCTTGGTCTTGAGCCATTCCCGCAGGCTGCGGTTGACCGTGATCAGATGATCCTCGGTGCCGCATGCAATCCACAAGAGATGTATCTGCCGGTTTGCTTTTGCGTCGAGAGCTGGAAAATCCTTCTGGAAGTCGTCGGGAATACCCCCGGAACTGAAGGCGCCGATCCAGGAAAACTTGTCGAGGTTGTTCAAACCCGTGAGCAACGATTCCGATCCGCCCATGGATAAGCCGGCAATCGCGCGAGCGTTGCGATTTTTCGTGACCCGGTATTCGTTTTCAACGCGCGGCATAACCTCCGTCAGCAGCGCGTCGCGAAAGTTTCCGAAGTTGCGATCGCGCACCTCCGTGTGACCCCACGCGCCCCATCCCAGCCGAATTATTTCCATCGTGCCATAACCCAGAGGCATCACCACGAGCATGGGCTTAGCTTTGCCCTGCGCGATCAGATTGTCGAAAATCACATTGGCACGGCCAACGGCAGTCCATCCGCTTGCATCGTCGCTGTAGCCGTGCAGCAGATAGAGCACTGGATAGGTCCGCTTCGCCGCAGGATCGTAGCCCGGCGGAGTGTAGACGTAGTAATCGCGGTCATCGCCCGCAACCGCCGACCTATAGAAATGATGATGAATTTCTCCGTGCGGCACGTCATTCAATTCCCAAGGCAACGACAAAGGTCCGGGAACGTGAACCGCATTCCCCGGCGTGAGCAAATTCGGAACCAGTAGGTGGTTCGAGGGATCCAGCATGCGGACGCCGTCTGCGATGAATTCGTAACCGTAGTAGTCCGGGGCCAAGGGAGCAGTCGTCACACTCCATTCATCGCGGTCGTCCTTCTTCATGGGCAGAGGCTCTGCGACGCCCTCAAGCCCAAGCTTGACTTCGATCGCATTCGGGTCACGGAGACGGAAAGTAACGCTGCCATCGGCGTGGACTTCAGGCGAGATAATTGGCGCTGGCCGTTGAGGGGGCGGGGTCTGTGCCGGTTTGTCCTGCGCGGCGGCCAGAACTCCAGACATAGAGATGATACAGAGGCATGACTGAGCGAGAGACGTGATCGATCTCATAAACCTCCAGCCGAAGATCTTCGGGCGAGATTAGGAGCGGCTTTTCCGTTCGGCGACTTCCAGCCGCGTCTCTGCCTTCTGCAGCGCGTTCAGCGACCGCTCGACATCAACATTCGGGTCTCCGCTCGACAGACGTTCCTCGGCGCGAGCTTTGGCTTTGCGCGCGCGCTCTACGTCGATCTCCGAGGGACGCTCTGCGGTCTCGGCCAGAATCGTCACTTTATCGGGCAGCACTTCTGCGAATCCCCACGCGACCGCAAGCCGCTGCTCCTCGGCGCCAGTGTGGAACGAGATTTCACCCACCGCCAGTTCGGTGATCAGCGGCGCATGCCCCGGCAGGATGCCCAGATATCCGTTCTTGCCGGGAATCTGAACTTCCGCCGCGGTCGTATCGACCACTTTCTTTTCCGGCGTGACGATCTCGAGTTGGAAAGTATCGGACATCAGTGATCAGTGTCCAGTGGTCAGTGATCAGTTTTAGTCCGCGAATCAGCCGGTTTGACTGATCACTGAACACTGATCACTGGCCACTTCTTTATGCCGCCGCTTTCATCTTCTCCGCCGCTTCCAGCACTTCTTCAATCGGTCCCTTCATGTAAAACGCCTGCTCGGGGATGTCGTCATACTTGCCTTCGACAATCGCTTTGAACCCCTTGACCGTGTCGGCAATCTTTACGTAACGGCCCGCCGCGCCGGTGAATTGCTCGGCCACGTGGAAGGGTTGCGACAGGAAGCGTTGAATCTTTCGTGCTCGCGCCACCGTAAGCTTCTGATCTTCGCTCAGTTCATCGATGCCGAGAATCGCGATGATGTCCTGCAGATCTTTGTAAGTCTGCAGCGTCTTCTTCACGGACTGCGCCACGTCGTAATGCTCCTGGCCAACGATGCGGGCATCGAGAATGCGCGACGTCGAAGCCAGCGGATCGACCGCGGGATAAATTCCGATTTCAGTCAACGCGCGGGAAAGCACGGTGGTAGCGTCGAGGTGAGCGAACGTTGTGGCCGGCGCTGGATCGGTCAAGTCATCGGCCGGCACGTAAATCGCCTGCACCGAAGTCACTGAGCCCTTCTTGGTTGAAGTAATGCGCTCCTGCAGTTCACCCATTTCCGTCGCCAGGTTCGGCTGGTAACCGACGGCGCTGGGCATGCGGCCGAGCAGCGCCGATACTTCCGATCCTGCCTGCGTGAAGCGGAAAATATTGTCGATAAAGAGCAGTGTGTCCGCGCCCTCGGCGTCGCGGAAATATTCGGCGACCGTAAGTCCGGTGAGCGCCACGCGCAGGCGCGCCCCGGGTGGCTCCGTCATCTGACCGTAAATCAGCGCGGCCTTCGAGTGCGCCGGGTCGCCCGGCTTGATCACGCCGGACTCCGTCATCTCCAGCCACAGATCGTTGCCTTCGCGCGTGCGCTCGCCCACTCCCGCAAACACGGAGTATCCACCGTGCTGCTTGGCGACGTTGTTGATGAGTTCCATGATGACGACGGTCTTGCCCACACCCGCGCCGCCGAACAAACCGATCTTGCCGCCCTTCAAGAACGGCTGAATGAGATCGATGACTTTCACGCCAGTCTCAAACATCTCTGCCGTCGTGGCCTGCTCGTCGAAGGCCGGCGCGAGGCGATGAATCGGCATCCGTTCCTTGTACTCAATCGGACCAAGCTGGTCGACAGGCTCGCCGATCACGTTCATCACGCGGCCGAGCGTACCGCGGCCCACTGGCACGGAGATCGGCCCACCCTGGTCGATGGCTTTCATTCCGCGCACCATGCCTTCAGTGGCTTCCATCGCGATGCAGCGCACACGGCCTTCGCCGAGGTGCTGCTGGACCTCAAGAATTACGTTGACCGGGCTCGGCACGGTGAAGCCATCACTCACCACTCGCACCGCCTGATAGATAGGCGGCAACTTGCCTTCGGGAAACTGGACGTCCACCGCGGGCCCTGCAATTTGAACGACGTGTCCTACGTTTTCTGCCATATGTTTTTAACTCGTATGAGTACTGGGTACTCGGTACTGGGTACTTACTACATCGCGGCTGCGCCGCTCACGATCTCGATAATCTC
>JBAWCJ010000013.1:0-7547 GCA_049590215.1 Candidatus Sulfotelmatobacter sp. | reverse complement strand
ACGCCATCCATCTCGACCGCATTCCTGAATTCGATTACGACCGGCTGCTCTGGGGCGAGCGCCAAATCCGTAGCGTCGCCAACATGACGCGCTCCGATGCTCGCGATTTTCTCAAGATCGCAGCTGAGATCCGGCTGCAGCCGAAAGTGACCGTATTCTCTCTGGATCAGGCTAACGAAGCGCTCGCCGCCGTGAAGAATGATGCCATCGACGGAGCCGCTGTTATCGTGCCCTGAAACTCTGCCCCCATGACGAAAGCAATGAATTTAGTTCTGGGAGAACAATTCGTTGGAACCATCCCAGATCTTTTATAGAGCGTCGGCGACCAGCATAAGTACGCCGAACGCCACCACCGCTCCCAACAGCAAGAACACTAGCATAGGCCCTCCTCTCAAGAGCTACGCGCTCATCAGTGCGCTATGCGTCATAAGAGACCGGGACGTCCGAGGTTGGGACATGCTTTGCTGGATGACACTTGAGACAGACCCGAAAAATCAATTTCCAGCTTTGCCCGTCGAAGAAAAATGTTGTCTTCTGTAGTGTCGTGGCCGACCCGCAGGCACAGCGGGTATCCTCCGAACGCCGAGAAGGGTTGGCGGAATTCAGAAATTCCAGGATTGATTCATGCAGGGAGTCCGGGGCCATAGGGTGAGCCTCCATCTACTACCCTAGAGGTTGGCCTAAATCATGTCTGATCAAGATTGCTCGCTTCGTTGCGGGGCGCAGGAAATTAGAAGTGTGCACTGTTGAACAGTCAGAGTTGAGGAACATTAGCTATTATTAATTCTTAAGAAAAGCGGGGCCCCTCTCAGGGCGGAGGTAAGGAGTGGCAGTTATGCCCAGAATCTTATTGGCTGAGGATGACGATGCTGTCCGCGATATGTTAAAAGCCGCGCTCGAACGCGACGGCTTCGAGGTGGTTGCCGTAGCAAACGTGTGCGACGCGCTTCGTCGCATCGCGACAGAGAAATTTGACGCGCTACTTTCCGACCTCCACATGCCAAACGCCGGCGATGGTTTTACCGTCGTCAGCGCCATGCGCCACACTCACCCGCGAGCAGCCACTCTGGTGCTAAGCGGCTACCCAGCAATAGACGAGGCTTTGTCTGCCATCCGGGTACAGGCTGACGAAGTTCTGATGAAACCAATCCAAATAGCCACCCTTCGGGAAATTATCCGCAAAAAGCTCGCGAACCCGGTAGCCAGAAGTCCGCTGCCCACGCAGAGCGTAGCTTCCATACTAGAGCGTGACTTAGATGCCACGATTGAGGACTGGATGGCGCTCGTAGACCACGATGAAGAGCTGAACTGTATCCCATTGAGCTTTGAGGACCGTACCGGTCATCTTCCCAATCTCATCGCTGATTTGATTTACCGCTTGCGTCTCCCAAGGAATGAGAAAGCAGGCATTTCCATCCCAGCACGCCAGCACGGGGATCTACGCCGTCATCAAGGCTACACGGCCGCGATGGTAGTTGAAGAATCGCGAATCCTGCAAGTCAGTATCTTTAACACCCTTCAAAACAACCTAGATAGAGTGGATTTCAGCAAAGTGCTGCGCGACGTTATCACTATCGCCGACGAAGTGGATTCGCAATTGAAGCAGGCCATGCTCAGTTATACCATCCCTGCGGGTTTGGCGGCATAGAGCACTGAACGCAAAAGTCCTTCCCTCCCCTCCCCGCTCATTGAATCGAGAAAGTGCATTATTGAAGAGCCACTAGAACTGCGTTTGGAATTGGTCGGGGCGCGCGGATTTGAACCGCGGACCCCCTGCGCCCAAGGCAGGTGCGCTACCAGGCTGCGCTACGCCCCGACATTATTAGCAATCACGGTTCTGCTGCGGCAACCGCTGTTTCGATTATAAACGACGGAACGCGCTATAATTTTTTCCTGGATATGCAGACCCTGCGGTATGCGTTGGTTGCGTATGTGAAAAGTCCAGTGGGAGAGTTCGTCGAGAACCTCCGGCGGGAGCTGCATCCCAACCTGCCGCATCTGGCGGCCCACATCACGTTTCTGCCGCCGCGGCTGCTGCGCGGCACCGAAGCTGCCGCGCTGCAGATGCTGGCAGGGATCTGCAGCCAGGCGGAACCTTTCGAAGTCACCCTGGGCGACGTGCAATCGTTTGTTCCCACCACGCCCACGGTTTACATTCGCGTGACCTCTGGTGCGGCGCGTCTGCAGGAATTGCACGACCAGTTGAACAAGCAACTCCTTGCCTTCACCGAGGAGTGGCCTTACATTCCTCATCTCACGGTCGTGAAAATGGCGACCGAGCCCATGGCGGTACAAGCTCTGCGCACTGCCCGCGATCGCTGGCAGCAGTATGCGGGGAGCCGCCGCATACTGCTCGACCGGCTCACGTTTGTACGAGAAGACGCGCAGAACTGCTGGGTGGATCTGGCTCCCGTGCTGCTCGGCGGCAGTTTGGTTACGCCGTAGGAGCCCTCCAACCTTGCCGGCCACAGGTTTGACGGCCATATGCATAGTGACGGCCAAAAGCACCCCTTGTCCGAGTTAACGCCGACGCGCGTCGAGCGGTTAGGGCTCTGTCAGTGTCCACGCCCTTGCTTCAGCGCCTCCTGGCACGCCCTTGCTGCGGTCAACATTTGATTAAACGCTTTGTCCTTTCGCAAGTCCTTCAGCATCGGATCTTCCAACAGCGCCGAATACGCACAGTAATTCTGCTGCACCGCAGCGTTCAGCAGGCGCAGAGCAGCGTCCTTTTGCCCGCAATACGCCATCAACGCTCCTACGTGATACCACGCCTCGGGGTCTGGTTCCATCATGGCCGATGATTCCGCCTCGCGCACAACGCGGTCCATTTCAGTTGGTCGCTGCGGTTGCGTGCACGCCGCCAGCAACTCGCGATGGTAGATCGGAGCCTTCGCCACGTTCTTCACACTCTCGCGTGCCTGCGCTATATTCCCTGCAGCCAGATGAACGTATGTCAAGACCCACGCCGCCCACTCCGTACCTTGGTCCAGACCTACGAAATCCATGGCCCTGTCCGTATTTCCCACTTCCAGAAACGTCCACGCGCAGGACCGAAAGTTGGAGTTCCCAGGGTCGAGCGATCGCGCGGCGTTGCACTCCTGTGTTGACTGCTCCTGCATGCCCGCATAACGCAGCACATAGCTGAGCGCGAAATGTGCATCGGCGCTCTGCGGTCTCCGGCGCACAAGATCTGTCGCCGCGTCGTAAGCCCAGCCCAGTTCCCCCCGTTCTACGCGGTGGGCGATCAAACTGCTCGCGGCATCTACCTGGTTCGGATCCAGGGCCAGCGCTTTTTCATACGCACGATTCGAGCGCTGGAAGATCTCCTCGCCACCTCCGCCATAATACGAATCGATGTAGTACCGCAGACCCAACGACGCCCATGCTGGCGCATAGCCCGGATCCTCTCCAACTACGTGTTCCAGCACTGCGATTGCATCCTTGTTCTGGGCGACATCGTGGGATAGCGCGAGGCTATGCAGGTAGAGGTCATAGGCTTCCTGGCTCTTAGGGCGCGATGCTGTATTTAACTCTCCTCCACCCGCGCCCAGCACGGGCAAGAGACCCTGCTGCACTTGCGTGGTCAATTTATTCTGCAGGGAAATCAAATCATCCGCTCCAGCCGTCACGTTCGCCTGCCAGAGCAACCGGTCACTTGACACGTCAATCGCTTCCAGCGTAACCGTGAACTGCTCGTCCTGCCGCATGAAGTGCCCGGTCAGCAGGTGGCCCACGCGCAGTTCCTGACCCACCTTGCGCGGATCCAGATTCACTTCCACATACCTCCGTGTCTCCGACGATGGTCGCACTTCCAGCGATCGCGAATAGGCCAGCACGCTTGTGAGTTCATCTGCCAGCGCAAAACGCAGGTAGTCCGTTTTAGAGTCCCCGTTCATGTTCAGCAACGGCAAAACAGCGATAGAATTCGCCTCCTGCAGGGTCACCACCGACCGGTGCTTAAACCAGTACGCTCCTACTGCTGCCAAAACCGTCACCAGCAGCGCCGCCGTTCCTAGCAGCAGCCAGAATTGCCACCGGCTGCCGACAGCCCGACCAAACGTGTAGCTGGCAACCCTCAGCTTCGCCGGGCGGAGTCCAAATAGGTTTGCGTTCTTAGTCGGAGATTCCCCGGCTTTCTTCAGTTGCTGCAGGTCTGTCTTGATCTGGATGGCGCTTTGGTATCGTTTGGCGCACTGCTTTTCCATCGCTCTACCGATGATCTGCTCAAGTGCCATCGGGAGATGAGGACTCAATCGAGACGGGCGAACAGGCGTGCGATTGAGGATAGCTTCGAAAACAACTCCCGGAGTTTCACCGGGGAACGGCAACGATCCAGTGGCCATTTCATAGAGCAATGCACCGAAGGAAAAGAGATCGCTACGCGAATCCAAAGTCTCGCCTCGCACTTGCTCCGGCGACATATAAGCCATCGTGCCTATGACATAGCCCGGGCTCGTGAGATCGTCGATCAAGGACGTCGTAGTCGAATCGTTGCCCGCCGAATCACGGCCAGCCATCTTGGCGAGTCCGAAATCGAGAATCTTCGCCTGCCCGCGCTTGGTCACAAAGATGTTTGCGGGCTTGATGTCGCGGTGAACGATACCCTGCGAGTGCGCCGCATCTAGACCGTCGGCAATCTCAATTGCTAGAACCAGTAAAATCTCGGTCTCGACGGGTCTTCCTGCGATCCGATGCTTTAAGGTCATCCCGTCCAGAAATTCCATCACAATGAATGGTTGGGCATCTTGCTGCCCGATTTCATAGATCGTGCAGATATTGGAATGGTTCAGCGCAGAAGCGGACTGCGCTTCGCGCCGGAATCGGCCCAAGGCTTGCGGATCTTTGGCAAGTTCGTCCGGCAAAAACTTCAAGGCGACGAACCTATGTAGGGTTACGTCCTCGGCCTTATAGACCACACCCATTCCCCCGCCCCCGAGTTTTTCGATGATGCGGTAATGCGAGATGGTTTGGCCGATCATTGGAGACCGCCTAACTCTCAGGTCGCCTCATCTTACGAATCGACCATCTGCGAGTCAATGAAAGGTGGTCATGCCGCGGCGTGCAACGCATTGACTTGCCCCTGCCCGACCCCTAATATGGTCGGCCAAGGAACGGTCCTCCCTGCGGGATTGGTCCAAATCATCTCGCATCGCCGCGCATCAGAAAGGACTCTTATGCTGGAGATTCAGACCAAGCACCTGCCGCCTGACATTGTTGTGCTCGAGATAAAGGGAAGAATCACCATCGGCAGAGAGTGCAAGCAGCTGGAATGGGCTACAGACACTTTGGTGCGTGAGAAAAACGAAAAGAAGATTATCTTCGACCTGAGCGGTGTGACTCATTTGGACAGCACAGGCGTGGGGATCATCGTGATGTCGGCTGGGATGGTGAAGCAGGCCGGCGGAGAACTGCGGCTGGCCGGCGCCAACCCACACATTGAAACCGTATTGAAGGTGACCAGCATGGACAAGCTTGTCAGCTGGACTCCCACGGTGGCCGAGGCGGCTGCAAGCCTTTAGGCGAAGCTTGGATCAGTTTCTTTTCGGACTGACAGGCCCAATTCAAACCGAGTTTCTTTCTGGAAGCCGCGATCTTTCTCTTCTGCCCTTCGCTCATCCGTAACCTCGCCGTGGTTACTCGAACATTACGTTACTCCTGCCGAGTCCGCATGGCCCCTGGTACATCTCCCTCCCGTGCATTGCATGGGGGCGGGCTGGGCTGTAATACAAAGAGAGGGAATTGTGGAAATCCCGCGCTGGGAGCGGCTTGGGGCGTGGGTTTCGGGCAAGGCCGGAGGGCAAGGATGCAGATCGGGGTCTACGGTTCGGGTTACCTGGGGACGGTGATTTCGGCCTGCCTGGCGGATTTTGGCACTCCGGTTTCGTGCTGTCATCCGGACCGGTCACGCATGGTGGAGATGGCTCAGGGCAACATTCCATTCTTTGAGAAGAATCTGAAAGAGATCATCCGGCGCAACGTGCGGGCAGGACGCCTGGCGTATTCCACAGATATCGAATCCTTTGCGCGCAAGACGCAGGTCATTTTCCTGGCAGAAGACAATGCAGATAACCTCGCCGATGTGGTGATGCGAATCGCGAAGCTGGCGGTCAAGCCTCCGATTCTGACCATTGTCACGCCAGTGTCTGTCGGCACGGCTTCCGCGCTTGAGAAATCGCTGAAAGATGCGGGCTTGCATGGAACGATCGTCTCGCAGCCCATGTTCTTCACCGACGGTTGTGCCGTCGAGGATTTCAACTGGCCTGACCGGCTGATTCTGGGCTCGACCTCGAACGAAGCGGTGCAGGTGCTCAAGCAGATTTTCCATCCCCTGGTGATGCGCGGTGTGCCGGTGATTGTTACCAATCAGGCTACGGCGGAACTGGTGCGGGAATCGGCTACGGCGTTTGTGGCCACCAAGATTTCATTCATCAACGAGGTTGCGGCGTTGTGCGAGCGCGTGGGAGCGGATGCAGTCAATCTGGCTCTGGCGCTCGGCCTCGACAAGAAAATCGCTCCACGCTGCCTGCAGCCGGGAGCGGGTATGGGCGGCGTGTTTGCTGAGTCGGACATGGATTCGCTGGCCGAGTTGGCAAAGGCGAATGGCATTCCACTGAAAGTGCTGAGCGCGGCGCGCGATGTGAACCATACTCTCGCGGAGCGCCTGGTTGAAAAGATTGCCCTCGCCCTGAATTCGGTGGAGAACAAGGACGTGGGAATTCTCGGCATGGCGTTTAAGCCGAATACTAATTCGGTCGCTGGTTCGTCCGCCGTGCGGTTGGCTGAAACGCTGGTGGCCAAAGGCGCGCGGGTGCGGGCTTACGATCCAGTGGCGCTTTCCGAAGCCAAGCTGCGGCTGAATGGTTCGGTGCGCTACTGCGAATCGGCGTATGCGGCGGCGGAAGGCATGGACGCGCTGGTGGTGGGCACGGGTTGGCCAGAGTTCCGCGCACTCGATTTTGACCGCATCAAGCATTTGCTGAAAAAGCCGATCATTGTGGATACGAAGAACCTGCTCGATTCCGCGCGCCTGCGCGCTATGGGATTTGAATACGTTGGCGTCGGGCGGGGATAAGGGTAAGACCTTTCACCGCAGAGGACGCAGAGTACGCTGAGGATTTTTGGGGATGGTAGCACTCGACGCTCCCGGCGTGCTTGGCGGTGAAAGTTCTCTTTAACTAGACGGGATTCTCCCTGGAACTGTGAACGAGCAAATTATCAATCCCGCAAAGCAGTTCGCACGACAGTCGGAACGGCTGACGTCGTTATCCCAACCTTTGTTATCCCAAGCTTCGTCAGGCCAAGTTTCGTTATCCCAGCTTTCGGTTTTTGTCTCTGGAATTCTCGATACTCTCTCGTATTTCTTCTTCTGCTTATCTTTTTCCAGCCTGACTCATCTGCTCGGCTCGTGGTGGAACCGCTTTTTGGCCGAGGAGTAATCACTCCTCGCGCTGTGGATTTCAACCCCGGAATAAAGTTCGGAACTTCGTTGCAGCGGCGTTGGTTTGCTCGGTTCTGCGCTGAAAATCGAGGTATCCCCCTCCCCCCTC
>JBAWCJ010000012.1:0-2960 GCA_049590215.1 Candidatus Sulfotelmatobacter sp. | reverse complement strand
GTTTTTGGGTCCGGCCAGTCGCTGTGTCCAAAGCCCGGATAATCGGGCGCGACCAGGTGATAGCGATCGGAAAGGCGGGCGTAGAGCGGCTCGAACATTCGCGACGATGAAGGCAGGCCGTGGAGCAGGAGAATCGTCGGCGCATCCTTCGGTCCCGCTTCTCTGTAGAAAATGGAAAGCCCTTCTATCTTTGTCGTGCGATAAAACGTCGGGTAGTTCATAAGGACGTTCCTTTCCATGCGCTTGGGTGCCAATCGTGTTGCTCGTCAATCTCACATCGTCAACACGACGCGAAACTCTGCCTTGCCACTCATCATTCGAGCGTAAGCCTCGGCCGCCTTTTCAAGCGGGTAAGTTTCAATCATGGGACGCACACCGCTTAGCTCCGCGAAGCGCAGTGTGTCATCGGAATCGGCTGGTGTTCCTGAGGCCCAGCCCTGAATAGTCTTGCTTCCGTTGATGAGCTGTAGCGGTGTCACTTCAATGGGATCGGATGTCGCACCGACCACCATGAGTTCGCCGTTCGGCCCCAGACCGTTGATCAGCTCGGACATCGCTTTCGAGCTTGGGGCTGTTGCTAGAATCACGCGCGCCCCGCCCAGTTTCTGCAGCGCGTCGACTGCGTTCGCCGTCTGGCTGTCGATGTACACGCTGGCTCCCAGCTTCTTGGCGAGCGCGGCGTTTTCAGACCCGCGCCCGATTGCCGCGACCTTATATCCAAACTTATTCGCGAATTGAATTCCGAGGTGACCCAGGCCGCCAATTCCCTGCACCGCAACCAGATCGCCAGGAAGCGCGCCACTGTGCCGGAGCGCGTTGTAGGTGGTAATGCCGGCGCACAGCAGCGGTGCGGCGTCGACGTCGCTTAGAGTTTCCGGGATCGCCACCACTGCCTCGGCGGGAGCGACCATGTATTGCTGGTATCCACCGTCGTAGCTGATGCCACAGATTTTCATGTTCCTGCAATTGCCGAAATCTCCGCGCCGGCATTCGCGGCAGGTGCCGTCGTGGCCGCCGTGCCAGCCAACCCCCACACGCTGTCCCTTCGTCCACTCGGAAACGCCGGCGCCAACCTCATCGACGATGCCCGCCACTTCATGACCAGGAACGCGGGGATACTCAATTCCGGGCCACAAGCCTTCTTTCGTAACCACGTCACTGTGGCAAACGCCGCAAGCCTGCACCTTGATGCGCACCTGTCTGGCGTCCGGCTTTGGAATCGCGCGCTCGACGATCTCGAAATCTGCGCCGGGATTAGGGACTTGCGCGACTTTCATCTGCGCCGCCTTCATGGGAACTACCGTGGCTCTATTCGCTGCCATAAACTCTCCTATGACTCACTCGCTTATTGATGAGCGCACGCGCGATTTCGCTTCAGTCTTAAGGTGCGTAGCGGGTGAAGACATAGTCGCGAGCTTTGACTGGCTCGTGGCAGGGGAAGCAGGTTTTGAGCAGGGCTTCGTCCGCAGGTTTGCCGTCCCTGCTGAATTGAGCAAATCCCCATCCGCCTGTCGCGACGTATTTTCTTGAGTCTTTCACTATGAACTGAACGTTCGTGGGAGGTCCGGCCACGAATGACTGGGCACGGCCGAACACTTTGTTGTTTTCCTCGGACGGGACGTAGCTCCAGGCTAGCCGGGCAATGATGGTGCCGTCCGGGAATGGCAGCTTCCCATCCCGGTAGGCCTTGATCGCAACATCGTTGCCGAGAAGGGCCCGCAGATCGTTGAGGTTGCCCGCCTCATGGGCGACTGAAATCAACTTCCAGTCGCGGTATCCGGGGGGAATTTTGATTCCGAAGATCGGAGCGGCCGCTTCATCACCGTGTCCAGATGCGGAAGCGCTGAAGAAGGCCACGCCGGCCAAGGTTGCAACTGCAACCACCAAGAAAGCGATCCTCTTCATAGTGGGGTCCTCCTACGACTTCAAAGCAGAGCACAGATCAGTCATTATGAGCAGAAACCCGAAATCGTTTGCGAGAGTCATGGGTGGATTTTTCCCTTTCACCACGGATGTCCGATCGCATCGCTTGCGATTGAAGCCACCCCATCAGATCAGAAGCGTAAAGGCAAAACAATCAGACGATGGTATCAACGATACTTTCGTATCGCCTCCGACCCGCGCCCCGGGCAACCGATTCACGGCGCCGTCGTGGCGGACGTTGTTGCGGCGATCGGAGGAAGCACATCGTAAAGCGGCTGCACCGGCTTCACCTCGGCATTCTCGTCGGCCACCGATATGGCCATGACGCGGACCTTGTCATTATCCGGCAGCTTGATCGTCTTTACGCCGGCCGGCAGGTCGATGGAATAGGCGAACAGATACGAGTAAGCATAAGGAACATTTTCGCCCGCAGCGTTGTGATGATGCGAGCAGTACCAAGCCAGGTCAGCGCGCTTGATATAGCCCGGCTTGATGCCGGTCATCTCCCCGTAATCGTCATTCGATGTGTCTTTCGAGCTCCATTGCCGGTCATCCCACTGTCCAACGAATCCGCCCCAGTTCTGGATATTCAAGTCGACTCTCTTATTCCCGACTTCGAATGCGGCCTTCTGATCGCCGTCCGCCGAGGCGGCCAAAACGTACACGCGGTTAAATCGGCCTTCGGGCAGATCGATCGTCTGCCCCTTGGCCACAACTGCGTTGGGAGAGCCCGTCTTCGGCGCGGCCAGCCGAAACTGTACATCATTGAGCGTGATTTGTTCGGGCAGCATTTCGGCCGGCAACGCATTGCCCTTGCCGTCAAATCCGCCCACTGTGGGCGTCCCATCATTGCTCGCAGTTGCCAGGTCATAATGCAAGGCAACCGGCGCCGAACGAACGCTCGCAACTTTGGTTCGGGCCGCAGCCAGCCTAACGGCAAATGTACGCGGCTGGTAGGCGGAGAACGAAGTGACTAGCGATCCGCCGAAGACGGGCGTGCTTGCAACCGGCTGCTCTTGCCCATTCACTTCCCTTGC
>JBAWCJ010000011.1:0-4858 GCA_049590215.1 Candidatus Sulfotelmatobacter sp. | reverse complement strand
GCGGCTGCGCGGTTTTGGCAGGTACAGCCGCAGCTGCATTTTGGATGATCTGCGAGTCCATAGCGTCGGATTCGGTAACATCGTCCGAGCCGAACCAGAAATCACGGTCCTTCACGATTACAAAGGCAAGGGCGATCAGCAGAAGAGCCAGCGCGATCTGGAGGCGGCGAGGCTGCTCACCAGCGGGACCAGATTGGGGTCTGGTAAGCTCCCCGATTGAACTCTGCTGCAACGTTTGGTGCGTTCCCATTTTGCCTCGCCTTGCGAAATAGCTCTTAATAAAGAGTGCCGACCACCAGGCACCAGTATCCTCAGGCCGGGAGCGTGTGCTGACAATGGCACAATCTGGGAATACGAGGCCCAAGAGTGCCATACGGATGGTTTTGAGCCGGCATGACCGGGAAGGCAGGGTTGACTTCTTCAGCGCAGAAAGACGTGCGCCGCATCCTCAGCGCGGATGGCCGACTTTCGCCGCGTGCCCTTCGCGACGTTGTAGGCAACCAGCAAATGTCCCTCCACGATCAGGATCTCCTTGTCGCTGATCCAGCCTACTAGAGTGGCATGGGGTAGAAATGCGATGCGGCGGGGCACATCCTCCGTGCTCTTCACCTCGACTGCGGGCAGATCGAGCAAGGCCTTGCGAATGCGCTGCGATTCTTCCGGGCTGGCCTGCCCTTGCTCGGAGATCTGAATCGGCGTGTTGGGCTGAGAAGTGGCAACGATCGTAAAGGCCACGGAGGCGAGATCGGGCGACAGCTTGCCGTTCTGGGTGTAGAAGCTGACGTCGTAGTCGGGGTTTTTGTATGTGGCTTGTTCATCGAACACGGTCAACGTCTTGCCGTGGAGGTGCAGCAGAGTTTGATCGTCGCTCTGATTCTGCCAACCGCAGCAGGCGGTGTCGGGAATCGCCTCAAGGATCGAGCTGGCATTGGCGGCGTCGAGCCCACGGCGGAGCGGCGGGTTGATCGGCGTCGGTGCCCATTTTCCGGCGTTTTCCTCATATAAAGAGGTTGCCTTGTAGAGCGGCTGGGTCTTTCCGGAGACGAACTGCGTCAGGAGAAAAAACTTGCCCATGCCTTGGTCGGGAACCCACACTTCTCCATAGGGACAGGTTTCTTCACAGCCTCCGGTCGGGCAGGGGCAGTCGGGGAACGCGATCGTGGCCAGGTCCTGATGGCTGGCGCCGGCGAGGTCCGTTTGCCAGCTTAGCCAGGTGGTCTTCGTGGAAAGATCCACGCCATCGCGCTGCAGGCGGCGCGCCTGGTTCGAAAACCAGTCGAGATGGATTCCATCGGCTGAGAGAAAAGGTACGGGTGCCGACTCGGTGATGGCAAGATTTGAGCCAACCGTGGCTGTGGTGCGCGAGATGTCGCGGGCCAGAGAGGTGGCTGCGTGGCCGT
This sequence comes from Candidatus Sulfotelmatobacter sp., assembly GCA_049590215.1. Taxonomy (GTDB): domain Bacteria; phylum Acidobacteriota; class Terriglobia; order Terriglobales; family Acidobacteriaceae; genus Sulfotelmatobacter. Next base: position 3,458 of record JBAWCJ010000011.1, on the reverse strand, counting down.
CCCAGAACCACACCTTCTGCTCGGTCGCGAGATCGCCCTCGGTCAGCGGCAAAGACACCGGTGCGGCGAACAACATTTGCCCCAGATGATTGACGGAGACGTTCTGCGGCGAGGACGCGGCTTCTGCCGGGACCTTCACCGTTTGCTTAGCAGTAAACGTTGCCGGATCGTACTCTACCATCTCGCCGGGTGGACGCAGAACCCACAGACGCCAGCTTTGCGCCGCCAGCGACGCAGCCAGGACTAGAACCACACACAATACCGGGATCAGTTTTCGCATGAGCAGCGTGCCGTTGCGGAACTCGAACTGCCAGCATGATTGTAAACCGTGGACTCGCTGGCTCCGCGGCTCTTGCGTACAATGGAATTGAAATTATGAGCACACGTCCCGAGAAGACAATGACGATGACATCAACTCCTCCCGTTCACCCGCAGACCGGCTCGGCGCAGCTTCCCGAGGTGCCGCTCACCACTGAGGGCTACAGCGTGCTCCACCAGATGATGCGCTTCCGCTGGACGGCGTGGCGCAGCCTGCCAGAAGCGACGCGATCGGCGATCGCTCAAGAGGCGGCGGCGGTGCTGGGTGGAATGGAACAAAATTCTGCGGGACAATCCGCACTTTTTTCGTTGATCGGCCACAAAGGCGATCTGCTGCTGGTGCATTTCCGCAAGTCTTTTGCGGATCTAAACCAGGCGGAACTCAAGGTGGCGGGCCTGCGGCTGAGCGATTACCTCGAGCCCACATCTTCGTATCTCTCCATCATCGAACTCGGGCTCTACGATTCGACGCTCAAGATTTACAAGGAGTTGGCCGATCAGGGCATCCAACCCCACTCCGACCAGTGGAAGGCGGAAATCGAATGCAAACTTGAGCGGCATCGTGAGGCTATGCGTCCGCGGCTGTTTCCTGAGATTCCGCCGAATCGTTACATCTGTTTTTATCCAATGAACCGGCTGCGAGGCGAAGACAAGAATTGGTATACGCTTCCGATCGAAGAGCGCGCCCGCCAGATGAACGAGCACGGATTAGTGGGCCGCCGCTATGCGGGTGAAGTGAAGCAGATCATCACCGGCTCGATTGGCTTCGACGACTGGGAGTGGGGCGTCGATCTGTTCGCCGACGATCCGCTGGTGTTCAAGAAGTTGATCTACGAAATGCGCTTCGACCACGTCAGCGCTGTGTATGCGTTGTTCGGGCAGTTCTTTGTGGGCGTGCGCTGCCCGGCCGCGGCGTTGGAGAAACTGCTGGGCGGAGAATTGCCGAAATAACAGCACCCCCACAAGACCGTACTCACCACAGAGGCACGGAGTCACGGAGAAAAACCCTTTTTGGATTTGCCTTTCTCCGTGGCCGTGCCTCTGTGGTGAACTGATTTTTTGGAATTGGAGAACTAATGGCAACACTGGGACTCATTGAATACAAAGACGCCAGCCCGGAAGTGCGCGCCGTTTATGACGACATCATGGCGACGCGCAAGACTGATTGGATCAATAATTTCTGGAAGGCGATCGCGCACGATCCCGCCACGCTGAAACGCACATGGGAAGACATCAAGCAGATCATGGCTCCCGGCGCGCTTGATCCGCTGACGAAGGAAATGATTTACGTCGCAGTGAGCGTGACCAATCAATGCAACTACTGCATTGCTTCACATACTGTCTCGGCGCAGAAAAAAGGGATGACCGACGCCATGTTCAAAGAATTAATGGCGGTGGTCGGCATGGCCAATGAAACCAATAAGATGGTTTCTGGATATCAGGTCGAGATTGACGAGCAGTTCAAGAAGTGACGGTCGCAAGAGCCGAATCAGGATTTTTTCGTTCTGCGCCCAAAGTTGTGCTCGCACTGCTTCATATCCACCTTTCTACCTCGGAAGCGGACGCCCTCGGCTTCCAGTCGAAGCCGCTGCTCGATGGCCGAGTCTCCGCGCAGCTTGATTTCTCCACCTGCGCCTAAGACTCGCTGCCACGGCAATCCGTAGCTGCGATGCAGCACCTTGGCCACCTGCCGCGCTGCTCCCGGCAGTCCGGCCGCTCGCGCGACTGCTCCGTAGGTAGACACTTTTCCGTTGGGAATCCGTCGTATGGCCGCCTCGATGCGCAGCCTCATCTTCGACGACTGATCTGAAGGAGACTTGGTCGTACGTTTCCGCAACTTCCTGGTTTTCCGCTTCACAACGCAATCCATCCTATGCGAATCAACCACAGTGATCCGATTGAAACCAGCAACCATAATAGGATGCCCTGCAACAACGGGCGATGTCCTACCTCCTTGATGGTTGCCACGGAGATGCCGCTGCCGATTAAAAATAAGGTAGCGGTCAATCCCACTTTCGCAACTTTCACCTCGATGCCGTACATGTGGGCTCCGCCGGGGAAATACGTGTTGCACACAGCAGCCAGGCAAAATAGGCCGATAAACCACGGCCACTGGATCTTCGCTTTGGCCCCACGCACAAGCGCCGTTGCGAGCGAGACGGGAACGATCCATAAGGCGCGCGCGAGTTTCACCGTGGTTGCTATAGCGAGCGCCTCAACACCATACTTGGCGGCCGCGCCCACCACAGAGCTGGTGTCATGAATAGCCAGTGCGGCCCACAGTCCGAACTGCGTTTGCGTCAGCTTGAGGGCCGCACCGATGGAAGGAAAAATCAGCAACGCTACTGAATTCAGAACGAATACAGTGCCAAGCGATATGGCCATCTCTTCGTCGCTAGCCTGCGTGATGGGACCGACGGCGGCGATGGCGCTTCCGCCGCAGATCGCCGTACCTGTGGAAATCAGAAAGGCCGGCACTCGCTGCACACCTAACAGCGCGCCCAAACCCATGCCGACGAGCAGAGCAAAACTGATGCCTAGCATGGTGTAGAAGAAGCCGCTGCGCCCGGCGTGCACGACCTGGTGCAGGTTCATACCGAAACCGAGTCCTACCACCGAGGCCTGCAACAGGAATTTGGAGAACTTCTTCGCTTCGTTGCCGTAGGGATGGGGCAACACCAGGCCAAACACAAGTCCCATGGCCAGCGCGACGGGAGGAGACACGAGGCCGCTGGCACTGACCAGCAGGCAGAGTAGAAAGACAATGCGAGGCAGCATTCGGGAGGAAGCCGGCGTGGCGGCGGTCGCGTTCTCGATCATGCGAGGTGGATCATAGTCCGTTGATCCGCGTCGCCGATCATATTCCGGTGATCATATTCCGCCGATCATGTTCCGCTAATCATGTTCCGCTAATCGAGGGCCGGGCTATGCCGCCTTGCGGAAGGATTCGATGGCCTCTGCTTCAGAGTTATAGACGTCGAAAACCGTGAGCAGTTTGGTGACCTGCAGCACGTCGCCGACGCGCTTGGTCAAGTTCGTCAATTTGATCGTACCGCCTGCGTTTTGCGCCGTAATGCGCAGGGCTACGAGGGTGCCCAGGCCCCCGGAATCGATGTAATTCACCTCGCCGAGATTGAGCA
>JBAWCJ010000010.1:0-6586 GCA_049590215.1 Candidatus Sulfotelmatobacter sp. | reverse complement strand
TCTTTCACCACAGAGACACAGAGGCACGGAGGAAATCAATAAAGGACCTTTCCGTGTTTCAGTGACTCCGTGGTGGTGGAAGAAACGATGGGGGACGACAGAGGGCAATGTTAGCAGCACTCTCCATACTCGCAGCCCTCTTGATTGGTTTTGTCGCCATTCTTTCAGAGAGGATGAGGGTTAGCGTTAATGAACGACTTCCTAACGACCGCCGTGTGCCGTGGTGGTCACGGAATTTTTGGCAAGTTACCAATCTGTATCAAGAACATAATCCCCAGGCCGCCCTAATTGCGGCGATCCTCGTTTTGAGCAGGGTGTGATCCGAGCTGGGGAGGAAGTAGTGAAAGCTAAATGATGGATGTCAACAGCAAACGCGTGCTGGTGGTTGGACTCGGTAAGTCGGGGGTGGCTTCGGCGCTTTTTTTGAAAGCGCATGGGGCTCGGGTTACTGTTTCTGATACCAAGAGCGGAGACGAACTGCGCAACGAGATTCCGGCGCTGCTCGATCACGGGATTACCGTCGAGACCGGCGGGCATGGCGAGCGAACTTTTCGCGGGCAGGATCTGATTGTGGTGAGCCCGGGGGTCCCAGTGGATTTGCCGATGCTGGTGCAGGCTCGCGCGATGGGTGAGGCCGTGATTGGGGAGATTGAACTGGCGGCGCAGTTTCTGCCGGGAGCCATTGTGGCCATCACTGGATCGAACGGAAAAACTACGACCACGACACTGACGGGCGAGATTCTGACTGCGGGTGGAATCCCGACGCTAGTGGGTGGGAACATAGGTACTCCGGCGATTTCGCTGGCCGAGCGCGCGACGCGGGAGACTGCGATCGTCCTGGAGGTTTCCAGTTTCCAGTTGGAGACGATTCAGACGTTCCATCCGAAGATTGCGGTGGTGTTGAACGTTACGCCCGATCATCTGGACCGGCACCGGACCTTCGAGGCTTATGTGGATGCCAAGGCGCGCATTTTTGAAAATCAACGCGGCGATGACTTCGCAGTGCTCAATGAGGACGATTCGACCTGCGTGACAATGGCGGCGCGGACGAAGGCGCAGGTGTTCTGGTTCAGCCGGCAGAAGGAAGTGAAGCTGGGCGCGTGGGTGCGCGAGGGGAACATTCTGTTCCGCGATGGCCGCGGGCAACGCGAGATTCTGCAGGTTTCTGAGATTCCGCTGAAAGGGGCGCACAACCTGGAGAATGTGCTGGCGGCCGCGTGCGCCGGGGCGCTGATGGGATGTGCGCCGGAGAAAATCCGGCAGGCGGTGCGCGACTTCAAGGCGGTCGAACATCGGCTGGAGTTTGTGGCGACGATTCGCGGCGTGGATTACTACAACGATTCGAAGGCTACGAATGTAGATGCGACCATCAAGGCGCTGGAATCGTTTCCGGCGAATATTCACCTCATTCTTGGGGGCAAGGACAAGGGCAGCGACTACAGTGTGCTCAACGAATTGCTGCGGCAGCGGGCGAAGCGGGTGTACACGATTGGGGCGGCGGCAGGAAAGATTGAGTCGCAGATTAAAGGAGTTGAAGTCGTGCATGCCGAGACTTTGGAGAACGCTGTGCGTAAGGCGAATGCCGTGGCTGAGCCAGGCGATGTGGTTTTGCTGGCTCCAGCTTGCGCGAGCTTCGATCAGTTCAAGAATTATGAGCAGCGCGGGCAGATGTTCAAGGAGATTGTGAGGAGCTTAGCATGAAGTGGCGGAGATAGAAACTCCTTTTGAGGCTTGGGACGTGCAATGGTGCAAGGGGTCCTTCGACTTCGCGAATGCTCCGCGTTCCGCGAAGCATTCGCTACGCTCAGGACGACAAAGACCGAGGATTCGGTTTCCGGCGTGGCCCTCTGGAACCAAGACAATCAACAATCATAATTCAACAATCAGCAATTCGTTCTGCCTGTCTCCGCGCCTCCGTGGTGAAATGAACTTCCCATGGCAAAGCGGGTTAGCGTCGATCGCTGGCTGTTTACCGTCACTCTGCTGCTGGTTTTTGTAGGGCTGGTCATGGTGTTTTCGGCGTCGGCGGTAATGGCGCGGGAGCGGTTTGGGTCGCCCTATGCGTTCTTGTCGAAGCAGTTGGTCTGGGCGATGGCCGGCCTGGTGGCCATGGTGGTGGCTATGCGCGTGGATTACCGGCGCTACAAGCATCCGGCGCTGGTGTTTTCGCTGATGGGGCTGACCACGCTGCTGCTGATCTCGGTGTTTTTTCTGGACCGGTCGCACAACACGCATCGCTGGATCCATGCCGGCGGATTCTCGTTCCAGCCCTCGGAACTGGCGAAGCCAATGTTGATCCTCTTCCTCGCCTATTTTCTCGAAGCGCGCACGAAAACCATGGACGACTGGCGCGGCACGCTGGCGCCGGCGGCCGCGCCTGTGGTCGTTTTGCTCGGGCTGATTGTGCTCGAGCCCGATCTGGGTACGGCGATCGCTTGTGCCGGGATTGCGGCTTGCATCCTTTATGTGGCCGGGATGCGGATGCGATATTTCGCCTATGCGTTTGGGGCTTCGCTGGTGCCGCTGTATTTTCTGATTTTTCATGTTAGCTTTCGGCGCGAGCGCATTCTGGCTTTTATCAATCCATATGCTGAGCGGCAGAAGGCTGGGTTCCACCTGATTCAATCGCTAATCGCAGTGGGCACCGGGGGCATCACCGGCACTGGTCTGATGGAAGGCAAACAGAAGCTGTTCTATCTGCCGGAGCCTCATACGGACTTTATTTTTGCGGTGACGGCGGAAGAGTTGGGGTTGGTAGGAGCTTTGTTTGTGGTGACGCTGTTTGCCATTTTCTTGTGGCGCGGGATGCGGGTTTCGTGGCGCACCGAGGATACGTTCGGGCGATACCTTGCGATGGGGATTACGAGCATGGTGGTTTTGCAGGCGTTCATCAACATCAGCGTGGTGCTGGGGATGATGCCGACCAAGGGGATTCCACTGCCGCTGGTGTCGTATGGTGGGTCGTCACTGTTTGTCACGCTGGCTTGTGTGGGTGTGCTGTTGAATATTACGAAGCAGGCGGAGTAGAACATTGAGTTATTGAGCGATCGGGCCATAGAGTGATTGAAAGGATCATTCGACAGGTCAATCGCGCAATCACCCAATCGCTCAATGACTCAATCGCTTAATCATTTATAGTCACTGCATGCGGGCCATTCTGGCGGGCGGCGGGACCGGTGGGCACGTGATTCCGGCGCTGGCTATCGCGAACGAACTCAAGAAAAGTTATGCGGCCGAGGTGCTGTTCGTGGGGACGGCACGCGGCATTGAGAACCGGCTGGTGCCGGCGGCGGGGTATCCGTTGCGTCTGGTGCGGGTGGGGCAACTGAAGAATGTCAGCCTGATGACGCGCGCGAAGACGGCGTTCGACTTGCCGCGGGCGGTGTGGGATGCGGGCCGCATGTTGAACGAATTCGCACCGGACGTGGTGATCGGCGTGGGCGGATATGCGTCGGGTCCGGCGATGCTGGCGGCGGTGGTGAAGCATATTCCTACGCTGGCGTTCGAGCCGAATGTGGTGCCTGGATTTGCGAATCGCGTGGTGGCGCGGTTTGTGTCCGCGGCGGCAGTGCACTTTGAGGAGACTGCAAAATATTTTCGTCATGCGGAAGTGACCGGCGTTCCGGTGCGGCAGGCGTTCTTTGAGATTCAGGCTAAGCGCGGCGGGGCGCCGACTCTGCTGGTTTTTGGCGGAAGCCAGGGGGCGCATGCCATCAATGAGGCGATGATTCGGTGTTTGCCGGAGTTGCTGAGGCAGGCGCCGGGGATTCACATCATCCATCAGACTGGCGAGCGTGACTATAATGACGTGCTGGCGGCGTATCAGTCTTTCTCCGGAGCGGCGGGAGAGTCTGCGGAAGTTTTTAAATTTATCGAAGACATGCCAGCGGCGTTTGCGCGAGCGGATCTGGTGGTGTGCCGGTCGGGAGCGAGCACGGTAGCGGAGATTACGGCAGCGGGGAAGCCTGCGATCTTCGTGCCGTTTCCACGGTCGGCGGACGATCATCAGCGGGTGAATGCTGAGGCGCTGGCGCGCGTCGGTGCGGCGGTTGTAGTCGAGGAGTCGAAGCTCGAGGGAGTGTGGCTGGCGGAGACAATTGCGGCTTTGCTGGGCGATCCGCGGCGGTTGCAGGCGATGAGTGAAGCGGCGCGGGGGCTGGCGCATCCGAATGCGGCGCGGGATATTGCTGCGCTGGCGGCGCGGCTGGCGGGAATGGAAAACTAGCGGCATAGTGCTGGGAGCAACGCTGCGCGTTGAGAGAACTCCTCGACAAGTCCCTGGTCGCACTTGAGGGAAAGGGGTCCTTCGACTGCGTAAGTGCTTCGCTTTCGCGAAGCACTTACTCCGCTCAGGATGACAGGGCATACGGTTCACATTCATGTTTGCCAAGATTCAGCGGATACATTTCGTGGGCATTGGCGGGATTGGCATGAGCGGGATTGCCGAGGTGTTGTTGAATCTCGGCTACAAGGTTTCGGGATCGGATTTGAAGAGTTCCGCGGTCACGCAGCGGCTGGCTGGGCTGGGGGCGGCGATTTTTGAAGGGCATCGCGCGGAGAATATTGCCGGAGCTGAAGTTGTGGTCACTAGTTCGGCGATTGCGGCGGAGAATCCCGAAGTTATTGAAGCGCACAAGCTGCATGTCCCGGTGATTCAGCGGGCCGAGATGCTGGCGGAGTTGATGCGGCTCAAATACGGCATTGCCATCGCCGGAATGCACGGCAAGACTACTACCACTTCGATGGTGGCGGCGGTGCTGGCCGGAGGTGGACTTGATCCTACTGTAGTGGTGGGCGGGCGCGTGGATGCGATGGGCTCGAATGCGCGGCTGGGGAAGTCGCAGTATCTGGTGGCTGAGGCGGATGAGAGTGATCGGTCTTTTTTGAAATTGTCCCCAATTCTATCGGTGGTGACCAACATTGACCGTGAGCACATGGATTGCTATCGCAACATGCGGGACGTGAAGAAAACGTTTCTGGAGTTCATGGACCGGGTGCCGTTTTATGGGATGGTGGTGGCGTGCAATGACGATCCGCTGCTGCGGCGGCTATTGCCGGAAGTGCAGCGGCGGACGGTGACTTATGGGACGAAGCGCGGGTCGGATTTTTGGATCAAGCCGGGCGAGACTGAAGCGAACACGGGGGCTGGGAGCGGCGATTCGCGGCCGCTGAGCCGCTTTCGAGTGAGTTATCGCAAGCAGGATTTTGGTGAGTTCACCCTGCATGTACCGGGCATGCACAACGTCCTGAATGCTACTGCGGCGATCGCGGTTGGCGTAGGGTTGGATGTTGGCGTGGCGGCGATTCGCGCGGCGCTTGACCAGTTCCGCGGGGTCGACCGGCGGTTTCAGTTGAGGGGGCGAGTGGCGGGCGTCAGCGTGATTGACGATTACGGGCACCATCCTACGGAGATCAAGGCTACGCTGGCAGCGGCGCGGTCGTGCGGGTTTCGCAAAGTTCACGTGGTGTTTCAGCCACATCGCTACACGCGCACACGCGATCTGCTTGAGGAGTTCACCACGGCGTTTGGCGATGCCGACTCGCTGTTTGTGTTGGATATTTATGCGGCCAGCGAGAAGCCGATCGGGGGGGTTAGCGGAGAAGAGTTGGCTCGAGCCATCCGCGAGAAGGGTGGGAGAAGCGCTCAGTACGCAGGCTCGTTTCCGGATGCAGTGAGTGCGGCTGCCGCGGCTGCGCAAGAGGGAGATATGATTCTCACCCTCGGTGCGGGCAGCGTTTCGCAGTTGGGACCTCTGATTCTGGAGAAATTGAAAGAGCCTGCGGAAGCGGGGAATTAATTTCCGGCTGGCTACGTATCTTCCATTGCTAACGGACTTGCGTGACGTCCGTCCAATCTGGGAGATGGAGATTGGCTATGAAGACTACACAAGGTTGGGGATGGCTGGCGGCTGGGGTGCTGGCGCTGGGACTGAATGGCTTTTATCAGGATGGCGGTTTGGTTCAGGCGCACCGGATTATCGATGGGACTATCGAACAGGTTGCTGAGCGGTCGGGTGCCCTTGCTGAATTAGCCTCGTCACGGGTTGAGCGACTCGTGGGTGGCGCCAACCTCGTTATGGCGCGGGACGAGAGTGCGTCCTGCCGTTTGGCTGCTGCCATGGCGCGGTTCCGGAGCGAGGTTGCTCGGACCGAGGGCGGGATGTCCCGGATGGAAGCTATGTCGGTCCGGCAAGAAGCGGCTATGGCGCGAGTGGAAGCGGAGCGGGCGCGGATCGAGGCGCGAGTTGCGCGCGTGCGCATGATGCCGGCGTTTAACACCTTAGAGATTCCGATGGTGGCTTGTCCGCGGGTGCGGGTGAATGTCGCTCGCGTGAGGGTTCCGCGCATGCCCGTGATTCCGGCTCCGGTGGTGCGGGTCGAAACCGGCAGTGGACCGATTTAGAGTTTTTGTTCTCCGGAAAGGCGGACGCGGCTAAACGGCTGCGTCCGTTTTTTTGTGGAGAGAGATGGGATGAGACGTTCGGGCTTCCGAGGTGGCTGTCTCTACATGGTTCTTTTCCAGCCTTCTATTTCTGGTTTTCCTCCGTGATGCCCAATCCGATTCCCTCCTGTGCAAAAGAACCAA
>JBAWCJ010000009.1:0-2372 GCA_049590215.1 Candidatus Sulfotelmatobacter sp. | reverse complement strand
TGCAGCGTCTCGCAGTTTACGTGGAAAAGGCGGTTCGCCTGAAGGCCGCCGTGAAGTCGGCGTTGATCTATCCCGTCGCCGTCGTCAGCCTGGCGGGCTTGATCGTCGCCGCCCTGCTCAAGTGGGTAGTTCCCATCTTCGCCAACCTGTTTGCTGGCCTGGGTGTTGCGCTGCCGCTTCCCACCCGTATCGTGATGGGACTGAGCGCGTTCGTGCAGAGTTTCTGGTGGGTGGTCATCGTGGTCGGCGCGTCATTTGTCTTCGGTCTCAGGGCGATCCGCAAGAATCCGCGAGGACGTTATTACTTCGACAAATTCCTGCTCCATCTGCCTGTCGTCGGATCTCTGCTTCGCAAGATTGCCGTCGGCCGGTTCACTCGTACTCTGGGAACACTGATCACCTCGGGCGTGCCCATTCTTGAAGGCTTGGCCATCACCGCCAGGACTTCAGGCAACGCCGTGCTGGAAGAAGCGCTGATGAAAGTGCGGAAGGCCATCGAAGAAGGCCGCACCATTGTCGATCCGCTCCGCGAATGCGGAGTGTTTCCCAACATGGTGACCCAGATGATCGGCGTCGGCGAAGCCACCGGCGCGATGGACAGCATGCTGCAGAAGATCGCCGACTTCTACGAAGAAGAAGTCGACGCCGCTACCAAGGACATGCTGGCCATGCTCGAACCCGTCATCATCGGACTGCTCGGCGTAACCATCGGCGGCATCGTGATTTCACTCTACATGCCGTTGTTCGCCATGATCGCAAAGTTGGCGGGCTAAACACGAGGTTTCAAGGTGAAAAGGTTTCAAGGTTTCAAAGAGAGAAAAACTTTGAAACCTTGAAACTTTGAGACCTTGAAACTTTGAAATCTGGGTTAACCATGCAATCGACTTTCGACGAGCGGAATTGGCTGGCCTGGCTGGTCAAAGTACGGATCCTGATCCTTACCTTCCTGCTCGGAATCCAGTTGGCGGTCGCGGAGCTCACCCCGACCCGTCTGCCCCTGCGCCTTTTCCTCAGCACCATGCTGCTGTGGTATACCGCGTCACTCTTCTATGTAGTCCTGCTTTCTTTCTGGCGCGAGCACCGGTTGCAGGCATCCTTGCAGATCCTGACCGATCTAATCATGGTGAGCCTGGTGGTGCACGAAACCGGAGGCTGGGACAGCTCGCTGAATTTTCTGTATCCTCTGGCCATAATCGTGGCTGGAATCCTCTTGCCCCGGGTGTGGGCGCAACTGGTCGCGGCCCTCGCTTTCATTCTTTACGGCACCGTTCTCGAACTTAACTATTACGGAGTGGTGCACTCCTACTGCACCACGCATCCGGGACTGAAGGCGCTGCAGGGAATCATTTTCGTGAACCTGTTCGCCTTTCTTGCCGTCGCCTACCTGGCTGGCCTGCTGGTCGCCAAGCTGCGCCAGGCGCGGGTGCAGCTGAAAGACGCCAGCGGAGCGCTCGAAGATCTTCAGATCCTGCACGAAAACATTATTCAGTCCATCAGCAGCGGATTGATTACCACCGGTCTCGATGGGCGCATTACGCTGGTCAACAACGCCGCCCTGAAACTTCTGGAGCGTGCCCCCGACGAGCTGCTAGGAAAACCGGTCACCGGAATATTTCTCGATCCGCTGCCCAACGCCGAGGCCCAGACTCACTCCGAAGTTCGTTTCGACACCGTGGGAAGTTTCCGCAGAACGGTTCGCGTGCGCGTAGCCGCCCTGAGTGGGCCGGAGCGCGGCGCTCTCGGCTATGTCTATGCCCTTGATGATCTCACCGAGATCCGGCGGCTCGAGCGCGAAGTCCGCATGCAGGATCGCCTGGCAGCCGTAGGCCGTCTCGCTGCCGCCATTGCCCACGAGATTCGCAACCCGCTCACCTCCATCGCCGGCTCGGTCAGCATGCTTTCCGGCATACCGGAAATGAGCGAGGAGCATCGCAACCTGCTCGCCATTGTCACCCGCGAATCGCAGCGCCTGAACGGCATCATCACCGATTTTCTGGCTTACTCCCGCGGCAAGCAGTATCACTTCGAAAAGGCCGACCTGGTGCGGCTGCTCGAAGACACCCTCACCCTCATGCGCCACCGCATGACCGCGGAAAATATAGCAATCACGATTGAGAGCGCGTTTGCCGTTCGGGAAGCATGGGTGCTCGCCGACGGCGACAAAATCAAACAGGTTTTCTGGAACTTCGCCGAGAACGCGGTCCGCGCCATGAGCAGCGGCGGCACTCTAAAGGTTGGCATCGAACGCCTGGGAGACGACTGGCAGGTCAGTTTTGCGGACACCGGTACCGGCATGACGCCGCAACAGACGGAAAAGATTTTCGAGCCCTTCCAGTCGAACTTTGAAGGCGGCACCGGACTCGGCCTCGCTG
>JBAWCJ010000008.1:0-3636 GCA_049590215.1 Candidatus Sulfotelmatobacter sp. | reverse complement strand
TTAGAGGAGAATCTTCATCATAGGGAAGTGGTAGGCCCATTTCCGGGAGACTCTCCTTAATGCAGATTCGCCTTCGGCGCGCCCAGAGCGTCCTGTCGAGTTCCCTTGCCCTGCTGCTATTGGCGTTCGTCGCGACCCCCTCGCGGGCGGCAGAGAAGGTCCACCTGCGCGTCGACGATTACCAGATCGAGGCCGAACTCACTCCTCATCTCCATCAGATTTCGGCGCGGGCCAAGGTTAAATTCACTGCGCTTCAGGATCTCACGGTCGCAGTTTTCGAATTGCACAACGATCTGCGCGTCACCCGGGTTCTCGACGACAACAATCAGCCGCTTTCGGCCGAGCGCGTGACGCAGGATTCCACCATCCGCGTGCCGCTGCCTAATGGTCTGGCGAAAGACGCCTCGATGACGCTTACGTTTGAGTACGAGGGCCAGCTTGAAACCGCCGACGACAGCCCGGTTCCCGGTCTCAAACTCGCTTATGTCGGCGACGACACCAGCTATCTGCTCTATTCCGGGCGCTGGTTTCCGGTGAGCGGCTACGGTCTCAACCGCTTCACCTCCACTATCAGCATCACCGTGCCCGCGCACATGCTGGTGATCGGAAGCGGAAAATCCTCGATGACCGAGAATCCTCCGTCGACGAAGCCCAATAGCAACGGCCTTCCGACCAAGACATTTACGTTCGTCTATACCAAGCCCAGCTTCCCCGGCACCATCATCGCCGGCATCTTCGAGGAATATAAAAGCGACGAAGCCGGAATGGACTTGCACGTTTTCTTCAAGCCCACTCACCAGAAGCTGGCCCCGGAGTACACCACGACCGCAGTCGAGGAGTTCACCTACTTCATTACGCTTTACGGCACCCCGCTATCGCAAAGGCTCAATGTAGTGGAGCTACCCAACGATACGGTCCCTTACGCCTGGGCGCCAGAAATTGCCGGCCTCGCCGGTCCATCGATCACGGAGAAGACCAACTACCGTTTGCTGGCGAACGCCATCGCCCATCAATGGTGGGGAGTTTCGGTAAGCCCCGCGACCAAGGATGATTGGTGGCTGACCGACGGCTTCTCCCGTTATTCCGAAGCGATGTATGTGGAGAGCGCTGCCGGCACGGCCGGTCTTGAGGAAGTCGTCAAAGACATGTCGGTGGGTGCGCTGGCTTATGATACGGTTCCGCTCTCCAGTGCCAGCAAGCTCGATCCTTTCTCCACCGAGTTTCAGTCCCTGGTCACCGATAAGGGCGCGATGATCCTGCACATGCTGCGCTGGGTGCTCGGCGAAGACAAATACAACAAAACTATGCGCGAGTTCGCTGAGACCTACGCGGGCAAATCGGCCACCATGGACGACTTTCGCACCATTGCCGAAAAATACTATGGCGATCAGCTCACCTGGTTCTTCTCCCAGTGGCTCGATTCCACCGGCGCCCCGGAATTCAAGTTGAAATACACGGTCTATCGCCTGGGCAACAATAAAGGATTCCGAGTCACCGGAGAAGTTTCCCAGGATCTCGACCTGTTCCGCATGCCCGTTGACCTGCGCATCGACACTGACGGCAAAACCGAAGACAAGAAACTCGAAGTGGTGGGCACAAACTCGGCCTTTACCGTTGAAACTTTTGGACGCCCGCGCCACATCAGCATCGATCCCGATCACCATGTGCTTACCAATTCCTCGGATGTGAGGCTCCGTGCTTCGATTCTGCGCGGCATGGCCCTGCAGCAGCAGGGCGACCTGGCCGGTGCGCTTGCCGAATTCAACAAGGCCCTCGACCTAAACAGGAACAGCTCTTTTGCCCACTACCGCATTGCGGAGGTTTTCTTCCTGCAGAGAAACTACCAGTCCTCGGCGAACTCCTACCGCGCGTCCATCAACGGGGACGGCGAGCCACGCTGGACTGAGGTCTGGAGCCACATCCAACTGGGGAAAATTTTCGACATCACTGGCCAGCGCGAGCGCGCCATCAACGAATACCGCCAAGCTATTCAGACCAATGACGATACCTTCGCCGCTCTCGAAGAAGCGCGAAAGTATCTGGCCAAAGCCTACGAGCGGCCGAAAAACAGCCAGTGAGAACTGAAAGCTGAGAGGCGCGGATTAGTCACCTTTCCCGCCCGATCCCAAGGCTTTGGCCTTCTTCTCTCGTGGAGGCTCGAATTGCAGAACGTCCCCTCGCAAGATCTCACGAGAATGATCTTCGATAACAGGCACGGCGACTTGCCGCATTGCGTTGAGCTGGCGGCGAAGGTTCTGCATAGACGAAGCTTCTCCATCGCGCGCTTCCACGAAAGCCTCGAAGCGCACTTTCTGCAAACCGTCTTTTTGCGGGATGTCCAGATGCAGCCCGCTTTGCTGGGCTCGATCCTGCGGTGGATCATCAACCATGCCAGTTCCGGCGCGCAGCCTCCGGATGCGCGCTACGGCCTTATCGATCACCCGGGTGAATTCGGCCCCGTCCTCACTCCTGCGCCCCTCCCGCAAACGCCGCCGCGCTTCCACAGCCGAAAACCAAGTCCGCTTCCGCCGGGACTCTTTCGGAGGACTGAGCCGTGACACTTCACAGAGATGCGCGGAGACGGCAAACTGCCTCTCGCCAGATCTTGCATCAGATCTCCTGCCACGGCTCCGATCCCGACGAACGTATATGGCGAACGAAGCCTCCTCGATCCGCCCATGCACTCCCGCCTCTTCGAACGCCTCCAGCGCCGCTGCCTGGGCATGAGTCAGCCCCGGCTCCGCGCTGCCCTTGGGAAACGTCCAGCGCCCACCGCTACGCGTCCGGACCAGTAGGAACTCGATGCTGTCGCCGCGCCATCGGTAGCAAACAGCGGCAACCTGTTCGCACTCGCAGAATTTGCGTAGTTGCGATAGTCGAACCAAACGAGACGACGGCTGATGTGTCTCTGACCCAACTGTAAAACCCGAATCTCTACTATTTTTCGCGCCACGGCCCATCGCCACAGAGTGCACGATGCGGCCTGCCTCTGCCTAGAGCACAGCTTGGTTCCGGGAACGTGGAAAATCTGCAGGAGGGTTCGAGCCTTAGGAGCTCGCCGGAATCCTTTTACATACTTGCGCCTCGTGCCTCCGCGAATACAGTATTCATGTTCTAGGGCCACAATCCGCCCCGGGAGTGCACTTTGGAGAGCATGCGCTGTCTTCGCTGTAACCGCGAGCTTGGGGCCGGACAGAAATCTGTGGCCTTGTATATGTTCGCCCAGACCGTAGGCATTAAGCCGCGCCAGAAATCGACGGCTCATCGCATCTCGTTTTGCCCGCAGTGTTCTGTCTCGCTGGCCATGGGCCCGCCGCCCGAAGGCGCCCTCAATCTGGCCGCATGGGATATGATTCGCGACCTGGTGGGCTCAGACCCCGCGCTGAACCAGGCGGCCTGGGAGAATCTGAGCGGAATCCTGGGCCTGCTCCCGGCAACCGGCACCGACGGCGCGCCTCGTTCCACACCGGCCGGCGGGTACTTCGAGTTCTAGCCTCTCACTTTCTCAATTCCTGAGATCATTTTGCGAACAGCTCCGCCTCTCTCTAAAATTCTCATCCCCAGCTAACCCTTTTCGCCCTCTCGCGGTCTAAAGAATCAACGACAGCAGGGAACTTCGCATGACCCGGCTGCGTA
>JBAWCJ010000007.1:0-11846 GCA_049590215.1 Candidatus Sulfotelmatobacter sp. | reverse complement strand
GCGTCGATTCACATCTGATGGATAATCGCGATCCGTTCATCTACAAGACCACGGATTTTGGCAAAACCTGGAAGCAGATCAGCAGCAATCTCCCGAAAAACGCTTTGTCGTATGTTCGCACCATCGCCGAAGATCCCAATTGCGAAGGCCTGCTGTTTGCCGGAACTGGAAGCGGCCTTTATTACTCTCTCGATGATGGAGGCCACTGGACCGTGCTCGAGACTGGATTGCCGCACGCTCCCGTGACCTGGGCCGTAGTGCAAAAAGATTTTCATGATCTGGTGATTTCCACCTACGGGCGAGGACTTTACATTCTCGACGACATCACGCCGCTGGAACAGCTGGCCAAAAGTCATTCGGATGCGGCAGTCATCCTGTTTGAGCCGCGCCACACTTATCGCTTCACTCGTCGCGGCCAAGCCATGCTCAACTTTTCACTCAAGACCGCAACGAAGGATCCGATACAGCTCGAGATCGTAGACTCTGACGGCAAAGTAGTCAGAACGCTCGATGCCAAAGGTCGCACCGGCATCAATCGTGTGTCATGGGACCTGCGCTACGAATCTCCTCGACTGATTGCACTGCGAACGGTCGCTCCGGATAATCCGCACATCTGGGACGAACCTCGCTTCCGCGATTCTGATTCGCGGCCGATCACGCATTGGGGAACCGCGCCAGCAGAGGTCGGCCCGATCGTAGCCCCGGGGAAGTACACGGTGCGTATGAAGGTCGGGGACCAGTCTTACACTCAACCTCTGACCATTCTGCGCGACCCTCGCGCGCCGGGATCCGACGCAGACATCGAACTTTCCGTGAAAACTCTGCGCCGCATCAACGTCGATATTGACCGCGTTTCCGATACTGTCAACCAGATCGAGTGGCTTCGCAAGCAGATCGAGGTGATCGAGACCATGCTTCGACCGCCCAAGAAGAAAGACGAGGAGAAACCCGCGGTCGACGAGGAGGATGACGACGAAGGTGAACCTGCGCCTGCTCCGCCTCCGGTGTTGGACGAGGCCCAGGCAAAACGCAAAGCCGAACTCTTGAAAGCCACGGAAGAACTCGACAAGAAGCTCTCAGCCGTGGAATACAAGCTCGTGTCGCCGGCTCTGCTGAACAGCGATGATAAGTACTTCGTTGAGTCCTACAAAATTTATCTGAATCTGATCTGGCTTAACGCGCAGGTCGGGACCGGAGGCGCCGATGTCGCCGGTGGCGCCGACTTCGCCCCGACCGATACTGAACTGGAGTTGCTGCAGACATTCGAAACGGAAATGACGGGAGCGGATGCCGACTACCAGAAAGTCATGAAAGAGGATCTACCCGCGCTGAATCGCTCTCTCGCTGAAAGCAGCATTGCCGTACTGGTCACTCCGCCAGCGAAGTAGGAGTGATGGAATCGTAGTCGGTATAATTGTGGTCGCTCATGGGCTGGGTTCCGTCCGCTCTCCGCTGGCTATTCGACTCCAGACGCGGCGCACCTGATCGTCTGATTTCACGCTGGCTCTTCCTACGAGCGCTCGGCTGCATTTATTTTTCTGCGTTTTTCTCGCTCGTGTTTCAAATCCGAGGCCTCATCGGGCCGGACGGAATTCTACCGGCAAACCAGTATCTGCAAGCCGTGGCGCATTCCTTTGGATACGCCCACGGATTGTGGTTTGCACCCACGCTGCTCTGGCTTGCGAGCGGTCCGCGTATGCTGAGCGCCTTATGCTGGGCGGGCATGGCGGCGTCGCTGCTGTTGGCCGTCAATGCGTGGCCGCGCGCAATGCTGCTGATTTGCTTTGTGTGCTTCCTCTCATTCGTCAGCACTGCACAGGATTTTTCCAGCTATCAATCGGACGGCATGCTGCTCGAAGCGGGATTTATCGCGCTTTTCTTTGCTCCGTCCGGATTATGCCCCGGCTTTGGATCAT
The DNA here is from genome assembly GCA_049590215.1 of Candidatus Sulfotelmatobacter sp. GTDB lineage: Bacteria > Acidobacteriota > Terriglobia > Terriglobales > Acidobacteriaceae > Sulfotelmatobacter. The sequence continues at coordinate 9,930 of JBAWCJ010000007.1, read as the reverse complement.
CATGTCGAGCATCGCGCGCCAGTTTGTTCCTGCTGCAATGGGAATGGTTCCGCATCTACTTCGAGTCCGGCGTTGCGAAGATCGTCGGCGGGGATCCACAGTGGCGCAACTTTACGGCGATGGACGAGTATTACCAGAACGGTCCGCTGCCCACCTGGATCGGCTGGTACATGCAGCATCTGCCGCACTGGTTCCACGCTTCGACTGTTTTCGTGACGCTGGCGCTCGAACTGGGGTTGGTCTGGATGTTGTTTCTGCCGCGGCGCTGGCGAGTCGCGTGCTTTTTTATCGTGACTCCCTGGCAACTCGGCATTATTCTCAGCGCCAACTACACGTTTCTAAACTATCTCGTCCTGATCTTGGGATTCCTCTTGTTGGACGATCGCTTTCTGCTGCCATTTCTTCCGCAACGATGGAAGGCGTCATTCGCCGTGAGCGCCCCAACCGGGGCGGAGGACAATCCGACTGCTTCTCAGCCGAGTGAGCCCGGCAAGTCCCAGGAGTTGCAAGCAGAACCGGCACATTCGAAGCAAGGCCGACTGCGAAGTTGGAGACTCGCTCTCTGTCAGCCATTTAGGGTGCTGAAATTTTTCTCGATCGCCACCGTACTGAGTTGGATTCTGTACGCCACGACAGCCGAGTTGATCTGGATGTTTTCCGCCGTGCCACTGCCTACCGCGCCGGTGGAAGCGCTAGAGCCGTTCCGCATCGCCAATCGATACGGCCTCTTTGGAATTATGACCAGAGGCCGGTACGAGATAGAGTTCCAGGCTTCCGAAGACGGAAAAAACTGGGTAGCATATCCCTTCCGTTACAAGCCTCAAGACGTGAGCGCGGCTCCTGGAATTTATGCGCCGTATCAGCCGCGATTCGACTGGAACCTGTGGTTCGCTTCCTTAGGCTCATGGCGGGACTATCCGATTGTGCCCCAAACCGAAGTGCGTCTGCTTTCCAACGACAACGATGTTCTTGCTCTTTTTGCGAAGAATCCTTTTCCGCATGAGCCGCCGCGAGAGGTGCGGGCTGTGATTTGGCAATACTGGTTCACCACACTGTCCGAAAAACGGGCGCAAGGATTGTGGTGGCGCCGTCAGTTCCTGGGACTCTATGCTCCGACGATCGAGCGTGCGCCAGACGGGAATATCCATGTCGTCGAATGGCCCGCGACTGGCTCACGTGAATGAAGCCCGTCGAGCACCGGTCTTCAGGGGCTCCGCGCTTGCACTTTGCTTACGGCGTGATGGCAATGACTCGCAAGGGACTGCCGGAGCCGCCGGCGATCTTCAACGGAGCGGCGATGACGATGGCGCCAGTAGGCGGAAGCTGATCAAGGTTCGACAGACTGGCCAATCCAAATTTGCCGCTTCCGTGCATCAGATAATGGTTCGGGAATGGTGGATCGAAAGTGGCCGCCTGGCCGGCATCAGTCCCAACCGTCTCCACGCCAACGCCTAGCACGTCTCGCTTCTCGGCAAGCAGTGCTGAACTTTCTCTGGCCAATCCGGGAGTGTGCGGTCCATTCTCCCTTAGATTGATGTAGTCCTTGGGATCCGTCCGCTTCGACCAGTCCGTACGTAAGAGAACCCATGCGCCCGCTGGAATTACGCCGTGCTCATCTTCCCACTGGCCGATGCGCTCCGGTGTCAGCAGATAATTTGGATTTCTTGTCACCTCCGCACTGATGTCGATCACGCAGGCAGGTCCCACAAATTTTCTTGGTGGGATGCGATCCACAGTGTTATCAGGAAGGTCTTTCCCTGAGACCCAGTGGACCGGAGCATCGAAGTGAGTGCCCGTGTGCTCGCCGGTCTCGAACCCGTTCCAGTACCAGGCGGGGCCGCGTTCATCGTAATGCGACAGTTCCCAGATTTTGAATGCAGGAGTGTTATTGAATTGAGGCGGCAGCGGCAGTAAAGGAGTTTGTGAAGTTAAAGGCTGGGTCAGATCGACGACCCGCAGCCGGCCGGCGGTTAATTCTTCAAGCAGTTTTGACAAGACGAGAGACATCGGGGCTCCTCACAAACTTCCCTTCAGCGACTGAATATGCCGCTGGAATTGAAACCGGTTCTCGAGCAGCGTCAGATCGGTAACATAGGCAGAGGGACCTTTGGCTTCGACTTTGGCGACAATAGTTGTGAGTTCCCTGCCCTGCATGGCGTCGCTCACCGCGGCCTTAAAACTTTCCACACTACGAACCGTGCTCACTCGGGGGATGCCGGAGGCGCGGGCGATGCCTTCCAGGTCCGTACCTGTCCCGGTCGCGGTGGGAAAGCCTCCGACCGAGAGTAAACTTTCGTTATCGAAAACAATGTGAATCAGCTTCCTTGGGCGATAGCGCGCCATTGTGGTGAGACTACCCAAGTTCATCAGAAGCGAGCCGTCGCCGTCGAGCACGATCACGGTTTGTTTCGGCAAACACTGGGCTAGGCCCAAGCCCGTCGATGAGGCCAGTCCCATCGCATGTTGTAAGTAAAAGAAATTCGAACGGTGACCCAGGGACTGCAGTTCAGCCGCAGCTGCTCCCATGATGGTGACGACAAGACAGTTTTCCAGCTCTGAATAAATCGACCGAAGGCAATCGAGTCGGAGCATCACTCCTCCCACATCAAGTCGCGCGTCAGCAGAAGAGCGACCGGCTGCAAACTGCTCTCGGCGAGAGTTTGCGCCTGCCGAATACGTTTCCTGACGGTGTCTAATGCATCGAGAAAAAAATACGGGATACGCAACGCTCGCAGAAGCGGTTCCGTAACGTTGCCGCCCTGCGTTTGCCATGGGTCGCGCTCCCCCAAAGAACCGCGGTAGCTGATAAGCATCAAGAGAGGAATCTTATACAAATGCGCGAAAGACACGATACCGTTAATAGACGCCAAAAATCCGTGGTTCTGCATCAGCATGGCCGACTTGACTCCGGCAAAGTGCGCCCCAGCCGAGATGCCAACCCCTTCTTCTTCCTTTGCCAGGCGCACCAAAATCATGTCAGGATCCTCGTCGGCTGAACGAATTAGATGCACCAACCAGGTTTCCGGCAGAGCTGACACCAAACGGATGTCGCACTCTTTCAGAGCGTCATAGATCAGCTTTGAGTTGGTCGCGGATACCGGCATAGATTTGCTTTCAGTTGACGAGTTGTTGCAGCGGAGTATAGGTTTGGCGCTAGCCGTTTTGCAAGGCTGCGCAGACTTTTCAGACGTAACTTTTCAGGTGTAACTTTCTCTGATGTAACCAGGAGCAAGATTTGAAGGCCGAATCCCAAAGTGTTCTCAACCCTGAAGTTCCCGCGAGCGCGGGCTTTCCGATTGAACGCGTTCGTGCTGCGTTTCCCGCGCTGACGCGACCTCCGGGCTTCATCTTTTTCGACAATGCAGCGGGAGCGCAGGTTCCCCAGATCGTTTTGGACGGGGTGAATCATCATCTCCTCGAGCACAACGTGCAACGGGGTGGACGCTACGCGAAAAGCCGTGAAGTGGATGAGATGGTTCTGCGTGCACGGCACAGCGTCGCTGATCTGGTGAATGCTCGCGACGCCAGCGAAATCGCGTTTGGCATGAACGCGACATCCTTTATTCGTTTAGTGAGTTTGGCGATCGGACAGACACTAGACAAGCGCAACGAAATTGTCGTAACCGACCTGGACCACGAGGCTAACGTCGCCACCTGGCTGGCTTTGGAACGGAGCGGGGCGAAGTTCTCCTGGTGGAAGGTGCGAGACGATGGGAATCTGCATGTGGACGACCTCATCCCGCTGGTGTCTTCCACGACGCGACTGGTGGCATGCACGCTGGCTTCGAATGCTCTCGGCACAATTGTCGATGTCGCGGGAGCAGCCAGAGTGGCCCACTCTGCCGGGGCGGAAATCTTTCTCGACGCCGTGCATTACGGCCCTCATGGGTTGATCGATGTACAAGCCTTCGATTGCGATTACCTGGTTTGTTCGGGTTACAAGATCTTTGGACCGCACATGGGTTTTCTCTGGGGTCGCCGCGAACTTCTCGAAGCGCTCCCAACCTTCCGTGAGGATTTCATTTCTAACGAGCCTCCCGGCAAAATCGAGGCCGGCACCTTTGTTTATGAAAATGTAGCCGGGATGGATGCTGCGGTGCGCTACCTCGAAACCCTGGGCCGGAGCATGGCCGAAAATAATACGACGGCGAAATCGGAATCGAGACGGTCCGCTCTCCAGCGTGCGTTCGTGGCAATCCGAACCTACGAAGAATCGCTTTCGCTTGAAATGCTCCGAGTGCTCAACGATTGTAGCGCCATCGTCTACGGGGTGACGGAGAGAGAGCGCATCAGCCAACGAGTGCCAACACTATGCTTCAATTTGCCGAACGTGCTCCCCGCAAGAGTCTCGGAAGAGCTCGCGAAAGAAAATATCGGCGCGCGCGACGGCCATATGTACACCCCGCGGCTGATGAAGCAACTCGGTCTCCCGATAGAGAGTGGCGCAGTCCGAGCCTCTTTGGTCCACTACAATACGGTTCAAGAGGTGCGTAGATTCGGCAGAGTTCTCGCTGAAATAACAAAATCATGCTGACCGACACGCAGATCCACCTTATGCTCCTCGATTCTGCCAGCGTCGACAGATATGACTGATCCACACCCTTCAGCGGCCGGCACCACGCTTGTCGGTGAGGCGCTTCCGACGCCCGAAGTGGAAGGTCTGCAGCGCCGGTTGGGCCAAAGGCAGCTCACCATGATGGCCATCGGCGGCGCCATCGGTGTCGGTTTGTTCCTGGGAAGCAGCGTCACCATTCGCTTCGCCGGGCCGGCCGTAATTCTTTCCTATCTTGTGGGGGCCGGCATCGCTCTGATCATGTCTTATGCGCTGGCGGAAATGGCAGTCGTCCATCCGGTCGCCGGGGCCTTCGGAGTTTACGCGGAGAAGTATCTCAATCCCTGGGCCGGTTTTTCGGTGCGAGCTACGTACGGAGTCGCTCAGATCATCGCCATCGGTGCTGAGGTCACCGCCGCCGCCATCTATATTTCTTTTTGGTTTCCGAATGTCCCGCAATGGATTTGGGTGGCAATGGTTTCAGCCGCGCTGGTGGCGCTGAATTCCATGCGGGTCAACCGCCTGGGTGAGTTTGAATATTGGTTCGCGATGATCAAAGTGGCGGCCATCGTCGCCTTCATCATTGTCGGAATATCTTTAATTCTTGGCATTGGCTCGCGGGGCGCAATTGGATTGGAGAATTTGACCAAGCACGGAGGATTCCTGCCTGCGGGATGGAAAGGAGTCTGGCTTTCGCTCACCATCACAGTCACGAGTTACATGGGAGTCGAAATTATCGCGGTCACAGCGGGAGAAGCCGAGCGTCCGGAGATTACGATTCCTCATGCAATGCGAAGCATCGTATGGCGGCTCATTTTGTTTTACGTGCTGGCGATTGCGATCATGGTGACAATGGTTCCATGGAACCAGACCGGTGCTTCTTCCACGATTTCTGGCAGCCCTTTTGTCACCGCATTCGCTGCTGCGCACATACCCTTCGCGGCTGCGATCATGAACTTTGTCGTGCTAACGGCGGCACTGTCGAGTGTGAATACTAACCTTTATCTCTCCACTCGAATGCTGTTTTCTCTGGGACGAGGAGGTTATGTACCAGAATGGATGGGTAAAGTGAGCCGCAACGGTGTACCGCATCGTGCGCTTCTGGCTTCAACCCTGGGGATTGTCGCAGCCATTCTGCTGGCTATCTTTGCTCCCAGAAATGCTTTCCTTACGCTCTATGGGACGGCAGTAGCCGGAATGCTTTTTGTGTGGCTGGTGATTCTCAACACGCATCTCCGTTTTCGCAAAGCGATCACGCGCGATCGGCTATTGAGTTTGCCCATGCGCCTGTGGGCTCATCCGCTGTTCACAGTGATCGGCATTTTGTTGCTTCTTGCGATCTCAGTCACAACTTTCTTCGTGGACGGATTGCAATGGTCGGTTCCAGTATTTTCTGTTTTCTTAGGCCTTATCTCACTCTTGTACCTGCGCAGCCGGCGGCGAAAAAGCATTTAGGACTGAGCTACCGCGTGGGTTTGGAAGGACATTCTATAAGGAAATCGTGTGATGGTCGAAGCCAGCCAAGAGGTCCACTCGTCACTACACCGGCGCTTCAAAGGTGATTTGCTGCGTCCCGGTGATGGCGGCTACGAAGATGCGCGTGCGATTTGGAATGGAATGGTTGCTCGTACGCCAGGCCTTATCGCGCGCTGTGCAGATGTGAGCGATGTGCAAAGCGCTGTCCGAGCCGCGTCTGAGAACGGGATTCTTACTGCGATCCGCTGCGGAGGGCATAGCCTAGCCGGTTTCAGTACGTGTGATGGCGGCCTGGTGATTGATCTGTCAAGAATGCGACAGGTTACGGTTGATCCCGAAGCACGCCGGGCCAGGATCACCGGAGGTTGCCTGTTGGGATCGATTGATAGCGCAACGCAGAAAGCGGGGCTCGTCTTTCCTTCCGGAGTTGTCTCTCATACCGGCGCCTCGGGACTGATCCTGGGTGGAGGCACCGGATGGCTCACGCGGCGATTCGGGTTGTCATGCGATAACGTCGAGGGGTTCACTCTGGTAACAGCCGATAGCTCCGTCGTGCGTGCCAACTCAAAGGAGAACCCAGATTTATTTTGGGCCTTGCGCGGAGGCGGTGGAAACTTCGGGGTGGTCACAGAATTCGACCTGAAGCTCCATCCGCTTACGTCTGTGGCGCTTGCTGAAGGGCTGACTCCAGAGCCGCAGATTCGGGGGCTTCTTGAATGCTGGAGAGGCTCTATGGCCGAGGCCCCACTCGACTTCAAGTGGAATATCGATCTACGCCTTGCGAGCCATGCAAATAAGGTGCCGGTTGCGCTGCGCGGACGTCCAGTGGCCAGCAGTTCCTTGATTTGGACGGGCGACCCCGAAACCGGGCGTGCTTATCTGCGACGCGCTCTTTCCCTGTGCAGCCCGGATTCTGTGAGCAGCAAGATTGTGTCGTTTATAAACCTGCAAACCATGGCCGACTCCGATTTCCCGCATGGCCGGCGCTATTACACAAAGTCGGGTTATTTTAGCTATCTCGACGACATTAATATTGATCGCCTGCTCGACGCGTTGGCCACGATTCCGTCTCCGGAAACGCAGATTGAACTGTCCTATCTTGGCGGCGCTGCGGCGCGTGTCGGCGCTGAGGAGACCGCATTCGGTGATCGCGGTTCGCCTTTCATCCTGAATTTACTGGCGAATTGGTCGGAGCCTTCCGCTGACGCCACCAACGTAGCCTGGATTCGCGGCGTATTCGAGAAACTTCGACCCGCGATGAAACCCGGCGTTTATACAAATTTCATGAGCGGCGATGAACAAGATCGCGTGCCTGAGGCTTATCACGAACGATGGGACCGCATCGTAGCAGTGAAGTCGCACTATGATCCCAATAATTTCTTCCGGCTGAATCAGAATGTTCCACCGCGCAAACTCTAGCAAGGAGCTTGCTATGCTACCGCTTTCCGAGACGGCAATTCGGCCGAGGGAACGTGCACGACGGGTTTTTCCTGCAGCAAAAGCTCCGTGGCCTGCACGCGTCGATCGGCATGGAACCATCGCTGCACGACCTTGTCGCACAACAGGTTGGCCATGGCGAGCAAGCTCATTCCCTGATGGTGTGCCATCCAACAGCGCACGATTTCGCAGCTCGGCGAGCGGAACCGGCCGCCCACGGCCGTATAATCGGCTGACTCGTAAAATCCCCAGCTGCCGAACCAGCCCAGCGCATCCATGCGGCGCAGATTGCGCAATGCCCCTCGCCGATCAACGCTCAAGGCCAGAAAAGTCGAATACGGTGAAATCACCAACGGATTCGACTCTCGTCTCATCAGCGAAAGCTGGGGCAAGCCGAAAGCCTGGTATTGATAATTCCCGTGTCCGTCGAGTTTGGAATAGGCCGATTCCGAGATGCCCCATGGAACTCCCCTGCGGGCCGCGTAAGCTTGCTGTGAACGCACTGCCGCCACCTGCGATCTGTCGAGCAGGGTGTTGGGATAGGAACGCATCCAGAGCGACGGCATCAGATACTCGAACATCGTTCCCGTCCACGAGAGCAGCACCGGCCGACCATGATCGAGCGTATGGCCACGGCCGAGCAAGAACCAGCAATCCTGCGGAATATCATCCTTGGCGATCGCGATAAACACAGCAGTGCGGGATTCTGTGGCCAGCAGGTCATAGCAGGAATTCAGCAATTGCCTCGATTGCGCATCAAAACCCACTGACATCAACTTGCGATGGGGATCAAGCAGAAAGCTGAAATCCATAGCGTCGGCCAGCGCTCCGGCCTGGGCGCTGAGCTGACGCAAGTTCTCGATGAGAGAAACCGCGTTCGACCGTGCCTCCATGAGCAGCGTCTTGAAGCGCTCGCAAAGAGGCCTGCCCACCTCGGGTATGGAAGACAACAAACGATCGACCCCAGCTTCCAGCTCCCGAATCAAGTCGGGCAGTTTTTGTAAGGGAACGCGGCCCATGAATTTCGCGTTTAGTCCCAGCGCCTCTCGCAGTGGCGCGAATTCGGGCAGCCACCACGGTTCGTAAGCCGCGGTCATCTGCCGGATGTTCGGCGGTCGTAGCTGCGCCTGCTGGCAAAACCAGTGAGTGTCTTCAGTGGGAGCGGGGCGGCCGAAAATGAAACAACTCTCCAGATCCTCTTCTCGCAGCTCGAGGATGGAGAGCAGCCAGCTTTTCTCTCGGAACTTCGCCTCATATTCGGCCAGTTGCTTCCGCGGAAATACGCCTGCCTCGGCCAGAACCCGGAGATGGTCTAACAGTCCCTCCGCCAGACGCCGATGGAGGAGTGGCTGACGAATGCGATCCAGGCAGCCTTGTTGCAGCGTCCAAAGAGAAGCCAGCAGATTGCCGCTGTCGACAGAGGAAACGACCAGAGGCGTCAGCGGCGCGAGCGTGCGCGTGTCGTACCAGTTCAGCAAATGGCCACGATGCTTTACAAGACGCGATACCGTAGTCAGAGTTCGCTCCGTCAAGACCGTCAGCTCAGGAACTGTCAGATATCCAAGCTCGACCGCAACCTGCCGCGCGTTGAGCAAGAGACCGAGATTGGTCGGAGAAATCCGTGCTGCAACTGCGGGCGGCTCCTCTTGAATGTTGTCCGGGATCAGCCAGTTGTGCTCTCCCGTACAGAACTCGGCGAAATACCTCCAGGTGTAAAGAGCGGCCCGGCGTAGAAACAATCTGTCCTGCCGCGATAAAGCGTCCTTAGAAACAACCGGCGACTCATTCAGCCAAAGGGCAACCGCTTTGCTGCCAGCCCAGAGAACAAGAATAGGAATGGCGGCGATCAGAGAGTGCGGCCGCACCAGCCAGACCAGCAGGCCCAGGCCGACGGCGAAGAAAGGCATCCAATCGAGATACCGGTCGAGCACAGTCTGGCGAGTGCCCAGTTCGGCCTGCGCTGCCGTCTCCCATTCCAACAGCCGCTCGCGGGTCACCTTTCGCCGCACCAGCGCCCGCGCCACGGCATCGAGCGAGAGCAGGGTCTGATGCGCGAGAAATACCAGGTTCAGCAATACGGAGAAGTTGGCCGCGTAGAACGCGGCCACGGCCTCACGCGCAACCGACATTTTGCGTTCGACCGCAGCGCGCACCAGCGCGAATGCGAATTCAAACCACGACGGAATGATCAAAATCAGAACTGTTGCGAGGGTCCAGCGCAACGCTCTTTCACCAGGAACTAGCCAGTCAAACAGGAAGAGCAGAAATGTGGCCGGCTCCACCAGACTGCGCCGCAGGTTGTCGAGGATCTTCCAGCGGGAAACGAGCGAGATTGGATTCGCGACGCGAGCGCCTGATTCGTCGGGCACGCGCGACGTCAGCCATTCCGCAATTTGCCAGTCCCCGCGCAACCACCGATGTTTGCGGCGATTGGAAGCGCTGTAATGCGAGGGATAATCCTCAAT
>JBAWCJ010000006.1:0-36712 GCA_049590215.1 Candidatus Sulfotelmatobacter sp. | reverse complement strand
GCTTTTGTGGAAGACCACGAGGATCACGACCGCTGTCTGGCTGCTTACGCTCCGTCCAATAAACGAATCGCATGCTGTGCCGCTCATAGCCTCGCCGAGGTCTATGCCGGAGTGACGCGCTTGCCGGGTGTATTTCGGGCAAGCTCCGGGCAAGCACTCCTTTTCCTTAGCGACATCGAAGATCACCTCACAATCGTCTCGCTCGAAAGTGCGGAATACTTGGCGGCCATTCGACAGGCGTCGGCGATCGGAATCGTGGGTGCGACGATCTACGATGCGCTCCTTGCAGCGTGTGCCATCAAAGCCAGGGCAGAGACCATCTATACCGACAACGAGAGGCATTTCGGGATGTTCGGCGCCGAAGTCGCCAGACGAGTCAAGAGACCCTAGCCGTGAAATGCAGCGCCCATATAGGGATGGCCGCCCCTGCGGCCGCTTCGGGGCAGGCTTTTGGCTGTCCGCCCTGCGAAATCCCGCAGCCGCCTGTTCGCGAAAGAATCTAGGAGCTGGAAGCTGGAGACCGGAAACTATGGTCACCTCAGGCTGGTGCCTTTCGTCAGGCGCGGATTACACCTTTGGGATGCGACAGCATGCACTGCGTTGGGTTCTCCTAATAGGGAGCAGAACGGCTCCGGGAGGACCTATGCAGCGACTGGCTTGGCGGGTTTTCTTTATCGGACTATTACTGAATGCAGCCGCGTTAGCGCAGTCCCAGTCTCAGGCCGGGGATTCGCTGGCCGACATTGCTCGGGCGAACCGTGCGAAACAGCAGGAGCAGGAAGCAGCCGGAGCGAAGCCCAAAATAATTACGAATCAGGATCTTCCCTCGGCCCCGTCGGGAATCCCGGAGTCCGTCGAGCCGATGACAACGGTATCCGGCGTGAGGCGCTCTGTAGACAGTTACTCGGAGCAGCGGGCAAATCAGCGAGTGGTGGCCGAATACCGCGCCGGCGAGCAGTGGAAGGCGCGGATTCGGGATCAGGAAGCGCGGATTGCCGATCTGAAGACGCGCATCGACCGCGTAAATCAGTCGATGCATGCGGCGGTCGGTACGGCACAGTACGACACGCCGGTGAACCGCTATCAGTCGATTCAGATGGAACGCCTGGCGCACATGCAGGACATGCTGGACCAGCAGCAGCGACGACTCTCGATGATGCAAGACGCAGCCCGGCTCACGGGGATGGGACAGTAGCAACCTCGCCACACAAGGGGAAACTCACCCTTCGGCCTGCAAGCCGCGAAGCCGCGAAGTAGGACGTCCGCAACCACGAGCGATCTGAGTTTCCCGTATTCCAGACACCTGCTAGAATCACAACTCTTTTGCTGAGATTTTCTGTCTGGGACTTCGTGCTCAAGCGCCCAGCAGAATTCAAACCACGAGCAGGAGATAATTCTCGATGCAGCGTAGAGACTTTCTAAAAAGTACCGCCGCTGTTGCTGTAGCTTCACAACTTGGGATCGGTAAAGCGCAGGCCAAGGTTCCCGCCCACAACTGGGGAAGCTACGACTTCGGCTCCGGTCCTCAGGTCACCGATCGCCTCAATCAGGGTCCGTTCCCGCAATACCCGCCTGACGCCGTTATTCCTACGGACGATGTGGTGATGACCACGACCGCTTCGGAAGAAGTCGTGCCGAACTACGGCAAAGGGCTGGTCACCTACATCACGGCAGACAGCGGCACGGAGGAAATCAAGTCAGACAATATTCCGCAGGCGATCGAAGACCTGGTTCGATTTCCGCTGGGCCAGCAGCTTTATATCCGTCCGACTTGGAGAGAAGTGCAGCCGCGACCGGGACGTCTGGAGCTGCCCGATTATGTGAAGCTAGTTTTTGAATTGGCGAAGAAGAACAACAAGCGGGTCGGATTGCGGGTTCAGATGTGCGCTCCGGACTATACGCACGAAGCGGCGTTGCCGGATTTCGTCCTCGAAAAAGTTCCGAAAGTTGATCTGGTGGTTAGCGATCAGGAAAGCGCCGCTGAGGGTAAGAGATTTTTGCAGAACCCGCATTCGCGTTATCAGCCGCGGTATGACCATCCTTTTTTTCAGCAGGCATTCAAAGAGCTGGTTGGACAATTGGCCGCCGAGTTCGATGGCAATCCGCTGGTCGAATATATCGATACCTTCATGTATGGCTTTTGGGGCGAAGGGCACACCTGGCCATTTGCCAACAATCCTTTTCCTGATTACCAGACTGCGGAACGCACATGGGTGAACATGCTCGAAGTGCAGCTCGAAAACTTCAAGAGAACTCCACTACTCACGAATACTCAACCGGACTTTAGCCGCGTGGGCAATTCAGAACTATTGGACCGCACGGTCCGCAGTAACAATTGGATTCGCAGCGATACCATTTTCATTGAGAACGAGCAGATTGAAGCGCTCAGCAATCGCCCGCCGTGGACCGCCGCATTGCTTGAGCAGGGGCTTCCGGGGAAACCTCCTGATCCCAACGCCGCAGTAGAGGGGATATCTCCGGCGGAGAACATGATCGACCACGTAATTGATATTGGGGCGAATTACTGGTCGCTTTGGAACTTTCATCAGATCAACGCCAAAAATCTGATGACCTACTACCAGGCTTATCCGGCAGCGTTCGACCGGATCAATCGCCGAATCGGCTATCGCGTGAGGCCGTCCTTTATCTGGAGCTATAAGAATGATGGTTCGACAGGGCTGATCGTCGGTTTCGCCAACGACGGAATCGCCGGCGTGCCGGGCATATTAAGAGTGACCGTGGAGAGCGAGGACGGAAAGGTGCTCAAGAGTGGTTGTCTCGATGCCGGTTACCCGTTGCCGGGGAAGATACGGCAGGCCCAGTTCGTGCTTCCAGGAGTCAGCGATTGGAAAGGATTGAAACTTAGAGCTGAGATCGAAGTGAAGAGAATGCGCTATCCCGTGCGCTGGGCTTGTCACCAGAAGCTGAACGATGACGGCTCGCTCACACTGCGTCCCAACCTGCGTCAACAGGTCTAAGCTGCGACGGTTCGGGTGTCACCGTGCTGAGCGAATCCCGCAGCGCGGGGACACGGTATGGGCGATAATGTTGTTGTTTTGCAAATTGCCCGACATCAGGAGCGACCAGCATGTCAGCATTGACTGAACCCCAAGCGGGTGTTCTCTCCCGCCGCCGTTTCTTTCGCTGGGCCAGTTCGCTCGCCGCAGCTTTAGGCGCGGCTCCTCTGGTTTCCTCGGCCAAGGCTCTTTCATCGCCCGACGCGTCGGCGGATGGTGAGGACTATTATGCCAAGCTCGGGGTCCCCACGATTATCAACGCTGCCGGAACCTATACCACGCTGACGGCCGCCTGCATGCCCCCGGAGGTTTTAGCTGCAGTGCAGAAGGCTGCGCTCCATCCTGTCCGTCTGCATGATTTGCAACAGAAGGCAGGCGAGTACATCGCGCGTCGACTTAAGTGCGAAGGGGCGGTGGTGACTTCGGGAGCCTCAGGAGCGATCAGCCTGGCGACGGCCGCTTGCCTGCAGTATGCCAACAACATCACTATTCTGGACATGCCGCAGGCCATCGACGGTAAGAAGAATCAGGTGATCGTGCAGCGCGCGCACCGCTATGAGTATGACCGCGCTATGTATCTTTGCGGGGCGCGGGTGACGGAGGTGGTGACGCTCGACGACTATAAGCGCGCGTGCGCCGCGGGCAACGCGGTGATGACGAATTTTTTCAATGCTGCGGAAGATGAGGATGGAGTGGCAGGCAGCGCACAGATTGGTCGAGAAGAGTGGTTGCGAGTGGCGCACGAGTACAAGATTCCGTGCCACCTGGACGCGGCTGCTGACATGCCTCCGATCTCGAATCTGTGGAAGTACACCGGCATGGGTTTCGATCTTGTCGCGTTTTCTGGGGGCAAGGGAATGCGCGGTCCCCAAAACGCAGGGCTGCTTCTTGGCCGTAAGGTCTTGACCGACCTAGCTCAGGAGAACAACAATCCGGGAGACGGAATCGGTCGCGGCATGAAGGTGGCCAAGGAACAGATTGTGGGCATGGTGGCCGCCGTCGACTGGGTTCTCTCGCACACCGAAGAGTCGATGCAAGGCGATTACCAGAAGCGAGCGGATCTCATCGCAAGTGCGATGAAGGGCATCCCTTCAGTTAGAACGGAGACGGTGATTCCCAGGATTGCCAACCACGTTCCCCATCTCCTCATACGCTTCGATCCCGCGGTCACTGGCATCACCACTACTCAGATTGTCGAAGCTCTGCGTAGGGAAACACCTTCGATTGAGCTGAACCCGAACACGGGTCAAAAGCCCAACCAGGGCATCCCAGCGGACGCAAACACACTGGTGGTTGGAGTGTGGATGCTGCAGCCCGGCGAGGACGAGATCGTCGCGCGGCGAATTCGCGCGGTACTCACGAAAAAAGCGTGAGGTTCCGGGGCAATTTTCATAGACATTTGGCAGCGGCGAGTGCGAACTGCTTCTAGCTACCGGGATGTGCCAGAGCTTTCACGGCCAGATCAGAGCGCTCACGCAGTTTCTGCACGGTTTCGCGGATGGCTTTAGCAGACGCGGCGTCTTTACTTTCGGCGGACTTGGCTACGCCCGCGGCCTCTTCGGTGGTGGTGCTGGCGACATCGAGCAAGACTACCAGCGCATCGGCGTGGAGCTTCCACAGCGAGGACATACTCTGGCTGCGTTTGAGTTCTTCGAGTTCGGTGTTGACGCGGGCCACGCATGAAACCAGGCGGATCAAGGTGCGGGCAACATCGGCGCGAAGGCTTTTCTCTTCGAGGAAGCTGGCGTTGTAGGCTTCGGCTTCGGGCGCGGTGAGCGTGAGATTAAAGAACCGCATCGGCACGATCTGGCGATATTTAGGATCGGCCACGCGAACGAAAACGCGAATCGATTCCTCGACGCGCCGCAGCTTGCTTTCTTCGGCAGAGATTTGCTGCGCCGTAATCGCCGGAGGCTGGAACGCCTGAGCTGCGACGGGCGCTTTGGTCGCGGCAACCCGGGCAGGTTTGGCAGCGGCAGCCGATCCGCGGGAAGCTCGCGGTTTGTCCCCTTCGGCAGGAGCGAGCAGCGACCGGCGAATGGGCGGGCGGCGGTCCAATTCCTTTTTCAAGCGCGACACACGGCGAAATTTTTCCAGCGCGCCGTTGTAGTCGGCCTGGAGCATTTCTTTCTGCTCGATCGCGGCCACATGTTCGACGGTGACTTCCACGCCATCGACCGTGCTTAGAATGCTGCCTCCCATTTCATCGAGAGCCTGCGCGAATTGTTTGATCTCACCCAGAGCCTTGGTAAAAAGCTGGTCAAAGCGCGCGCCGAACGCGGCATTGTGCGCGGCGACCGTGGCCAACACGCCGGGATGATAAAAGGAAGCATCGAGCCAGCGCTTTAGTTCGCGCACACGCGAAACAATGCCGGAATCGATCAATGAATTGAAGTCGCGATAGCGGGCAATTTCTTCGCGCAGGGGATCGAAGTTGCGCAGCAACTGCACGTGCTCTTCGGGCAGCGAGGGCACGTCGGTATCGGCGAGAATCTCGATCAGGGCGATTTCAAACGGAGAAAGCGGCAGCGCTCCGTCCAGCCCGTAGCCGTGCTGCTGCCATTGACCCTGCACTCGAGGATGGCGGTAAAGGAATGTCGCAATCAGATCGGTCTTGTCGCGGTTGACTTCGCTGGCCTCGCGGCGGCGAACGAAGTAGCGAAGCAGAGCCTCGGCGACCTCTGAATCCGTGTCCGGAGTGAGCGCCTGACGCAGCATGGCAGGGGTGATGGCCATGTCGAGCAGGTGCAGCCAGCGATACATCCGGGAAAGTGTTTCCGGCAGGTCGCCTTCGGAGTGGCGAAGCGAGACCTCATCGAGCCCGCTCGGAATAGGGACGTCTCCGCCGAGCGAGTCGCGTAACAGTTTTTGATAAAAACCCTGGACTGTTGCCAGGATCGCCAGCTCAAACTTAAGGTCCTCGGCCAAAGAGACGCTCCGCGAGCGAGATCCTCCCCGTCGATTGGGGGAATTCTTTACTGCTGTTCAAGTAAAGACGAAAGTCACTGGGTACCGCAAGTTACTACCGGAGCGGGACTACCACGCTGGTTTTTATTTTCCGGAAGTACATGGACTTCCGCGTGGGCAGGGGCTGTGTTTCAAAACACGACAGTCTTATTGCCGTAAAGAAGTACACGGTTCTCAACGTGCCAGCGGACGGCGCGAGAGAGGACGACTTTCTCGAGGTCGCGGCCTTTGCGGATGAGGTCTTCGACAGTGTCGCGGTGGGAGACGCGAACTACATCTTGTTCGATGATGGGACCGTCGTCGAGGATTTCGGTGACGTAGTGACTGGTTGCGCCGATCAGCTTGACGCCGCGCTCGAAGGCCTGATGGTAGGGCCGGGCTCCGACGAAGGCGGGCAGAAACGAATGGTGAATATTGATGATGCGCTGCGGGTAGCGGTTGACGAAGTCGTTGGAGAGAATCTGCATGTAGCGGGCGAGGACCAGGAAATCGGCTTTGCAGGTTTCGATCAGCGAGTGGATCTGTGCTTCGGCCTGCTGCTTGTTGTCTTTTGTTATCGAGATAACGTTGTAAGGGATTTTGTAGAAATCGGCAATGGACTGATTATCGGGGTGGTTTGAGATGATCAGCGGGATTTCGCAGGCGAGTTCGCCACTCTGCTGGCGGTAGAGGAGATCGACCAGGCAGTGATCGTACTTCGAGACCAGAATGATCATGCACGGGCGATGCGAGGACTGCGCCAGCCGCCATTTCATTTGAAACTTTTCTGCGACGGGTGAGAAATGTTTGCTGAAATCGGTTAGGTCTCTATCGGTGAGATCTTTATCAGGAAGATCAATGTCGAAATCTTTGGGATCGAACTCGACGCGCATCAGGAAGAGTCCGGATTCTTCGTCGGCGTGCTCGTCGGCGTGCAGGATGTTGCCGCCATGGCGATAGACGAAGTCGGCGATGGTGGCGACTTCGCCTTTGGCGTCGGGGCAGGAAACGAGGAGGATGGCGGAATTGTGCATAGTGAACTTCCAATTCGGTCGGCTTTCTTCCGTCTTCCTCCAGTGATCTCAGAGGGGGTGTTCCGGGTGAGGTTATCGCACCTCGACTGCTGGATAGTCCTCGATATACTCCTCACCGTTGCAGCCGTAATAGGCAACCTTGCGCGCGATGAGATCGACATCGTAACGCACAACACCGGCGCGCCAACTCGCCGCGAGAAACTCGGGAAACGTACTCTTGCCTGCCTGGTCGGTGCGCAATGCAGCGATCAGGGCTTCGCGGTTGAATGGAGGCACGTCAACCGTGCCCGAGGACAATGGTGTGCCTACTGTCACGACCGGCCCGTTCCCGGTTAGATATAGACTCTGACACGCCGGCAAGTACCAGAGATTGCGGGTTACACCGGCTCGCCGCAGAGTTTCGGCAAGATACGGGAATCCACCGACCTTTGGGCGACCCTCCATTGCCCGTTTTTGGGCGGACTGTAAGTTTTCTATCGCGTTGCTCACGGAAATTATCCTCTACTGAACCAAAGCTACTTCTTCAGCGCCTTCACAATCTCACGTGCGGCGTTGGCGCCGGAACCCCCGGTTAGCCCCGCGCCGGGGTGCGTACCGCTACCGCACAAGAACAATTTTTCAATCGGCGTCTTGTAGCGTGCCCAGTCGAGCAGCGGACGCATGGTAAAGAACTGGTCGAGTGCCAGGTCACCGTGGAAGATCTGGCCGCCGGTTAGTCCGTAGACTTCTTCCAGATCAAGCGGCGTGATGATTTGGTGTGTCAGGATCATCTCTGGCAAGTTGGGCGCATATTGTGCGAGCGTCTGCACCACGGTTTGACCCAGGGCTTTGCGTTGATCTTCCCAGTCGCCTTTGAGCTTGTAGGGCGCGTATTGCATGTAGATCGACATCACGTGTTTGCCGGCGGGCGCCAGCGTGGGATCGGTCAGCGATGGGATTGTGACTTCGAGATAGGGCTGGCGCGAGAAGTTGCCGTACTTCGATTCGTCGAAAGCGCGCTCGAGGTAGTCGATTTCGGGGGCGATGTGAATGCGTCCTTTGAGCGCGGCAGCGTCTCCGTTTTTCAAGGCGGTGAAAGTAGGCAGGCCGGAGAGTGCAAGATTCACTTTCGCAACCGTGCCGTTGCCGCGGTAATGCTGCAGCTTTTGCACGAAGTCAGGGGAAAGATGGGTGGGATCGGTGAGTTTGAGCAGCGTGCGTTTGGGGTCGGCGTTGGAGATCACGGCATTAGCGTTGATTTCTTCGCCAGTCGAGAGCAGCACGCCGGTCGCGGCGCCGTCTTTCACGCGAATCTCGATGACTTCAGCCGCGGTGCGAATCTCCGCTCCGGCAGCCTTGGCGGCGGAAGCCATGGCTTGAGTGAGTGCGCCCATGCCTCCGGCGGCGAAGAACGCTGAGCCCGCGGGATGAGAATCGCCGGCGGCGCGGATCAGCAACTGCAGGCTGCTGCCGGCTGACCATGGTCCGAGGAAAGTTCCGAAGATTCCACGCGCAGCGATGACGGCGCGCAATAATTCAGTCTCAAAATATTCTGCTACCAGATCAGCTACGGCCATCGGTCCCCAGCGCAGGACGCGGTACATATCCCGCTTGCCGAGGTTGCGCAGGGCGCGGCCGGTCTTGAGCATGCTCCAGAGATCGCCGCCGCTGGGGCGGTCAATATCCGGTGGAGTAGCAGCAAGCGCTTCGGCGATTACTTTGCTGATCTTTCCCAGAGATTTTTCAAACTCGGGATACTTCGTCGCGTCTTTTTGCGAGAAGGCGCTGATCGATTGCGCGGACTTGTTTTCGTCCTGATAGAGCGAAAGGGCGCGACCGTCGGGCGAGAGTGCGGTGACGCACGTGTCTGGCGTGATCAGCCTCAGGCCATGTTCTTCCAGTTGCATGTCGCGGACGATGTCTGGACGAATGGGGCCGGCCGTGTGTGCGAGCGTGGAGCAGCGG
Organism: Candidatus Sulfotelmatobacter sp.; assembly: GCA_049590215.1. Taxonomy (GTDB): domain Bacteria; phylum Acidobacteriota; class Terriglobia; order Terriglobales; family Acidobacteriaceae; genus Sulfotelmatobacter. Next base: position 27,771 of record JBAWCJ010000006.1, on the reverse strand, counting down.
AAGCCGGGATGAAATTCACCGGTGATCGCGGCCCCGCCGACTTGGGCGCGGCGCTCTAGCACGAGCGGCTTGAATCCCGCTTTGGCCAGGTAGAACGCGGTGACCAGCCCGTTGTGGCCGCCGCCGATGATGACGATGTCTCGCTTCATCTCCGGCATGGTTAGGCCGCTCCCTTGATGTCTTTGAGAATTTCGAGAGCTGCGAGGCGTCCGGGTGCGCCCATGATGCCGCCGCCGGGATGCGTGGCCGAACCGCACATGTAGAGATTCTGGATGGGGGTGCGGAAGCGCGCGTAGCCCGGCGCTGGACGCAGGAAGAAGAGTTGCTCCAAAGAAAGCTCGCCTTGGAAGATGTTGCCTTCGCTCAAACCCCATTCACGTTCGAGATCGAGCGGTGTGATGACTTGCTTGTGCAGGATGATGTCTTTGATGTTTGGCGCGTACTCGGCGATCGTGTTGACCACCGTGTCGCCGAACGCTTCCTTCTGATCGTCCCAGTTCAAGCCGGGGCGCAGTTTGTAGGGCGCGTACTGCACGAAGCAGGAGAGCACGTGCTTGCCCGGCGGCGCGACCGAAGGATCGGTGAGCGATGGGATGACCATGTCGATATAAGGCTTCCGCGAGAAATTGCCGTACTTGGCGTCGTCGTAGGCGCGCTCCATATATTCGACGCTTGGGGAAATTGAGATTGCTCCGCGCAGGTGCGCGCCGGGGCCGGGCATGGCTTTGAAGTTCGGCAGCGCATCGAGCGCCATGTTCACCTTGCCGGAAGATCCGCGATATTTGAAGCGGTTGATATCTTCGAGGAAGTCGGCGGGCAAGTGCTCGGCTTCTATGAACTTGTTGAAGGTGAGGCGGGGATCGACGCTGGAAGAAATTGTTTCGGCATAAATTTCATCGCCGTTGGTGAGGACAACACCTTTCGCCTTGCCGTCCTTGACGATGATTTTCGCGATGGCGGCTTGGGTGCGAATCTCGACTCCGGCTTCGCGGGCGGCGTCGGCGATGGCGTTTGAAATTGCGCCGGTGCCTCCGCGCGCGAAGCCCCAGGCGCGAAAAGCGCCGTCAATTTCTCCCATGTAGTGATGGAGCAGAACATAGGCTGTGCCGGGCGAGCGCACACCTAGGAACGTGCCGATGATGCCGGAAGCGGACATCGTGGCTTTAAGAACATCCGTCTCGAACCATTGATCAAGAAAATCTATCGCGCTCATGGTCATGAGCTGGACTTGGTTGTATTTGTCGTAGCTCGACATGCCTTGGAAGCGGCGTCCGATGAAGAGCAGCTTCATCAGTTCGCGCGGGTTCAACGTGTTCGGGTCGGGCGGAACCATGCTGAGAATCGGCTTCACGAAGCGGCACATGGCTTGCATGGCTTTGCCGAATTCGTCGTAGGCCTCGGCGTCGACGCGAGAGTGGCGCGCGATCTCGCGATGAGTCTTGCCGTGGTCGTTCACGCGCCATAAGTAATCCCCACTGGGCATAGGGGTGAAAGTGCCATCGAGCGGAAGAATCTCGAGGCCGTGGCGCGGCAGGTCGAGGTCGCGGATGATTTCCGGTCGCAGGAGTGACACGACATAAGAGCAGACGGAAAACTTGAAGCCGGGAAAGACCTCTTCGGTGCACGCCGCGCCGCCCAGAATGTGGCGGCGTTCGAGCACCAGGACTTTCTTTCCGGCGCGAGCGAGGTAGGCGGCGTTTACCAAGCCGTTGTGGCCACCGCCGATTACGATTACGTCGTATGAATTGGGCATAGCTTTTAGCCTTAGGTGTTTGCTTGCAGATTCAGAATGGGGACGAGGAATATTAGCGCAGTTTCGGGGTGCGCGTATTAGAGGCCGCTGGGAAGGACGCTCCAGCTGCGGAGGGCGTTCGATAAGATTGATGTGAGTAAGCGCATGAATCGAATCGCTATTCTATCGGGAATGCGATGTTTTGTCTGCAAGATTGGTCGCCCTGGAGATTCGTGGCGCGGGAGATCCCTCGTCCCGCCGACGAACGCGGGTCTTCGGGATGACGCCTTTGATGAGGGGTCTGAAGTATAATCCGGCTTCGACCTATTTCTTTTCGAGGCCACTCCTTTGCCCATTGGAACTGCGTTTCACGAGAGAACTTTTCCGCTCTGCCACAGCTTGAATTACCGCGAGTGGTCGGGATACTACACGGTCAGCGTGTATGAGGTGCATCACGAGCACGAGTACAACGCCATTCGCAATGCGGCGGCCCTTATCGATATCTCGCCGCTCTACAAGTACTTGATTACCGGGAAAGACGCGACCCGGCTGGTGAACCGCGTGATCACGCGCGACATCAACAAAGTGAAAGTGGGGCAGGTGATTTATTGCTGCTGGTGCGATGAAGACGGCAAGGTCATCGATGACGGAACGATTTCGCGGCTGGAGGAAAATGTTTATCGCTGGACGGCGGCTGATCCGAGCCTGCGCTGGTTCCGGCAGAACGGCCTGAATATGGATGTGCAGGTCGAGGATATTTCCGAGAAAGTTGCGGCCCTGGCTTTGCAGGGGCCGACTTCTGCGAAGCTTTTGAAAACTGTTGCTGACGCCGACATTGCGAATTTGAAATATTTTCGCGTGACTCGCGGCAAGATTGCGGGCGTGCCGGTAGACATTTCGCGGACTGGGTATACCGGCGATCTGGGATATGAAATATGGGTTCCACTAAAAGAAGCCAATGACGCGGTGAAAGTGTGGGATGCGCTGGCGGAAAAAGGAAAGCAGTTTGATTTGCACGCAGCGGGCATGCTGGCACTGGATGTGGCGCGCGTGGAAGCAGGGTTGCTGCTGATCGAAGTGGATTACTCGAGTTCGAAGAAGGCTCTGATTCCGTCGCAGAAGTATTCGCCGTATGAGTTGGGCTTTGGCAAGATGGTGCATCTGGAGAAAGAGAATTTCATTGGCAAGCGCGCGTTGGAGTTGGATGCGAAGAATGGTGTATCTCGGCAGCTGGTCGGCGTGGAAGTGGACTGGACCGACGTGGAAGCGCTCTATGAGCGTTACGGGCTGACTCCGGCCGCGCCGAGCCAGGCTTCGCGCGTGGCTGTGCCTTTATACTCAGGGGAAAAGCAAGTTGGTAAAGCCACCACCACGAGTTGGTCGCCCATTCTGAAGAAGATGATTGCGCTGGCTAGCGTCGAGACTGAGCATTCGAAGCTGGGGACGCAGTTGCAGATGGAGATCACGATCGAGGCGATCCGGTTGAAGACGAATGTTAAGGTGACTGCGCTGCCATTTTTCAATCCAGCGCGGAAGACGGCGACGCCGGTGTAAAATCGGCGATCGGTGTTTTTTATTTATGCCTACGCGCGTCGAGCGACGGACGGTTGATCTTTCGGGCTATCCCGAACTTGTCGTCATCTACCTTGGCATGCGCGTAAATCGCATTGCTGGAATCAAGACGCTGCTCGGATTCGGACCAAAGATCTCTTCCTCGGTTTCCGCCCATCCCGACGGATTGCTGTTGCACGAAAATTTCATCTTTTCCTTTTTCCCCATGCATGCCGGCATGCGCCAATACTGGCGCGATCAGGAGTCACTACTGAAGTGGACGCGCTCGGATCCGCACCGCGAATGGTGGCAGAACTTTTTGAAGGATTCCGGCGGCACCGGTTTCTGGCACGAAACTTACCTGCGTCGCGGCGGCATGGAAGCTATTTACGACGATATCGTTCCAAAAATCGGATTCATGAGTTTCGCACCCGTGATTCGCGCGCGTGGCCCAATGTTCGGCGCAGTTTCGCGTGCTGGAATGAAGCCTGCGGGACCTCCGGTGCTGTCCGAAAAGGACCTGTACGAACATCCGGAAGGCAGACAAGCGAACTGAAGATTGGTCAGGTCATCTTTTCGCGGACTGCCCTGCGCTTTCCGACCACGTAAATCCAGACGCCGAGCAGTAGCAGCGCAGCGGTTCCTCCCACAATTTTTAGCAGCGCCAGCGGTTTGTTGGGCTCGTCGGGTTGGGGAATCACAGAGAAAACAATCGTCGCCCCGGTCGTGACCAATCCGAGCATGGCGACCAGTTTGGCGACCGTGCTGCCTCCGGGCACGCGGATTACGTCCGGTCCGGCGGGGTCGCGCTGCAGTTTGATCATGGCGGCGAACAGATACAAGTACGGAATGAAATTCACGATCACACCGAGGCTGACCAACACGTTGTAGGCTCCCTTCACACTGGTCCCGGCCTGGCCCAAAAAAATGAAGAGTGCACCTAGAAAGAATTGGGTCAGCAGAGCGACCCATGGCGTTTTCCAGCGCGGATGCAATTTGCCAAACGCCGGTGGCAGGAAACGATCAATGCCGGCGACGAAGGGAAGGCGCGCGACTGCGGCAAGGTAGGCCCCTGCCGCGCCGATGTTGCTTAGGGCGATCAGAAAAGCCGCGACCGGCAACACGCCGGGAAAGCCCAGGCGCATCGAGGTTTTCGAGATGGCCTGCACCAGTCCCTGCAGGCTGCTGACTTCGGTTGAGGGCAATGCCAGCAGTATGGCGGCGGTTCCTACGATGTAGCAAAACGCTACTGTCACGCCGCCGAAGAGTAGGGCGAAGGGAATGGAGCGGCGGGGATTCTTGATCTCTTCTCCCATGAAGGAAGCGGTTTCGCAACCGCTGAAGGCATACGTCAGGACCGACCAGAAAATTAAGTCGTTGAGGTGCGTGCCGGGCTTCATCGTGTGCACAGTGAACGAAGTGGCCGACCCGTAGCGATGCCACGCAATCAATCCCAGCACGATGACGATGCCCACCGGAATCCACATGGCGAGTGCGCCGACGTTATTTAGCCATTTGCCGACGTCGAGGCCGATGATGTTCATCATCGTCGCTGCGCCCAGCGTAAGCAGAGAGAAGACGATGTAGAAGGTGGCGTTGTTCGAGAGATGCTCCCACGCGCTCTGGCGCATGAAGAGAATGTTGCTGGCAGCGAAATAGAGGACGGCAGGGAAGTACGGGAGGTTGCTGGTCCAGTACGTCCAGGCAGACATGAAGCCGGAGAAGTCTCCGAAGGCACGCTTGCTCCAGACGTAGAGACCGCCTTCGGCGGGATAACGGGAAGACAGTTCAAGCACGGAAAGCGCGAGAGGAGTGTAGAAGCAGAGCCATGCGCCAATCCAGATGACGATGGAACTGGGGCCGGCGGCGGCGGCCGTGGCGATCCAGCGCAGGCTGATTCCGGTGACTACGTAGAACAAAACCAGATCGCGGAAGCCGAGAACGCGCTTGGGGCGGTTGGGATCTTCAGCGCCGGCCTTCGAGGCGCTGGAAGTGACGAATGAGATTTGGCCTAGTCGGTCGGCGTCTGCGTTTGGGTCAGGCAATCAGGCGCTCCGAGGCCAGGTGCTTGATTCCGTATTAGGCTTCTCATTGGAAACTAAAGAGAGACAGAAATAACACCGATGCGGGCTGGGAGCAAGTGAAAGTTTGGACGGGAGTGAGGTTTACTTTTCTATCGACGATTGGGCCAGCCCGATGTGCGGCTCAACCAGGGAAAGCAGCTTGTCTTTCAAGAACGGTCCGCTGGCCAGCAGACCTGAGAGCAGCGGATCGCGGCGATTGGCGATCAGGTTGGTTTTCTCCAGCGTGCTGACAAAGCCGCCGGAGCTTTGCACGAGGGCCGCGCCGGCTACTACGTCCCATTCGTTCTTCGGCGTCAGAGTGAAGGTAACGTCTGCCAGCCCTGCGGAAACCAGCGCGAGTTTGTAGGCGACCGAACCCATGGGGCGAATCTTGAAACCCGAATTCTCGAACGCCTTCCATTCGCCGCGCTTCACTTCGCTGCGGCTGGCGAGAATCAGGGCGCCCTCCAGAGTTTTGCGTTGGCTCGGCTGCGCGGGTTTGCCGTTATAAGTGACTCCCGATTCGACCGACCCGAGAAAGATTTCATTCGTGGCAGGATTGCAAATTCCTCCGGCGACGGGACGACCATTCTCGACAAATCCTATCGAGACGCAGAACTCGGGAATGCCTTGCACAAACTCGCGCGTGCCATCGAGGGGATCAACCACCCAGACGCGAGAGCGCTGCAGCCGGATGGGATCGTCCACACTTTCTTCCGACAGCCAGCCTTCTCCGCTGCGCAGCAGTTCCTTGCGCAGAACCGCGTCCAACGCGCGATCCGCTTCGGTGACGGGATCGTGCCCGATCTTGTATTCCGCCTCGATCGCGCCCGGCGTGAAGCGGGCAAAAACTTTGCGGGCAGCTTCCAGCGCGGAGTGAATGCGCTCCAATATTTGTGCGTATGAATTTGAATCCATGGTCTGATTAAGCCATTAACATGCGCGCGCCCGTCGCCAGCAATACTGCGCAAAGAATGCGGCGCAGCCACGGAACCGGGACCCGCGTGCTGATGTAGGAACCGAACAGTCCTCCTGGAATCGAACCGATTACGAGTGCTCCCACCAGATGGAGGTCAATATTGTGCATCCGAAAATGGAGAAGGCTGGTTACGCCGGTGAGGATGAGGGCGTGAACAATATCGGTCCCGACCATCACCTTCGGCTGAAAGCTGTAGAACAGCAGAAGCATCATCATGACGATGCTGCCGGAGCCGACTGAGGTGATGCCGACAAGAAAACCGGCTACCAGGCCGATGAGCGACATCCAGGCGAAGGACTTCATGGTCGGCGGCTTCGCCGCAGCCCGATCTTCAATTTTTTTCTGGAAGAACAGGAAAGTCGGAATGCAAATCAGCAAAACTCCCACCGCAACCGTGATGAAGTGGTTGACCCAATTGCCGTAGGTGTTTCGCAAGTGAACCAGAAAGCTTACGCCCAGATAAGAACCCGGTGCGCTGCCGATGGCTAGCGCCGCGACTACCTTGAGCCGCACTGTGCCTTTTCGCAGGTGGACCGCGCTGGCGCCGATCTTGGTAACAAAGTTGAAAAGCGCGTCGGAGCCTACGGCCAGCATGGGGGGCACGCCCAAACCAAAAATGAGGATCGGGAGCAGCAGAACACCGCCTCCGACCCCCGTCATTCCGATGAGGGCCCCGACTCCAAAACCCACCAAGCTTTTGATCAGCAGATCCATGTTCGCAGATCCATGTTTACGAGGACAGTCCGGAGCGAACTAAATCGACTCCGCGGCAGTTCCGATAAAGCCTTCCCTTTCGAGATGCAAAATAATTTCCTGCGCTGCTTCTTCCGCCGACAAGTCGCCCGTGTTGATGACGACTTCGGCATCGGTTGGAACTTCGTAGGGATCGGAGATGCCGGTGAATTCTTTGAGAATCCCTGCGCGCGCCTTGGCGTACAGGCCTTTGCGGTCGCGCTGTTCGCAGACATCGACCGAGGTCGCGACGTGCACAAGAATGAAGCCTCCGTAGGGCTCAATCATCTGCCGGACGTGCTTGCGGGTCGCGTCATAAGGCGCGATGGGCGCACAAATGGCAATGCCGCCGTTCTTGGTGATTTCCGAGGCGACGTAGCCGATGCGGCGGATGTTGATGTCGCGATGTTCCTTGGAGAAACCCAGTTCGGAAGACAAATTCTTGCGCACCAGATCGCCATCCAGCAGCGTGACCGGACGCCCGCCGGTTTCGAGGAACTTCGTCAGCAATACGTTGGCGATGGTCGATTTGCCGGAACCGGAAAGTCCAGTGAAGAAGATGGTCACGCCTTGCTTGTGGCGAGGCGGGAAACTGCGCCGCAACTCCGAGACAACTTCGGGATAGGTAAACCAGCCGGGAATGTCGCGGCCTTCGTTCAAACGCTGGCGAAGTTCGGTGCCGGAAATGTTCAACACCCGGTCCCCGTTCTTGACTTCGTCGTCGGGAACGTATTTGTCCTGACCCTCGAGGTAGACCATCATGTTGAAAGGCACCATGGTGACGCCGATTTCGGCTTCGTGTTTCTTGAAGACTTCCTGGGCCTCATAAGGACCGTAGAAGGGCCTGCCGTCGGTGTCTTTGCCCGGGCCGGCATGATCGCGGCCGACAATGAAATGACTGCAGCCGTGATTCTTGCGAATGAGTGCGTGCCAGATGGCCTCGCGCGGTCCACCCATTCGCATGGCGAGGGGCAGCAAAGAAAGTTTGGCGGTCGATTGCGGGAACTTCGAGAGCAGAAGCTGATAACAGCGCACCCGCGTGTAGTAATCCACATCGCCCGGCTTGGTCATGCCCACGACGGGATGAATCAGCAGGCTGGCCTCGACTTGCTTGGCGGCGCGGAATGCGAGTTCGACGTGGGCGCGGTGCATGGGATTGCGCGTCTGGAAAGCGACCACTCGACGCCAGCCTATGCGGGCGAATTCAGCCCGCACCTCCGCCGGAGTCAAGCGCGAGTTACGAAAATCGTAGTGCGAGGGTATCTGTGTCCCCTCTAGAGTTCCTCCCACGTACCAGGGATTCGCCTTGTTCATCGCGTAGTCAGCGCCAGGATGGGCTGCACTCGTGCTGGCGAAAACCGCCTGGGCTTCGGCTTTGCGATCCGGCTGCCAGACCTCTTCCACGTTCAACACTGCCAACATCACGCCTTCGGGGTCGCGCAGCGCAACTTTGCTGGTTCCCGGCGTCAGCTTCTTGGCAAATTCCTCGGTCACGTCCAGAGTTACAGGCATGGGCCAAAGCGTTCCGTTGGCCAGACGCATGTTATGGCAAACGCCTTCGTAATCGGCGCGGGTCATGAAGCCACGCAGGGGAGAAAATCCGCCGGTGAGCAGCAACTCCAGATCGCAAAGCTGGCGGCCGGTCAGATCCCACGACGGCCACTCTTTCGAATGCGATTTCAATTCGGCAATTCGGTTGGGCTGGGCGATAAGGTCGATAAGTTCTCCGCCGTGCGGCGGGATGAGATGGCTGGTTGAAGCGGTCAAGTCCTAAGCCTCCTGAAAATGCTCAAATTGTCTTGTCTACTACGTTTATTGTATTTGCCTGGATTGCTTCCCAGACTTCAGCGGAGCCACGCGCCACCGCCTTGCGGATCCTTAACGGGAGAGAAAAGCCCCGACAGATTAGTTACAGAATAACACTCTCACGGCTACGGGAATCTTGATTTACCCTTCATGAATAACTAAACAGTGCAGCAATTCTCCGCCCGTCAGGGCTCCAGTCTATCGCTGTAAACAAATGAAAAGAATAACGTTTGGAGGTTGCCAGAGGCGCCAAATCTCGCCCAAGCCCGGAGTGTGAAAAGAATTGCGACAATGGCCAGCGCAAATTCCGTTTCGCTTCAATTCGCGGAGATCGAGGACCAGTCGTTCAGTTTCCAATCCCGGCCTCGGACGCAGACGGCGGCGACGTAGCCGGGTCCCGCCGGTACTTCGCGCAGAAGCCAACTTGCGGCTTCTGACTCGTCGGGCCGAGTCGCCAGCAGCGCGTTTGTTTCCCCCGGTATAAAAGACACGTCAAATTGGCTGAGGGGAAGCGATAAGCCGTCTCCAGTTGCCTTGATGTACGCCTCTTTCCGCGTCCAACAGCGGAAGAAGGCATCAACCCTTTCCTCAGCGGGAAGATCGGCAAGCTGATTCTGTTCGTGTGCGGAAAAGTATCGCCGGGCGATGGCGCCCGGATCGAAATCGTGGCGAACCTGTTCCACATCCACGCCAATCTCGCGCCCGCGGGTGAGAGCCAACAAGGCGATTCCGCCGGAATGCGTAAGGTTGAATCTGACATTGCTGGCCGCATGTTCCGGTCCCAGAGAAGGTTTTTCTTTCTCTGAATAAGAAAAGCGCAAGCTGCCCGCGTCGGTTTCCAGGTAGCTGGCCAGAATTGTTCTCAAAAGCGCACGCCCGGCAACATAGCGCTGGCGGTCACGCGCAAAGTGAAAGCGCGAAGCGCGCGCCGCTTCGTCGGCGGAGAGCACTTTCTGCCAACGGGATTCGTCGGGCCCCAGCGCGTCCAGATCGATTCGCCAGAGTTGCACTTCGTCTTCGCGGAGGGCGAGAGGAGACTCGATGTGAAAGCCGGAGTCGGTGATGTTCATGATCTGGCTCATCAGATGTGGCTCATGATGGCCCGGCGCAAGCCTACTCTTCCTTGCCCTGCGGAGCTCGAGTCGAAATCGGGATCGCATCTGGAGATGGACCTTCCTGGCGTGCCACCGCGGGTTCGGTGATGCAGTATTTGACCAGGCACCAGAGAGCGCGCACTCCATCCTTCCACTGGATTTTCTTGCCCTCTTCATAGGTGCGGCCCCAGTAGCTGATGCCGACTTCGTAGATGCGCAGCTTGCGCTTGGCGATCTTCACCGTGATTTCAGGCTCGAATCCGAAACGTTTTTCTTCCAGCGGGATTGATTGGATGACCTCGCGCCGGAAAGCTTTGTAACAAGTCTCCATATCGCTGAGGTTGATGTTGGTGAGTGCATTTGAGAGCAGAGTAAGAATCCAGTTGCCCACCGAATGCCAGAAATAGAGCACGCGATGCGGACGCGCAGAAAGAAAGCGCGAGCCATAGACCACGTCGGCGCGCCCTTCGATGAGTGGTTCCAGCATCACCGTGTACTCTGCCGGGTCGTACTCAAGATCGGCATCCTGGATGATAACGAAGTCTCCCGTAGCTTCCTTGATACCCCGGTGCAGCGCCGCACCTTTCCCCATGTTCTTCGGCTGAAGCAGGGTTCGAATCTGCGGATACTCCGCCTGCAATTGCGCCAGCATCTCGCGGGAGCCGTCCGTCGATCCGTCGTCCACGCAAATCAATTCAATGCCCAGCGGAACGGCGAGCACTCTTGCCACCACCAGCCGCAGCGTGGCGCACTCGTTGTAAACCGGCATGACCACGGAAAGTCTCATTCGTTTGAACCGTTCGTGCTGCAGTCGCTCGTATCGCAGGGAAGTGTAGTCACGTAGTGTAATTCAATTCCAAGATCGAAATCCTGCTGGCCGGTCGAGCCGCGCCATCGGCGGCCTTCCGGAGTGGAAATGCCTGTGGAAATCCTTCCTCTTCACGTCCAAATTTTTGGGCTTCGCTTAAAACATGCAGGTGTATGATGATTTTTCAATAGCCAGGTAAAAGTCCAAGTGCAGACAGGCCGAGGGTTTGGCGCGTCAACCCCTGTGATTCTGGATGTTGCCGCAGCCTTCAAGCAGCAGGGAGAACAATGAGAACAAGCCAGCAAGTTTTACTTTGGTTGAGCATCTCAATTCTCGGAGCGCTAACCTTGTCTCGAGTTTCAATGGGGCAGGCATCCCCGGGCTCCGAAGCCGCACCCGCGATCGACGACTGGAGTTACCATCACGTTATTTTCTCCAAGCCGGCTACTGCGGAGCAGACCATGCGCCTTGAACAGGATCCTCGCTACCGGCAGCAGATCCGGCGCCAGTCGGTGTCGGTGACGCAGGCGGAGCGTGCAGAAGCCCTGGTCCCCGAGTTGCAGCGTCACACCCACGGCGCCAGCAATAATGCAGGACTCTGGTCGGAGGATCTGGGCACCGGCGCTACTATGGGCGCGCTGAATTACCCCGCGAAGTTCTCGTTAACCACCACAACTGCCGATTGCGCCAGCGATTTCGTGGTCTACCCTACAGGCCTCGCTGGCTCGAGCACCCAAGCCAGCATTGTGGCTTACAGCAACCTCTACTCCGGTTGCACTGGCAGCGTGCCCTCGGTCTACTGGGCGTACTATATCGACTCCGGCAATGCGATCCAGAATTCTCCTGTGTTCTCGCTCGACGGTTCGCAACTTGCTTTTGTGCAGGTGAATTCGGGGCAGGCGGCCTTGGTCCTTCTGAAGTGGGCCGCTTCAGCCAGTGAGACTGTTGCCCATCCGGATCCGGTCACTCTCCACGGTTCGTACACCAACTGTCACAAGCCTTGCAGGGCTGTGTTCAACTTAAACGATGCAGGCACGTTCGTGAACGACACCAACTCCTCCATTTTTGTCGACTACCCCAGCGACACTGCGTTAGTGGGAGACGACTCCGGCTATCTCCATAAGTTCAACCCAGTATTCAACGGTACCCTCGCTAACCCTCCGGCTGAAGTGATAGGCGGAGGTTGGCCGGTTCAGTTGAATCCCACCACGCCCACTCCTCTCGCTAGCCCGGTTTACGATTCCGTGTCGGGAAATGTGTTTGTCACCGATGAAGGTGGGTTCCTGTATCGTGTCAATTCCTCGACGGCAGCTGTCACCGCTTCCGGACAATTGGATTTCTCCGACGAGTTCGATGGTGGCCCCGGCATCGTTGAAGGCCCAATTCTCGATTTCACTTCTGAGCTTTTGTACGTGTTCGCGACAAGCGATGGCAGCTTGAGCTGCAACGCCGGAGCCGACTGCTCTGCCGTTTACCAGATCCCCACCAGCTTCACTGTTGGCGGGACTGGATCCGAGGCCGTGGTTGGAAACAGCAGCATCGAAACTGCGGTGCCAAGTCCCATGTACATTGGGACCTTTGACAGTACCTACAAGAACTCTGCGAATGCCACGGGAAACCTCTATGTTTGCGGCAACACTGGCGGGACCCCGACCATCTACCAGGTTGCTATCGGGGACGGCGTGCTGGGCACGGTGAGCGCGGGGCCAGTTCTTTCGACCAGCACTACACCCTGCTCTCCCGTGACCGATGTCCTGAATCCTAATGCTTCCGGGGGTGCAACTGAGTGGATATTCGCCAGCGCGGAAGCCGGCGGAGTCTCCACGGCCTGCGCCTCTGGCGGATGCCTCCTCAATTTCAAGGACACGCCATGGTTAGCCTCGACCGCCTACACGGTGGGGCAAGAGGTTGTAGACAGCAACTTCCATACTGAGTTTGTGGGTACCCCTGGCACGTCGAGCGCCGGACCCGTGTTCTGGAACATTGCCACTGGGGGCAGCACGACGGACGGCACCGTCCACTGGCTGGACCTGGGACCGGTTTCCGCCGCTCCCCTGGCGAGTTGGGCGGCCAACCACCCATACCGCAAGGGCGCTGAGATCCTTGACGGCAATAAAAACATCGAGCTGGTAACGACCGCTGGCACTTCCGGCGCCGCGGTTACATTTAATCTAACGGTGGGAGGCACTACGACCGACGGAACCGTAACGTGGACGAACGTGGGTCCGCCCCCAACCGCAGCCCTAGCCGCAGTTGGCGGCACGAGCGGCATCATTGTCGACAACACCGTGGCCACCGCAACGCAAGCGGGGGCTTCGCAGGTGTACTTCTCTATTCTGGGGAGTCAGACCTGTGCCACATCCGGCGGCACCGGTGGCTGCGCGGTGCAGGCGTCGCAATCGGCGTTAAAGTAGCGGCTGCGGTTCAGCTATTGCTCTAAGCCTGATTTTCGCGCTGAAGATGTTCGCGCTGAAGATGTTCACGCAGGATCGCCACGATCCTTGAAGCCGCGTTTCCATCCCAAAGCGGAGGACGCTCGTACCGGCGCGCAGGTTGCCGCAGAACGGATCGAGCCGCCGCCAGAATGCGCTCCGAATCCACTCCTACTACCTGATTCGATCCACGCTCAACCGTCACCGGCCGCTCCGTGTTCTCGCGCAGCGTAAGGCAGGGAACGCCGAGGACGGTGGTCTCTTCCTGCACTCCGCCGGAATCAGTCAGCACAATGCGCGCCCGGTCGTTGATCGAGAGGAAGTCGAGGTACCCGAGCGGATCAAGCGGCACGATTCCGCAATCGTTTCGCCCCGCTGAGTTGGCCAGATACCGCTGCAAACCGAAACTCTCGATATTCTTCCGAGTCCGCGGATGCATGGGGAAGAAGACAGGAAGCTCGGCAGCAAGCGCGCTTACTGCGCTGAGAATTCCTTGCAGCGTCCGAGCGTCGTCAACGTTTGAGGGGCGGTGCAGCGTGAGCACTCCGTAGGCGCGGCAGCCCGCTCCATTTTGCCGCATGCCGAGGCGGTCGAGAATCGGCGACTTTGCGGCCATCTCGCGGTGCCGCAGCAGGCTGTCGATCATGACATTGCCGACCAGAAAAATTTTCTCCGCTGCCACGCCCTCGCGTTTTAGATTCTCCACACCACTCTGCTCGGTCACGAACAGCAGGCTGGAAATGGCGTCGGTGAGCTTGCGGTTAATCTCCTCGGGCATGGTCATATCAAAGCTGCGCAATCCGGCTTCGATGTGAGCCACGCCGATTCCGAGTTTGACGGCGGTAAGTGCGGCAGCGATTGTAGAATTCACGTCGCCCACCACCAGAACCATGTCGGGCTTGTAGTCGAGCAGCACCGGTTCGAGGCGCTTCATGATCTCGGCGGTCTGCACGGCGTGGCTGCCCGAACCGGCCTCAAGATTCACATCGGGCGAGGGGAGACCAAGGTCAGCGAAAAAATTGCCAGAAAGCAATTCGTCATAGTGCTGCCCGGAGTGCACCAGGCAATGTTTGATGGCGGGAAATTTCTTCGACTCAGTCTTGTTCGATTCATGCTTCTTCAACTCATGAACGACGGGCGTGATCTTCATGAAGTTCGGCCGCGCCCCCACCACGCTCAGAAGCCTGATCATGAGCAGGCCCCCGAAGCGATCGCCTCAGCGGCGCAGGATACCCGCTGAAGCGTGGGGCCGCTCAGCCCCCCGAAGCTGGTGCTCGGAATATGCGGTAGAGAAGATCTCATTGTTTTCGGCTATATCTTCACACGATATATTCAGCAATATGTCTCAGCCACCACTGTTCACGAAACAGTGTAGAGCAGTTCCGGGTTGAGCACGGGCACTCCGAGATTTAAGAGTCTCAAACATTGGTCTCAAGACTGCATCAATTCTGAGCGCGGCCCCCGCGACGCCTGTCATGTAAATTGTTCAGGGCTTCAGGGTGCATCTGGAACTTTCCACATAGGGGATTCACCCTAGTGTTCCGACCCTATTGACCGAGTGCGGCCACCGGTAAAAAAAATCCCAGCTCTTTTCAACGCGGCTTCTGGTGCCGGACTAGAGGAACGCGACGATGTACCATCGTCCCGGATCCTTCCGGCTGCGCATCGGACGGGGCCAAATTGCGGCTGATTTTACGCGCCTTTCCCTTCAAAAGTGTGCACCCCCGGATCGCCGGGGCGGGGCGTTTCAGCCCGACTTGGGAGGCCGAATTCCCACCTTCGGAACCCCACTGCGATCCCCGCAAGTGCCTGTGGAAATGGATGTTCTCTGGTCACAGCTATTTTCGTCTCAAAGTGGCATTGTGGATGCTACGCAATATGGAAGCATCCCAGCTCCACCAAGGTCTTAGCGTGTTGGCGAACCAAACCCAGGGGGAAGAGATGACGGTGCAGTCCGTTCGGCTAGGGCCGCGGGAGCAGCAAATTGTCGAATTGCTTCTGCAAGGCTGTGACAACGCCGAGATTGCCAGCCAGCTCAAGATGGCTCGCCGAACCGTGAAGGCTCATTTCAACCGGCTGTTTTTACGTTTTGGAATCAACGGCGGTATCAAGCGAGTGAAACTCGCAACCCTGTTATACCGGAGGCAATTGTGTTTGCAAACGAACGCTATGGAAGCCGTACCCCCAGTGAACGCGAAAACCGCGTCATCGAGCTCGTAGCCCAGGGCCTGAAGAACCACGAAGTAGCCCATGCCATCGGCACCACGGAACACGTGGTAAAAAATTATCTCCGCGTCATCTATGACAAGCTCGGACTCTGGAACCGGGTGGAACTGGCCCTATGGTATGAGTCGCGCCGGAGCGACAGGCAACTCATCGCCTGAGTAAACGGGACAGTCCGCTTCAGTCGCGGCAGAAGGCATTTCCGGGCCGCGTAATTCTCGACGGCCCGGCTTTTATTCACAATTTGAACCTTGCAGCCTGCGCAGTTGCTCGGCGGCGGCGGGCGAGCCCTTTCGTGCCGCCGCATCCAGCAGCAAACGCGCCTGGTCGCAGTTCTTCGGCACGCCGTCTCCGCGCGAATACAAATCAGACAGAGCCAGCGCTGCGTCCACGTTCCGCTTACTCACTGCCTTCCACAACCACTGCGCTGCTTCTCCGCTGTCGCGAGTCATACCCGAGGTGCCATTCAAATATTCCTCCGCGATGGCCAACTCTCCCGCGCCACCTTGCCCAGCCGGAACGGAGCCAGTTGCAACGGCGGAGGAACTTGCCGGCACGGGCGCGGCCTGGGGCGCGGTCTGGGGCGCAATCTGCGAGCCACCAGGTTGAACCTCGGCGGAACTTGCTTGTTTTTGGTTTTGAACTGCTGGAGCGGGTTCACTTCTTGGAGGCAATGCAGTCGGCGTTGCGTTCGCCGGCTGCGCGCCGCGAACTGGCGCCGATTGCGAGTTCGGGCTGGCCGCGGTCGACGATGAAGCGCTCGCGCCCGAGCGGGCCTGGGTTCCACGCCAGACCCCAAAGCCGAATGCCGCGAGAATGACTGCCAGAACGGCGGCAATGTAAAGCCGGTAACGATGCGCGGGAGGTTCGGGTTCCACGACGCCGTTTGGAATGTCCGGTTCCTTTTCCATTTGCCGCCAGATCGCTTCCAGAGCTTCGCCGGGTTCACGCGCCGCATTCGAGTTCACGGCCGGCTCAATCGTTTCCTCCGCTGACTTGGGATCGAGAGAACGCTCATACCAGCTCGGTCGAGCGATCGCTGCAGATTCTACGACCGGCGGCGCTTGAACTTCCGGCACTTCTTCCGGCACTTCAGTCTCAGGCGCGACTTGCAGGGGCGCTCCGCACATCCCACAAAAACTGTGCCCGTCTGAATTCTTGTACCCACATACACCGCAGGTGTAAACAACCTCCGATGTTGAGGCAGATGAGTGCAAAGAGTCCGCCGTCTCCGGGCTTTCTTTCGCGCTCATGCCGCTGATTCCCTCAACGGAAGCAGGCGCAGGAACGGCTACCTCTTCGAGTTCCCGAAGCAAATCAGAAACCGCTTGTTCGCGCTTCTCCGGCGGGTTCGTAAAATACACTTCGGCCCAGCGTCCCATGTGGGATGCCAGCACAGGATTCAGAAGTGGATTCAACGTGTCTGGATCAAATTTATCTGCGCGGTCAGGCACCGGCACTCTCCGGAGAAGGGGCGTACCTATGATTGCACTACCGCGAAGATAAGGTTGTCAAATTGGGTAGTGCGGAATCCCGTAGCGGAGAATCTGGCTTGACTCGGGTGCTCGCGGAGAAGTCACTCACAGGCCCTGCGATCGGCGGGTTCAAATTGATCCATCTGCGCATCGCGCTGGGTGGTGAGCTTGCCCTTCGGAGTCTTCTCGTAAAGATCAGAACCGGGGCAGTAATACAGCGCAGTTTGCAAGTCGACCCAAACCTGAGTATAAGGATTGCCCTTGTATTCCGGGGCATCCGGAGCCTCCGCCAGCCCGAGACTGATCAGGAACTTGTCGAACACGGAAAGATCTGAGTCGGGGGCCGGCTGCTTGCTTCGGTTCGCACGCCCTGCAACTGTCGCGCCATGGCCCGTGGCACCCACTGAGTGGCTCGACCAGATTCCCCAGCGGATCACGACCAGCACCAGAATGACTGCGATGGCGAGATAGAAATCGCCACGGCGGGAATGCCAGAAGCGTGCTAGAGCGGTCGGAGTGCGGGTCGCGGACAGCGATTCCAGAAACTCCCGAGCGCGCGCCGCAGAACTCCAGATAATCGCGTCCGGCTGCTTCACCATCGCCGTTGACAGGGGTCGGACTTCGTTCTCGTCGGAGTTTTCGTCGAGGTTTTCGTCAGGCTGCGGCGAGGGTGAGGCCGACGGAGAATCCTCCTGCGCGCTCGCCGCCAATGACTGTGTGGAGAACGGATTACTCTCCTCGAACTCGGGCAGCGAGAACTGTTCAGGGAACTCATACGCGGCGTTCTCTTCCTCACTCGCCGCGTCGGTTCCGGGTTCATGCTCGGGCTCTTGCAGCGCGAAGGGATCGCGCCCAGGCCGCATCTGCCACGCCGACGCCAACTGGCTCTGCATGCTCGACGGTCCCGCGTCGCGAGCCCGCGGAGCACCGCACTTGCCGCAAAACTGTTCCTCATCCGGCAGCTTGCTGCCGCATTTCCAGCAAAGCGATTTCGCTGCGGTCGCCGCGCTCACATTTGGGCCGGCGGTCGCGGCTGGTTGATTCGCGGCAGCTTGATCGTCGGCAGCTTGATTGTCTGCGGGTCGAACGTCGGCAGGGTGAACCTCGGCCCAGGCCGCCAGATTGGGCTGCAGCCTTTCGATCGCCGCCAGCATGGTGGACCGTTCCGCAGCCATCGACTTCTTTAATGCCAGTTCAGCATCGCGGCCAATCGCTTCGGTCACCAATCCGGCCATCAGCTGGCAGGTGTGAATATCCTGTTCGACGAAGCCGCGAACCCGGTCGAAATAGAGTTCCAGCGCTCCCATAATTTCGTCTTCGCGGTAGACCGGTACCACGACCAGCGATAAGATGCCCCGCTGGCGGCAGGGTGCGGGGTCGAACAGAAACTCGAGATTCACGTCCTCGCTGCGAATTACCTGCCCGGTGCGCAAGCTGGCGGCGCAAACCGCCGTATTCAGCGGCGCTTCGCTTCCCACCGGCAAAGCCGCCGCGCCGGTTCCTGCCCGGTAATGCACCGTGCCGCCTTCAAGAATTGCGATCGCGGCGCCGCTCGCGCCTGTGATTCGCGTCACTCTCTCCGCGACCACCGCCATCGCCTTATCCAGTTCGAGACGGCGCATCTGAATCTGGCGCTGGGCTTCGACAATCTCGGCCAGAGTGAGTGTGTAGTCGCCGTTCGTTCGCGAAGTCTCTTCCGGCTTTGTCTGGTTCGCAGGCGGCGCAGGCGGAGGAGCCTGATTCGCGGCCTCTTGCTCCCGAAGCCGCGCACTCTGCGACTCCATTTTTTCTTCCACTTCCTGCATTCTGCTGTTGTGCTCTTGCAGCACATAGGCCGCTTCCAGCAGCTTTTCAAAAGCCTGCTCGTCGAGAACTGGTTTTTTTTCTTGATCGGTCACGATGTTTTCTGCACGCCCTCGTGCCCAACTGGGGGAAGCGGACACCTTCCATCCGGAAACCATATCCATTCTAGTGCAATTCCTCCACCAAAGAACCTGGGGTTATGAAATCGACCCCCGCCTGCGTCTCCAACAAGGAGGTTGAGAATCCGGTGATAGCAGGCCAACGACGACGCCCAACCGCACTATATTCAAGGGTCTAGGGATGCCGAAAGGAAAGAATCGCGCCTCCTGCTCCGCCCCCGTCGAAGGCAGCTCGAACGGTTACTGTCGTAAGGTGCAAGATCATGCACACTTGGTTGCAGCAAACTCCGTCGAGAACCCGGGTTGTCCGCTCCCGGTCGAGTGTGACATCGACTTTCAGGCTTGACGCAGACTCCTGTGCAAAACGTGAGATGGTTTCAACGACGAGAGTCAAAACGAACAACCGCGCCACTCTCCGATTCCATTTTGGAACCTCTGCATTTCTTCGTCGTACCGCTGGAGCTTGGAACTTCTGGCAGCCATAGCTCGCAAGCCGCAGATCGGTTGAGGACATGGCCAAAAGTCTGAGGGGAAAGGCTTATCTCGACCAAACGTTTCGCCACAGTTAGCCGGGTTCTTCAGGAAAATTTAGTTCAAACCGAACTCAGCCTAGGCACTCCAGGGCCGCAACCGAGCCATCTGTGCCCGCATCTTCCTCCTGATTTGGAACGGCCTAACCGCATGCCGTGTTTCTTCGCTCCCTCCACAAAACTCTGCTTTCTTGCTCTAAGTACAAGCCATCGCTGGGCTTAAATCGTGGCTGCTGACCAGGGGAAGGTTTGGCGAAGGATGTGCTTAACCGAAAGTGCGGGTCGCAGCCTGAAGGGACGAAAAACGCGAGCGCCGCAGGAGAATCAACGTGATGGATCTTGAACGAATGAAGGTTACGCCGCGGGATCAGCAAGTGCTGGATTTGCTGGTGCAGGGTTGCAGCAACAAAGAAATCGCCGGCCAGTTGAACATCAGCCCGCGCACTGTCAAGCAACATTTGCGCACCCTTTTTCTGCGGGCCGGAATTCGCGATGGCCGCAAGCGCGTGCGCCTGGCGACGGCTGCGTTCGAACGTGCGGAGGTGAAGCCATGATGCCGCGGGAGCGTTTGACCCCAAAGGAAATTCAGGTGGCTACCCTGGTTTGGGAGGGACTCACCAATCGTGAAATCGGCAGGCTGATGGGCACGTCGGAGCAGGTCATCAAGAACCACCTGCGCAGCGCTTTCGATAAACTGGGCGTCTGGAGCCGGCTCGAGTTGGCCATGTACGTGGCCAGCCACGGCGGCAAGAATTGGCTGGAAGAAGAACGGCCAGTCTTTGCCGGGGACCGCGCCGCCGCGAGCTAGGGTGAAGCAGGGTCGATAAACTGCAAGTTTCTGCGGGCTGGGCTGCGCAGCTCTACATCTGCTGCAAAAGGTTTGCACTCCCGCGATCAAACTGGCATATCCCCGGTCAGTAAGAGGCTGAAAAGACACCGACTTCGTCTTATTTCCAGTCGGCCTGCAAATTGCAATGGTCGCTCTGACCCAATCGAGCGGGCTCGCCAGCAGCCGAGAGCCAGCTCCGCAATCCCTGGGCGGGGCGGGAATGGATTACAAAGAAACCTTCTGGATGGCTTGCGACTCTACCGAGCAGCTGCGGGCGGAGTACGGCCCGTTCCACACCCGCGCCGAAGCGGAAGCGGAAGCCCGCAAGCTGGGATTCAGTTACCTGCTCCGCTACGAACACATGCTCGATGAACACGAGGAGATTCAGGAGGTCCGGTGCATCTTCATCGAGCTGCCGGGCGCGATTTTGCCGGAAGCAACTTCCGTCAGCCTGCACACCCGCTGCGCTACCTGCGGCGACTCTGCGGCTCACGACAAAGCCTGGCAGGCAGAAGTCTGGGCCGATATCCATGAGTTCGAACACTCGCGCCATTTCGTGCGTCTTTTCGAGCACGCTAGAGGCAAGGGGTTGAAGGAAATCTGCGGCTGGCGCGGATAGTCACTCATCCCGCTTTGCGTGCACTCTCACGCCGCGGTTGACAGTTCGCTGGCCGCAGCCCGATCTACAAACCAGATCAGCTTACCCTCACTCGGCTGCACCAGCTTCGAGGGATACTTCTCTGCCGCGGCCTTGCCTTCCAGAACTTCACGCAGGGCCGCTGCCTTGTCAATTCCGCTCACCAGAAAGGCAACGCAGCGGGCGTGGTTGAGCACCGGCAGGGTCAAAGTAATCCGGCTGGTATTCAGCTTTTCCACCCAGTTGGCTACCACCAGCCGCGTTTTCTCCTGCAACGCCGCCGTTTCAGGAAACAAGGACGCAGTGTGTCCGTCCGGGCCAATCCCCAGCAGGATCAGATCGAAGCGGGGAAATTCGCCGGGAGCCAACGCGAAGAATTTTCGCAGAGTCTGCTCATACATCTCCGCTGCGGCATCGGCGTCCGGATTCTCCGCCGGGATGCGAAAGACGTTGGCAGGCGGAACCGGAATCTTCGCCAGAAGAGATTCGTTGGCCATGCGATAGTTGCTCTCAGGATCGTCCGGAGGCACATGGCGCTCATCGCCAAAGAAAAAGAACATTCGATCCCAGGGCAAAGTGGTGGCAGCGTTGGCCGCAATCAGGGTGTACATATTCCTGGGAGTCGATCCGCCGGAAAGCGCGATGGTGAAGCGCCCTCGCTCTGCGACCGCATGAGTAGCGGTGCGCAGCACTTCATCTGCGGCCGCCTGAAACAGATCCTGCGGAGTCGTCAGCCGGCGCAACTCGACCAGCGTACTCACAGCGCGCCCACCCGGCCATTGCTGGATTTTGTGGCCGCACACCGCGCCGCTCCGAGCAATGCGGCCTTGTCGTTGGTGATGACCTGCACCGGAATGCTCTCGAGCAGTGGGCGCAATCTGCCTTTCTCGAGAAATGCACCCATAAACAACGGCCCGCTAAGCTTGGGAAGAATCTTTGGCGAGATTCCGCCTCCTAGAAAGATGCCTCCGACCGCCATGGTCTTAAGCGCCAGATTGCCCGCTTCTGCGCCGTAGACCGAAACCCACAGATCAAGCGCTTGTTCGGCCAGCGGATTTGTGTGGTTCAAGGCGGCATGGGAAATCACCGCCGCAACATCTCCCTGAGAAAGTTGTCCGGCAAATCCGGCAGGCTCGTCTCCACATCCCTTTTCGCGAAGAAATTCGTAAACGTTGACCAGGCCCGGCCCGGAGAGCACACGTTCATAGCTGACATGTCCATAACGGCGCGCCAGAAATCGCAACAGTTCGATCTGTAGATCGCCCTGGGGTGCGAGATCTGCGTGTCCGCCCTCGCAGGCAAAAACCTGATGCTGGCTGCCATTCCAGAACAACCCAGCCTCTCCCAAGCCGGTTCCCGGCGCGATGACCGCCTGATTGCCGTTCGACGGCACTACCTGGTTAAGCGAGACTAGATCTTGCGCGCTGAGGGCCCCAATCCCCCACGCATTGGCTTCGAGATCATTGATCAGCAAAGTGGCGGGCAGCTGAATCTGTTTCGCCAGACGGGACTGGTCAATGACCCAGGGAAGGTTCGAAACTTCAACGCGTCCGTTGTGGACAGGTCCTGCTATGCCGAAACAAGCAGCCTCGGGCCGCGTCGCAGAGTCGGAGAGAAACTTCGAAACAATCTCGCCCAGTTCGCTGTAGTCGCGGCTGGGAAAAACGCGCTCGGAAACCAGCCGGAGATGGCCGTTTTGGGGCTGAAAATAGGCGAGTCGAGCGTTGGTGCCGCCAATATCGCCGGCCAGTATCATTTCTCGAAGTTCCTCCAGCGCCGGCCATCGCGCTCCAACAGTTCGTCGGCCTCTTTCGGTCCCCAAGTGCCGGAAGCGTAATTCGGAAAGTTTCGCGGCGGCAATGCCTTCCACAAATCCAGCACCGGATTAACAATGCTCCAGCCCGCCTCCACCATATCAGCCCGTTGAAACAAGGTCTGGTCCCCGATCATGCAATCGTGCAGCAGCCGCTCATAGCCGGTGCTGGGCTGCTTCCCGAAGTATTCCTGATATTCGAAGTTCATGTCCACCGTGCCCAGCCGCATCACCGGGCCGGGAACTTTGGCCGCGAATTGCAGCGAGATGCCTTCTTCCGGCTGGATGTGCAGCACCAACTGGTTGGGCATCAGATGTTCCACGGAGGTGTCGCGGAAAAGCACAAACGGCGCGCGGCGGAACTGGATCACGATGTGCGTGTTGCGTGCCGGCATCCGCTTGCCGGTGCGAAG
Source organism: Candidatus Sulfotelmatobacter sp. (assembly GCA_049590215.1). Lineage (GTDB taxonomy): Bacteria > Acidobacteriota > Terriglobia > Terriglobales > Acidobacteriaceae > Sulfotelmatobacter. The sequence continues at coordinate 4,732 of JBAWCJ010000006.1, read as the reverse complement.
ATAGAAGGGAACGTCCGCCCAGCGCCAGTTGTCAATCAGCAGCTTCATGGCCACGAAGGTCTCGGTCCGCGAATCCGGCGCAACATCAGGCTCGGAACGATAGGCTAAAACCCGCTCACCTTCCATGGTGCCCTCGCCGTACTGCCCGCGGACGGCGCGGCTGAGGACTTCCTCATCGTCGATGGGCTGGATGGCGTGCAGAATCTTGGCCTGTTCATCGCGCACGGCATTGGCGTCGAACGAAATGGGCGGCTCCATCGCGGTCAGGCTGATCAGCTGCATGATGTGGTTCGGAACCATGTCGCGCAGCGAGCCCGCGTGCTCGAAATAACTGCCGCGGCCTTCCACGCCCACGGTTTCAGCCACAGAGATTTGTACGTGATCGATGTAGCGCCGGTTCCAGATGGGCTCGAAAATTCCGTTGGCGAAGCGGAACGCCATGATGTTCTGCACCGTCTCTTTACCGAGATAGTGATCGATGCGATAGATCTGGTTTTCCGAGGCGAGCTTCAGCAGTTGCTGGTTGAGCGCTTTAGCGGACTCCAGGTCGTGGCCGAAAGGCTTCTCGATGATTACCCGGCGCCAGTGGTCGTTATTCTGCTCGAGCAATCCGGTCGCCGCGAGCTTTTCGACAATGGGCCCGAAGAAACTCGGAGCCGTCGCCATATAAAAGAAAAAGTTTTGATGCGTCGAGTGCTCCTGATCGATCTTGGCCAGGCGATCTTTGACCTTCGGATAGAGTTGATCATCGTTGAAATCGCCGGCGAAGTAATAGAAGCTGCGCGAGAAGTTTTCCCAGGCGGCGTCCTTGATGCAATCGCCGCAATACTCCTTCACATCCTCAAGAATCTGCTTGCGAAACTCTTCATCCGACATCTGCTTGCGGGCCACGCCCAGCACCGCGAAGTCCTTTGAGAGCAAGCCCGCCCGTGCCAGGTTGTACAGAGCTGGAATCAACAGGCGCGCCGTCAGATCGCCGGCCGCGCCGAAAATCACCATGACGCAGGGATCGCCTTGTTTTCCGACGCGCGGTGTGGCTGCCGTCGGCTGTTCCACCAATTGAGCCATAATCAAATCCTCAAATGCTCACGCTGAATACTGTTCTACCTATGCGCTCTTCTTTTGCGGGCCAGTCTGGTTTGTGGCAGTTTGGCTCGCGCCGGCCTCAATATGCCCGCCAAATTTCTGCCGCATGGCGGAAAGCATCTTCTCCGCAAACGTGTGCTGCTGCCGCGAGCGGAAACGCACGTACAACGCCGCAGTCAGAACATCCGCCGGCACAGCTTCCTCCAGCGCCGCCTGAATCGTCCAGCGCCCTTCGCCGGAATCCTGCACGTAACCTTCATATTCGGAGAGCGTTGGATTCTCCGTAAGAGCGATGGCCGTGAGGTCGAGCAGCCACGAACTGATCACGCTGCCTCGCCGCCAAACCTCGGCGATGTCCGGCAGGTTCAGATCGTAGCGGATTTCTTCCGGTAAGTCTTTACTGGTGGCGTTCTTAAAAATGTCGAAGCCCTCGGCGTAAGCCTGCATGATCCCGTATTCGATGCCGTTATGCACCATCTTCACAAAGTGGCCCGAACCCGAGGGACCGCAATGAACGTAGCCTTGCTCGGCCGTGCTTTTTTGAGACGATCCGTCAAGTTTTTCCCGGCCCGGAGTGCGCGGAATATCGCCGATGCCCGGAGCCAAAGTCTTGAAAATGGGATCAAGGCGCTGCACCGCTTCCTTCGGTCCGCCAATCATCATGCAGTAACCGCGCTCGAGGCCCCAGACACCGCCGCTGGTGCCCACGTCAATGTAATGAATGCCTTTGGTCTTCAACTGTCCCGCGCGCCGCACGTCGTCTTTGAAATAAGAATTGCCGCCGTCGATGATGGTGTCGCCCGTTTGCATGTACTGCGCGAGTTTCTGGACAGTTTGTTCGGTGGGGCCGCCCGACGGCACCATCACCCACGCCGCTCGCGGCGGTTTCAGTTTGCCGACCAGGTCTTCCAGCGACGATGAACCACCGGCCCCTTCGCCGGCAAGCTGCTTCACCGCATCCGCGCTCAGATCCGAGACTACGAGCTGATGTCCGCCGCGCATCAGACGGCGCGTCATATTCGCGCCCATCTTACCGAGACCCACCATTCCCAATTGCATGTATCACTCCTTAAGCGACGCCACGATTATCCCAGAACTTTTATCCCAGAACTTTTTTCATCGCACTCGCCAGCGTCGCCAACCCCGCATCCACATCGTGCAGATGCACCCGCAGCGCACGCCGCCCGCGCTCCGCCAGCACCTGAAAATCCCCGCGAGCCTGCGCCGCTTTCACCACGCCAAATGTGTACTTCTGTTCCGGTACCGCCAGGTCCACGGCATCGTCACATGTAATCTGCAAGAACACTCCGGAATTCGGCCCACCCTTGTAAGCTTGCCCGGTCGAATGCAAGAACCGAGGGCCAAAGCCCAGACAAGTAGCCACATGTTTCTTATCCCGCACCGCAAGCCGTATGGCCTGCAAAACTTCCTGATGTGCGGTATCCATCTCAATGAATGCCAGCAGGGCAAAATAATCACCCGCATGGATGCGGCCCAGATGAGCCTTTAAATATCCGGTGAGAGACTTGTCTCCGCCCGCCGCCTTCGCCAGGTCCGCGGCATTCTTCTCGTCGGTGAACAGTTTGATACCGCCATCTACAACCACTGGTGTCTCCGCAGGCAGAGAACCAGTCTTCTCGTACGCAGATGTTAAGTTCCGGGTCGCAATCTTGCTGGCTTCCACATCGGGCTGGTTGAATGCGTTGATGCCGATGATAGATCCCGCAACCGCGGTAGCAATCTCCCAGCGGAAAAACTCCGCTCCCAGATCGTAGATGTCACCCATCGAGATTCGCAGCACCGGTTGCCCCGCTTTTTCAAGCGCCGCCAGCTTCGCATCCTGCTTCACGTCGATTCCGTGCGCAGTGTGGACGTAGGCAAACAGACGATCATCGCCATACACCTCCGGTGGCCCCAGTTCTTCACGGTCCACCGGGATAATGCCCTTGCCGACTTTTCCCGTAGACTCGGCTAGCAGCTGTTCGAGCCAGGCGCCGAGATCACAAATGTCCGGGGAAGTGATGATCGTAACTTTATCGCGGCCGTTGCGCGCCGCCGTGCCCAGAATAATTCCGAGCATCGCCCCGGGATTTTCTTCGACGGGCACGGCAGGTCCGCAGGCCCGCGCCATTTCCTGCGAGCGGTCGAGGAATTTCTTCGTGTCCAATCCCATCGCCGCCGCGGGTACCATGCCAAAGTTCGAAAGCGCGGAGTAGCGCCCGCCGATCGAGGGCCGGCCAAAGAAAACCAGCCGAAAATGATCCGCTTCCGCCACCTGCTGCATTTTCGATCCAGGATCAGTGACCGCAATGAAGTGGCTCCCGGCCTTGTCCGCGCCCACCACCTGCTTCGTACGTTCAAAGAAATATTGCTTGAAGATATTGGGTTCGAGCGTGGTGCCAGACTTACTGGAAACAATAAAAAGCGTCCGGGCAATATCGATTTTGTTTTCGAACGCCTTCACCTGCGCCGGGTCGGTCGAATCAAGCACATGCAAATCAGGGTAGCCCGCAATCTTGCCAAACGTCATGCGCAGAACTTCCGGACAAAGACTCGACCCTCCCATGCCCAGCAGGAGAATATCTTCGTAACCCGCGCTCCAGACTTCTTTTGCCAGACCCCGCAGTTGAATCGGATGCGCAATCTGGTCCTCGATAATATCCAACCACCCCAGCCAGCTGGCCTCATCTTCGCCCGTCCAGAGTGTCGCGTCGCGGTTCCAAAGGCGCCGCATCTTCCCGCCAGCCTTCCAGTCGGCGAGGTTGGTCTTTACCGGCGCCGCCAGATTCTCCGGCAGCGAAGTCTTCATGCCGCTCACGCAGTTTTTCCTTTGAGCTGAGTGCTCTTCTCCACCGCAGCCAGTAACTTGTGGAAGGCATCGGCAAATAGCTTTACTCCATCATCGGTCAGTTTCGTGGTGACTTCCTTGATCGAGACTCCAACTTTCGCCAGATTGTCCATCACATTCTGAGCGCCGGCCACGTCTTCGGTAAGGCTGTTGCGCAACTTCCCATGATCGCGGAATGCATCAATCGTGGCCGGAGGCATGGTGTTCACCGTGTCCGGTCCAATCAGTTCCTCAACGTACATCACATCGCGATACGCGGGATTTTTCGTACTCGTGCTTGCCCACAGCACGCGCTGCGTCTGTGCTCCCTGCGCCGCCAAAGCCTGCCATCGCGGCCCGGCGAAGATGCGCTGATAGCGTTGGTAGGTCAACTTTCCATTCGCGATCGCAACTTTTCCCAGCAGGCTCTTCAGCAATGCCTGCTGTTGGGCATCGTTAGTAGTTTTCAGTTTGTCATTGAGGATCGAATCCACCAGCGTGTCAATGCGGCTGATGAAAAAACTGGCCACGCCCCCGATCTTCTTCAAATCGCCGCCGCGCTTCGCCAAATCCTCAAGTCCGGAGATGTGAGCGTCCGCGACCTTCTCGTACACTTCCTGCGCGAACAACAAGGTCACGTTCACGTTGATGCCTTCGCCAATCGCCTGGCGAATCGCCGGAAGTCCTTCCGTCGTTCCCGGAATCTTGATCATGACGTTCTCGCGATTCACGGCCTTCCACAAACGCCGGGCTTCGTCGACCGTCTCCTGCGTTTTCAACGCCAGCAGCGGAGAAACCTCCAGGCTGACGTATCCATCG
>JBAWCJ010000005.1:0-2801 GCA_049590215.1 Candidatus Sulfotelmatobacter sp. | reverse complement strand
GCCGACTCTTCGCCCGTCCAGAGCGTCTGGACGGCACCGCCCTTGATGCTCACGCTGCCGAAGCCGGAATTTCCATCCACGTTTTCTGCGAATGTAACGCGGTCGGTAGCCGTCCAACTAAGCCTGGAGGGCGATGCCTTGAGGTGGTGCGTAAGATTTCGCGCGACGCCTCCTGTGATCGGGACGACGTGGACATCGCCGCCGGTGGAACCCTCGTCGCTCATCAGTCCTTCGATGAATGCAACGTTCTTTCCATCCGGAGAGACGCGCGAGACAGCGATTTGCAGCTTTGGTTTGTAGATCTCGCGCATCTCCCCGGTTTGTGCATTCACGAGATACAGGCGCGCGATCCACCAGTTAGCGTCGCCGGAACCATGCGCGGCGATAGCTGCCCACGCCTGTCCGTCAGGAGTCCAGTCGTATTCATAGACATAAACATCCGCGGGCGTGACTTGCGTCAGACGGTCCGTGCCCAGATCGATGGTTACGATGCGCTGCTCATAAATCTTCTGGTCGACGACGCCCGCAAGCGGAGTCATAGGTTGCAGCGGGCCGGCGACGCGAGGCATGCCCTCAATAAAGAGGAGGGCAAGTTTCGAACCGTCGGGAGAGAAGCGCGGTGTCTCGACATAACCCTTCAGCTCAGCATGCTTTTGCGGAGCAGTGCCGTCGGCTGCAGCGGTCCATACTTGAGCAGCGGGAACCTGGCCGGGAAGATCGGCAATGAATGCAATGCGCTCGCTATCTGCGGACCAGACCACATCGCGGAGCGAAAGGTTAGCCTCCACGGCGATCATGCGAGACGCACCGCCGTTGGCGGGAATTACCGCGAGTTCTCCCTCCGAAATAAAAGCGACCTGAGTTCCATCGGGTGAGAGCGCAGCCTGATCGATCTTCTTGGCGTGCGGCATGGAGTCGAGCAAGGTCGCGGCGTGAGAAGGTGTTGCGTCCTGGGCGAAAAGGGAAGCGCAAATCAGCATCAAGGCGAAAGAGCAAAACAGCGCTGAATAACTTAACCGTGGGTTCGTTCGTGCACTCATAGCGCAAGGAGTATAGCTGGTTCCGAGGCCGGATGCCGGGCCTGTCACACATCCAGATAATGTTTGGAGGGCACATCGCGCAGCCATTGCGCCGCCGTTTCAGCGGTGATGTCGCGCTGCGGCATGGCGAGCATTTCGTACCCCACCATGAATTTTTTTACCGTCGCCGAGCGCAGCAGGGGTGGGTAGAAATGCGCATGCAGATGGAATTCGGGATGAGCCTCGCCATCGGTCGGCCGCTGATGAAAACCCATGGTGTAGGGAAACGAAGTTTTGAACAGGTTGTCATATCGAACGGTGATTTGCGAGAGTATGTCGGCAAGAGCATCGCGCTCCTCATGATTCAGTTCATGCAACGCCGATACGGATTTTCGGCTCACAAGCAGAGTCTCAAAAGGCCACACCGCCCAGTACGGCACGAGCACCACGAAGTGGTCGTTGACGCAGACCACGCGTTCCTGCTTTTCCAATTCCAGCGCAAGGTAATCTCCCAGCAAGGTCGAGGCATGCGACCGGTAGTACTCCAGGACCGCGGCCAATTCGTCCGCTGATTCATTGGGCAGAGTTTGGTTGGCCCAGATCTGCCCGTGTGGGTGTGGATTACTGCACCCCATGATTGCGCCACGGTTCTCGAAAATCTGCACCGACCGGATGTTTGGCTGACTTCCGAGTTCGCGGAACTCTTCGGCCCAGGTATCGACCACGCGACGAATTTCCGGCACACTCATTCGTGCCATCGTGAGATCGTGCCGCGGTGAATAGCAGACTACACGACAGCGCCCCGCTTCACTGCGGGCAACCAAGAGCCCTCTTTCCTGGATTTCTGCCGCGGGAGTTTCTGGTGTGAGAGCTGCAAAATCGTTGTCAAAAACAAACGTCCCGGTGTAGGAGGGATTTCTCACTCCGCCGGCTCGCATATTGTCGGGGCAAAGGTAACAATTGGGATCGAATGCCACCTGCGTCTCGGGCGGAACGCTCTCAACCTGCCCCTGCCACGGACGCTGCGTCCGGTGCGGAGAAACCAGCACCCATTCCCGCTTCAGCGGGTTGAAGCGGCGATGGGGATACGCCTTCAGATCGGATGAGTTCATTAGCGAACCTTTTCATCTTTCATGCCGCATCCTGATACGGAATGCTCGGTTCATTACGCTACCCGCTTCACTCCGTTCGCGGCCGAGCAGACATAGATCTCAGGCTCACGGTCGGTCGAACGCCGATACCCATCGTCCACACGCGCTTTGAACTCGGTGACGCAGTCCTTGCGAACCAGGTTGATGGTGCAGCCTCCGAAACCACCGCCTGTCATTCGAGCCCCGTAAACACCTGGGGCTTGATCAGCCAGGTCCACCATCAAATCGAGCTCGGCACAGCTCACTTCAAAATCGTCCCGCAGGCTTATGTGCGACTCTCGCATCAGGACTCCGAAGGTCTCAAGGTCCCTGCGCTCCAGTGCAGACGCGGCCTGAAGCACACGAGAGTTCTCGCTGATGACATGCCGGCACCGGCGCACGATTGTTTCCGGCAAATCTCCTCCATAGGCCGCCAAATCGCTTAGGGTGACCTCTCTCAAGGCGCGAACCCCTGGCAGATGCGCTGCAAGACATCGCACCCCGGCTTCACATTCAGCGCGCCGCCGGTTGTATTCCCCGCCCGATATAGTGTGGCGAACCATCGTGTTGCAAATCACGAGACGAGCCTCGTCGCCGAGCGGAAGCAGCCGGTGTTCAAGGGAGCGGCAGTCGAGCATCAGCGCATGGCCAT
>JBAWCJ010000004.1:0-19466 GCA_049590215.1 Candidatus Sulfotelmatobacter sp. | reverse complement strand
GGCCAATTGCAGCTGGCTATGCAGGAAATGAGCGGCCGCCTCTCGGGCATCATTCGCGACGTCCGTGAAGGCTCTGCCGCAGTCGCCTCTGCCGCCCAGCAAGTCTCCGCCTCTTCGCAGAATCTCTCGCAGGGAACCAGCGAGCAAGCTGCGTCTGTCGAAGAAATGAGCTCCAGCCTGGAAGAGATGAACGCATCCATCACTCAAAATGCCGACAACAGCCGGCAAGTTGAGCAGGCCGCTGCCAAGGGAGCGCTATCCGCGGAAGAAAGCGGCGCTGCGGTGAAAGAAACAGTCGAGGCCATGAAACAGATCGCCGCCAAGATCTCGGTGATCGAAGAAATCGCCTATCAGACCAACCTTCTCGCCCTAAACGCAGCTATCGAGGCCGCGCGCGCAGGCGACCAGGGCCGCGGTTTTGCCGTGGTCGCAGTCGAGGTTCGAAAGCTAGCCGAGCGTAGCCAGCTAGCTGCCCAGGAAATCGGTGGCCTAGCCGGAAAAAGCGTCAGCGTGGCCGAACGCTCTGGTCGTTTGCTGGCCGACTTGGTCCCTTCCATCAAGAAAACTGCCGAGCTTGTGCAGGACGTCACTGCGGCCTCCACCGAACAATCCAGCGGTGTAACCCAGATCAACCAGGCCATGGCCCAGGTCGACACCGTCACGCAGCGCAACGCTTCGTCAGCCGAAGAACTCTCCAGCACCGCCGAAGAATTGGCTGCGCAGTCCGAACAACTGCAGCAGCTGATGACTTTCTTCCGTGTTGCCGGGGAGAAGTTCGCCGGAGAAAAGTTTGGAGATCCGCTCGGCGGTCGCGGCGGCGACGGCAAACCACAGCGCATGATCATGCCCCTGAAGCCCGCGTTCAGGAACGATCCTGCGCAGCCGGGCCACGTCCGGCCGAACCACGGCAAAGCAACGGAAGAAGCGAACTTCTCTCCGTTCTAAGAATAGAGGATAAGGAGCCGCCGGAAGGGCCGGGCACACGACGATGCCAACGGCAGAAATGCGAGGAGTCAAATTATGCGAGCGTCGGACCAGGGGAAAAAGCAACTCCCCACAAGCACCGTGCAGTACCTTACCTTCCTGACTGCGGGCGAGGAATACGCCATTGCGATCGTGAAGGTCAGGGAGATCATCGAGTATGAGGCCGTCACCACCGTGCCCAACACTCCGGTCTGGATCCGTGGTGTCACCAACCTGCGCGGCAAGGTTGTCCCCGTGGTCGACCTCGCCGTAAAGTTCGGCATGCCGGCCGCAAGCATTTCCAAGTTCTCTTGCATCATCATCACAGAAGTGATGTTCCAGGGTGAAAGCCTCATCATGGGAGTTCTGGCTGATTCAGTAAACCAGGTCATCGAGCTTTCCGCCGACGAAATCGAAGCTACTCCGCCGTTCGGTACTCGTGTCAAAACCGAATACCTTCTCGGCATGGGAGCGCTGGGCAAGAAGTTTTGTCTCATCCTTGACATCGACAAGGTGCTCTCCGCCGACGAAGTGCTCGCCGTGACCGAGTCGACTGCCGGCGGAGAAACTTCAGACGCCGCCGTCATCAATGCCCCCGTCAAACCAGCAAATCGGATCGGGACTGGAGCATAGCCGTGAGCGCCGGATCCGGTGCGGGCGCTTCTCGTCAGATCGATCCCAGCCTTGAGCAGCCACCGCAGCTCTCGGTCAGCCCCGCCCTGTTCCAGAAATTTCAGAAACTCATCTACGCCGAAACCGGTATCTGGCTGGGTAGCTCAAAAACCGCCTTACTGTGCGGACGCCTCTTTCGCCGCCTTCGCGCCCTCGAAATTACATCTCTAGAAACTTATTACGAACGCGTTTCCCATCCCGATCAGTACGAAGAACGCACCCGGATGATCGACGCGATCACCACCAACGAGACCCGCTTCTTCCGTGAGCCGCGGCAGTTCGAATTCATGGTGCAACAAGTGCTTCCACGCTGGCGCGCCCAGGCCGAGCACGGCTCGCGCCCCAGGCGAGTGCGCATCTGGAGCGCCGGATGTTCTTCCGGCGAAGAGCCCTATTCGATCGCCATGCTGCTCGCCAAGCATCTTCCCGTAGAGGACGGCTGGGACGTTCGTCTTCTCGCTACTGACATTTCCAACCGCGTGCTCGAAAAAGCGCAACGGGGCATTTACCCCATCACAAAATCAGCGGAGCTCCCCGCCGACTTGCTGCACACTTTCATGCTGCGCGGAACCGCTGACCGCCAAGCCGACATGAAAGTAAAGATCGAAATCCAGCAGATGATCGAGTTCCGCCGCCTCAACCTGAACCAGGAATCCAATCTCCCCGAAGGCCCATTCGACGCCATCTTCTGCCGCAACGTCCTCATTTATTTTGATATGGCTTCAAAACGCAGAGTAGTCGCCAACCTCACGCATAATCTTATGGCCAACGGATATCTCTTCGTCGGCCACGCCGAAAACCTGAACAGCATGTTCCCCGAGCTGCGCAGCATCGAGCCGACCATCCTCATCAAGACCGAAGGAAGCAAGGAGCAGTGAAGACGAATCCCAACCCGCTTTCTTTTTCGGCCCCGACCACATCAGAAGAGCCAAAGCGCGAGCCCCGCGTGCATGGCGACGAGCTGCACGTTCTGGTCGTGGACGATTCCGCGATGGTCCGCCAGGTCATGCAAGCCATCCTCGGCACCGACCGCAGAATCAGCGTTAAAGCCGCTGCCGACCCGTTGATCGCCTGGGGAAAGATGCAGAAAGACCCGCCCGACGTAGTCATCACCGACCTTGAAATGCCCCGCATGGATGGCGTCACTTTCATCCGAAAAATCATGGCCGAGATGCCCACGCCGGTAGTTGTCTGCAGCGGCCTGGCTGCCCGCGGCACCGAACTCGCTCTTCGCGCCCTCGAAGAAGGCGCAGTCGAAGTCATCACCAAGCCCAAGGTTGGAGTGCGCGACTTCCTGCACGAATCGGCCGTGACCCTGCTCGACGCCGTCTGGAGTGCATCTCACGCCCAAATCGCCCGCCGCGCGAGGCCCGCTCCACCGCCAGCCGCACACGTGCCGATTGCCCGAGTGATGTCCCCTCGCTTGACTGCCGATGCCATCCTCCCGCGCAAGAGTAGGACTCACTCATCAGCCGCCCACACCGGGATAATTGCCGTCGGTGCCTCCACCGGCGGAACTGAAGCTCTTCGAGTTTTGCTCGCAGCCCTGCCCACCGACTGCCCCCCGGTCGTGATTGTGCAGCACATGCCCGAGGTCTTCACACGCGCCTTTGCTGACCGCCTCAACCGCGAATGCGCGATCGAAGTTCAGGAAACCCGCGATGGCGACCTGCTGCAGACTGGCCGGGCGCTCATCGCTCCTGGCAACCGCCACATGCTCGTCGATCGCAGCGGCGGAGAACTTGTCGCCCGCATCATCGATGGCCCGCTGGTCTCCCGCCATCGTCCCAGCGTTGACGTTCTTTTCCGTTCCGTCGCGATCTGCGTCGGCTCGAAAGCCGTCGGCGTGATCATGACCGGCATGGGCGACGACGGCGCACAGGGCCTCTATGAGATGAAGGAAGCCGGCGCCGACACCATCGCCCAGGACGAAGCCACCAGCATCGTCTTCGGAATGCCCAAAAGCGCAATCTCCTGCGGCGCCGTGGATATCGTGGTCCCGCTTGACCAGATTGCCAGTGCAGTTCTAAACCTGCGGAGTCGATCGGTGGGAAGGTAAGCGGACGAGCAGGGAAGCGTTAAGAGCTAGACCTGAGAACTAAGGGAAGAACCGCCAAAACATCAGCGACCAAACCTGGAACGTCACATGCTGCTTACTGGCGCCAACCCAGGTGGTCTTCGCGTCCTTCGAAGATGTGGCAAAGCAGATTTATGATCCGCTGCTTTAGCGTCGCGGGCTGCGCCTTGCCTGTTTCCGCATTCTCGGATTTCGTTTCCACCTTACGTTCGGGGGCGGGAGCAGCACCAGCAGCCATGAATGGGATCTCCTTCTAAGACGGATTCTCAGAAAACCCATTCTAAGTTGCCTCTAATACCGGCAGCAGATCACCAACGGCATAGCACTAAAGCGTCCCGGCTCGCACCACTGGCGCCTCAGAACTCGAACCGCACCCCGAACTGGAAGTATCGAGGCAATTGACCCGGAGCGTCGCCAGTAATTATCCCGAAAGCTGGATTTGTCAGTTGTGTTATGGAACTCCCCGCAGGCCCACTTCCCACAGCCGAATTCGGCTGCCCAAAGCGCGGGTGATTGGTGAAGTTGAATATCTCCGCCCGCACTTCCACCCGCATGCCTTCCTTAGGCACGAACGACTTGTAAAGATTCAGATCCGCATTGTGGATGCCGTCGACGCGCAAGTTGGAAAAATAGCGTCGCGCATTGCCAGGAATATTGTCACCCGGATCAGCAAAACAATTCGCATTGAAGAAAGTAGCCACCGGAGGAAGGTTATTGCCTACCGCTGCCCCGTTGGCTTGCCAGTTCAAGGCCACGTCGTGCATGCTGGTTCCGCTCTTGAGCTGGGAACAGACAGTGTCAGGACGCTGGCTGCCGTTGGCCAGAAGCGGATTGTTCAGGCCGATGGCCATGGGTTGCCCCGATTGTTGGGTGATTAGGGTTGCCACGGACCAGCCTCCGATCACCGCGTCCACCGCTCGGTTCATACTTCCGCCAATCCATTGGTTGCGGCCAATGGGCAGGTCTACAACCACGGCGCCCGCGAGCCGCTGTGGCGCGTCACTGGCGCCGATGCTATGCTCCGCCGACAGATTGTCCAGTTGTTGTGGCTGGCCCGCACCGAGCGCTCCCACCCAGTTGTTCCGGCCTGCTGAAGAATAGTCGGTTTCCTTTGATATCGTGTAGCTGCCCTCAAAGCTGACGTGGTGCGTGGTGCGCTTCTGGAAGCGAATCTGCAGTGCGTTGTACCACGAATTCGCGCTCTCCAGCATCAGGCCCTCGAAGTCGCCCGCGAATTGCGGGTACTTGTTTAACAGAGTCGACAAGGGCAGGACCGACTGGTTGTAATTGGAATTCACTTCATTGAAGCAAGGGTTCGAAGGGGTTGGCGTGCAAGGGGTATTAAACATCGAGTAAAACGGGTTGCCGACGATGGTGTTAAGAAAGTTGGTGACGCAATTGTTGAGATCGCAGTTCCCGATGCCGTTCCCTTGAGTAACGTCGTTGTCGTAGTGCACAGCCTGTGAAATCTGCGCTAGCAAAGAAGACGGAATGTAATCCCGGTTGTTTGTGCCGGACCAGGGTAGATGCGTGCTGCGGTTGGCAACGTAGTCGACGCCAATCACGACCTCGCCCGGCAGCTCTCGCTGCATTCCCAAGTTCCACTGGTAAATGTCGGCGTCCCGCGCCGCGGTATTGCCCAGATCGTTCGGGTTCTGATAGCCCCAGTTCGCCAGCTGGCCGTACTCCTTACCCTGCGGACCGGTAAAGCCGCCAGGAAACGGGTTTTCCAGACTCGCAGTGTTGGGGCAGGCGGGGCTGCCGTCACCACAGACAAAATCGTTGTTGGTAAAAAACAGGTTGGCGGTCTTTCGGAACGCCGAACCCGGATACTGGAAGTTTGTGGCCGGGCTCATTCCAAAATAAACGCCGACTCCGCCGCGCACCACCGTCTTTGAATCGAACGCATAGGCAAAGCCCAGCCTCGGTCCAATGTCCTTGCGGTACGTTGGAACCGTCCTCATGCTGGAAGTCGCGAACTGGGTCGTGCCGTACAACTCCTGCGTCGTCGGGAGATTCAGCCCGGGGACGCTCTGCATGGTCGCCTGCGCGCTCATCGCGCCCTGGGCCGAGGCGCCGGGCGGGAGGCTGGTAAAGTTAATTCCCACCCCGCTATCCGCCGTGAAATTGCTGAATTCGAGTTGGTTGTTGCGCGAAGTGTAAGGCGAGCTCCACTCGTAGCGCAGGCCCAGATTCACCGTGAGCTTCGAATTTACCTTCCAATCATCCTGAATGTAAAACCCTGTCTCCAGCGACCGATCGGCCACTGACGGAGTCACTAGCAGCTGACTCGAGGCGTTAATGTTATCGCCGTAACCAAATGCCAGGCTCGCCAGTGGGTTGCCCGAGGTATTTCCAGATGCATCATAGTCGTTGTTCGGAGTCGGCGACGTGACTTCATCCGTAAACGTCAAGTTGCCGGTCGGGTTGTTCGGCTGCCAGAAATTGTTGTAGAAAATCCTCTGCTCCCCGCCGATCTTGATCAGATGCGATCCCCGGGAAATTACCAACTGTGATGAATAGCTCACTAGCGTGTGGCCAAATTTGGTGTAGATGCAGCACTGATCATAAAGATTATTCCACGGCAAATTCCCCTGCATGTTAAACGTCGGCATCTGGTCGAGCCCGTTGGCCTGCTCGAACACCGCAGGCAATCCTTGAGTGCCGGCCGGCAGCGAAGCGTTGAAACTCGAAATCGTAGGGATACCGGGCAACGACAGTTCATGCACCCGGTCGATCGCCGCGTGGCTGGTCCAGATGATCCGCGGATTCACCGTCCAGGCGTATTCGAACGAGCCGTTTTGCGCCAGGGTCACACCGCTCGCGATTCCGTCATTATCGAACCCGTCGCCTAAGGTCAGCGGAGTCGTGTAGTTGCTCCAGCCTCGGCTGTAGCGGCCGCTCACTCGGTTCTTGTCGTTGATCTGGTGGTCCAGCTTGATGTCGAACTGGTAATCTGGCCCGTTCGCTAGCGTTGTGTAGTTATAGTTATAGAATTCGTTTGGGTTCGTTGGCTGCGGGAAGAGATTCAGCACGGCCATTCCGATGGGATCCCGTTCGCCCACCGGGATGATCCCTCCGTTCGCCACTGGCGGCCGGCACATCGTGGGGGGGTTCGTCGGCGGCGTACAGGGAATGAGAGGCTGCTTCGGGTCGTAAATGATATTCGTAAGCCCCGAGAAGTCGCCCATCCGTTCCGCCGCGGTGGGTACGGTCGCGACCCCGCTCGAGGCGCTCAGGTTTCTCACCTTCTCGAAGTCAACAAAAAAGAACGTTCTGTTCTTCTTGATCGGCCCGCCCAGCGAAAAACCACCCTGGTCGCGCTTGGTGTCTGGTTTGGCATTGGGAGTCGGATCACCCACCACATACTTGGGATTGAAGAAATCGCGAGCGTCCATCTGCGGCCGCTGCAGAAAATACCAGCCCGTACCGTGGAAGGCGTTGGTCCCGCCCTTCAGCACCATATTTACCACGGTGCCGCCGTTGTTGCCGAACTCCGCCGAGAAGCTGTTGTTCTGCACTTTGAATTCCTGCACGCTATCCACCAACGGCTCGTAGTACACGTTGGTGTTTCCGCCCTCGCCCTGCTCCGGCGCGCTGATCAGCGCGCCGTCCAACCGTATCTCAGCCGTCGCGTTGCGCTGCCCGTTGGAAGTGAAGTTCGTTCCCGACGGATAATTATCCGACGTGCCCGACCCCGCTACCTCGGTGACGCCCGCCGCCAGGAACGTCAGGCCGAAGTAGTCGCGGCCCAGCAACGGGATTTCGTTTATGTACTCATGCGTGATGTCCGTCCCCAGCGTCGCGTTGTCCGTGTCCATCAGCGGCGCGGTAGTCGTGACTATGACGCTCTCGCTCACCCCGGCCGGAGTCAGCGTGAAATTGAGCGAGGCCTCCTGATCGACCGCCAGCACCACACCCGTCCGCTCTGTCGTCCGAAAGCCCTTCAGCTCTGCCTTCACCGAATACGTCGACGGCCGCAAACCGGTGAAGAAGTATTCACCCTTGTCGTCGGTGTGAGCCACGTTCGAAATATTCGTTCCCGCGTCCGTGATCGTCACGGTCGCATTGTGCACCACCGCCCCCGTCGCATCAGAGACCACGCCTCGAAGCTGTGCACGGTAGCTGCCCTGGGCCGCCACAAGAATCGCCAAGCCTCCGCAGAAGCTCGCCACCAAAATACAAGTTCGGAAAAGCCGTCCAGTCGGTCTCATCAGAATCCCCCCTTTGATTGCTGTCATCCTGAAGCGACGGCTTTATCGTCGCTGAAGGATCCAGGCGCGCGACCCCCAGAGCCTGCCCTGAAAGAGCGCAAGCGAATGAAGGCGCATTTGGCTCCCTTCCTTACACCGCACTTTCAAGAATGAATGTTCACACCCTGTACCACCCGGCTGATGGCGCCATTCGGACTCGGAGAATCCGGCCGCAGATTCCATCGCAGCGAGCCGAACAAACCCAGCAGCTGCCCGAAAATTATGTCGACCGGCGCCCGGTAATCATCGGGAATGCCACTCATCGCACTCGACTCCAGATAATGTTCAGCCAACGAGTCCTTGCCGATTTCGCTCCCGCCCACCACCACCCTGCATCCCACCAGCCGCTTTTTCCCAATCTCATCCAGCAAATCCCGCTCGTATGCCTGCACCCGCCGGCTGCTCGAAAGAAAACAAACGAACAGCGTGCTCTGATCCAATGCCGCCATCGGACCATGGCGCAGCCCCAGAACCGACTCCGACATCGTCAAAGTTTTTCCCGCCGTCAACTCCAAGAGCTTCAGAGCCGATTCCTTCGCCACCGCCCTGAGCGCCCCCGACCCGACAAAGCAAGCCTTCGTGTAAGCCTCCTTCGCCAGTGCCGACGCGCAATCCGCCGCGCGCGGCAAAAAATCCCGGCCCGCCGCGACCAGTTGCGACAGAACCTCCTCATACGTCCCAACATCGTTCACATGCGCCAGGCATTGCCCGAAAACCACCATGTTCGAAAACGAACTTGTCATCGCCAGCCCGCGATCATTCACCGCATCGTCGAGAACAATCCCCAAAACTCGCGACTCGTCCGCGTTCTCCCGGATCATCCGCCCCTTCGCGTTGCACGACACCACGAGATGATGAATGTCCGGATGGTTCTTCCGCGCGCCTTCGAGGACCGCAACTCCCTCCGGACTGTCCCCCGATCGCGAAAACGAAATCCAGAGATATTTTTTCTCCGGAATCATCCCCTCATCCATGTGCGTCAGCAGATCCGTGCTCGGCACCGCCATCACTTCGCAGTTCCAGCACCGCCGAAGAAGAAAAGTAAGCGACTGCCCAATGTAGTCCGACGTCCCGGCGCCGATAAGAAAGACCGTCGGCCGCGGACGCGGACTAGCGCCAATTCCCGCCAGCGCCAGAAATTCCGCAATCTGCTCCCGCTTTCTCCGAAACACTTCAAACGTCGAAAGCCAAGCCTCAGGCTGCTGCGCAATCTCCGCCGGAGTATGCTCCAGCCCCCGAGCAGCCTTCTCGCTCCCCGGCAAACTCAATAATTCAGACAACGCACTCACGTACTATTCCTCCCCGATCCCATCCTGAGCAAGCGCTCTAAATGTGGGGACAGCCGTCCTCGGCTGTCCAATCGAGCGCAGCTCGACTTCACGGCTCAACCCAGAACACTGCGCCCTTCTCAATCGCCGGCAGCTTGTAAACCACACCGCCGTCCCCGACCGTCGCCGCAACCGGCTGCACCTCGCCCAGAAACGGAAGAAAGAATCCATGCCCGCTTCCCGCGCCAACCACCGTAACCTGAACCCCAGTCTGCGGCGTCTGCACCGGATTCACTCCACCCTCGAGCCCCGCAAAATTCGCAAAAAACACATGCGTCTTCCCATCCACCCGCGCAATCGAGGTAGCAACCATGTTCGAAGCGGCCACGCGAACCGCTGTTTCCGCCTTCAGGCTTTCCAGAAATTCATGCTCCAGATCAGGACTCGTATCGGCTACGCTCTTCTGCAAAGCCGCATAGTAATCTTTCCCCGGACACTTCCCAAAACGCACCACCCCTGCCGCACCGCCCACATGCGTAGCATCTTCTCCCGTAATCACCAGCCTCTTACCGCTCTCCACATACTTCCGAACCAAAATCTTCTCGCCGTCATTCATCACCCGCACATCAGGAAGAACTAGAGTGTCTCCCCGAAACTCCGCCAGCGTTCGCGGCGTCACAATCTGAAACTCCAAATGCTTCTGCATAAGAAGAATCAGAATCCCGTGGTAGGAAGCTATGAAGTCGTCAGCGAAATAATTCCGCGTCTCGGGAGAAAAATAAACCCCGATGGGCGCAATCGCCGTCCGCGGCTTGTAGAACGTGTCTTCATGAGCCTTGATCCACGCAAAAATCCGCTTCCGCGTCTCCCGATCGTTCGATCCCGCCATCGAGTGTCCGGGCGCGTCCCAGAAATTCGCCCCATCCATGATTTCCGACGACGCCAGATTCATCATGGCCTCGCGCTTGTCGACTTTCTTGTCGCCATCCCACGAGTAATTCAATATCCATGTAGCCTTACCCTGCGCAAACGCCCGAAACGTATGCATCCCCACCTGATAATCAAACCAGGTCAGCGGCGTCCTCTCCGATGCCATGCCGTGTTTGCCGAATGAATATTCGTGCGCAATCGCGTCGACAACTCCATACATGCTGTAAACATCCGCCCCAACCCGAACCGCTTCCTTCTCAATCCCCGGATAAATCTCCGGAATCGTCTTGATCGCCGGATTCACCGACTTAGCATTCCGGTCAATCTCCGCCATGAAATCAGTGAACGTCCGAATCCTGAAGTCGACCCACTTCCGAAAATTCCCATCCGAAAAATCCCCCAGCTTCAAATCTTTTCTGGCATTGAGTCCAGTCTCTTTCTTGAAAGCCGCCACGGTGTAATCGTCGAAGCTGGCCCAGGTGTCTTCCCATCCCTCGAAATGCGTCATCCAGTAAGGGATATCGACGTAGATCCCATCAATCCCCGTGCCCGCAATCTGCCGCACGTGTTCCATATAAATCTTCCGCCACGCCGGCGCATAAGGACTCACCCAGACATCCTCATCCCCCTTGCGGATCCAGAAAGCCGTCCCGCCGCCAAAGAGCGCCGGTTCTCCCTTGATGTTCCTCTGCACCCAATCCGGATGCTCCTTGTACAAAGTGTGCGGAGTCTGCGCCGCGTTAGCCGTAATGCACTCAGTCCCGGCAATGTAAACGAAAGCGTAATTCCCCGCCGCATGCGCCTTCTCAGCCACGGCGTGAATAGCCTTCAGCTTCTCCGTGGGATCGACAAAACTCTCATACCGCCCCTCAATGTCGTTGTCGACTTCAATCCCAAACACCCCATCTTCCTGCGCGCTCTGCACAATGCGCTCCGCATTGTCGCTCCCCAGCCCATAAGCCCCAATGCGCACATAGTTCGTCCAATTTTGTTCGGTCGAATAAGGACTGGCCAGCAGCGCTCCAGAAAAAAGCACGAAGACAACAAAGGTGCACCTCAGGACGGCAGACCAAGCCTTGGACCGCAAAGCAGCCCCCGCGACTTCCGTATTCTTTCGTATCATTGCGCTCCATAACTTTTACTTTCGCCCCTATGCGCGTGTCAAGTCTAAAAAGACGCTCGTTGGGGCTGCCGGAAAGACGCACAAATGCTTGGAATACCGTGAAAGAGCGGCGCTTCAGCGCCGCGTTAGCGAACAAAATGAACGAGGGCTTCAGCCCCTGTAGTCGCAAGAAGCCTTCCCGCTGCTTTGATACCCCTTGACAATCTCAATCAAACAAAATTAAAAGTAATAGCTCGTAATATTTCTACGGGATGACCATGCGACCCCAATCCTCCGCTGTTATCCTCCAACCATGACCCGACCGCCAGCCCTAGCTCTAACCATCCTGGCCCTGCTGACCTTGTCCTTCGCCTGGAATCCCGCACAATCAAACCAAGCAGCGAAGCCCTCCCCGCCAGCCGCCGTCGATTCCTCTGCCAAGCCGCAAATCGAAAGCAATCTCCTCCGCATAGAATTTGATCACAACCTCCACACCCGAGTAGTCCCACTCTTCGCCGCCACGAAACCTCTAACCCAGTTCTCCGCCTCAGAAACTCTGCAAAGCGCAACCCGCGCTTGGAGCGACTTCGCGCTAACCTCCGCCCAAACCGAGCAGATCTCCGATGCCTTCGGCCCCGGCCAGCGCCTCACCGTAACCGGCAACGACGGCACTCTACGCAAAAAGGTCGAGGTCACCATCTACAACGATTTCCCCTCGATCGCAGTCTTCGAAGTCGAATACACAAACCAAGGCGCCACACCGCTAACCATCCGCGGATGGTCCAACAATCACTACCACCTCCGCGCTTCCGTCCCCGCGACCAGCCCAGCATTCTGGTCCTATCAAAGCGGCTCCTACGAAAAACGCCCCAACTGGATCGTCCCCCTCCACACCGGATTCCGCCAGCAAAATTACTTAGGCATGAACGCCAGTGACTACGGCGGAGGCACTCCCATCATCGATGTCTGGAGAAAAGATGTAGGCCTCGCAGTAGGCCACATCGAGCCAGTCCCACGCCTGATCGAACTCCCAGTCACCATGCCAGACGCAACTCACGCGACAGTAGCGGTGAGCATGAAGCGCGAACAAACTTTGGAACCAGGAGAAAGCCTCCACACCCTCCACACTTTCGTCTCGGTCCATCAAGGAGATTATTTCCGCACCCTAACCGAATACCGCCGCCTGATGATTCGCCAGGGATTTCAAATGGCCACCGCGCCCGACAGCGCTTTCGCCCCGATCTGGTGCGCCTGGGGATACGGCCGCAACGTCCAACTAAAACAGGTCTACGACACGCTCCCCACCGCAAAGAAGCTAGGCTTCTCCTGGGTAACGCTAGACGACGGCTGGCAAAACAATTACGGCGACTGGCAACTCGATCCCAAAAAGTTTCCCAACGGCGACGCCGACATGAAAGCCCTCGTCGACCGCATTCATCAAGAAGGATTCCACGCCCAACTCTGGTGGTCCCCGCTAAGCGCCGTCCCCAACTCGAAACTATTAAAAGATCATCCCGATTACGTCCTGCTGAATCGCGACGGCACCCGCCGCAAAATTTCCTGGTGGGACTCCGACTATCTCTGCCCCGCCGACAAAGACGTAGTCGAATACCACAAAGCGTTAGTAAGAAAAATTCTAGGCGACTGGGGATTCGACGGCCTCAAGCTAGACGGCCAGCACATGAACGCCGTCCCCGAATGTTTCAACCCCGCGCATCATCACAAAAGCCCGGAAGACTCCGTCGAAGCCCTCCCAGATTTCTTCCGCGAACTCTACGAAACCGCGCGCAGCGTAAAGCCCGACGCCCTTGTAGAATTCTGCCCCTGCGGCACCGCCTACTCTTTCTTCACCATGCCGCACTTCAACATGTCAGTAGCCTCCGACCCCGAAAGCTCCTTCCAGATTCGCTCTAAAGGCAAAACCCTGAAAGCCCTGATGGGCGACAACATCCCCTACTTCGGCGACCACGTAGAAGAGAGCGACGGCCATAACGACTTCGCCTCCACGATCGGCGTAGGCGGAGTAGTAGGCACCCAGTTCGTGCTCCCCGCAGAAGTAACCAAGCACACCAACTCCGACCTGACTCCCGAGCGCGAAAAAGTCATGGCGAAGTGGGTAACCATCTACAAAGAAAAAATGCTCTCCCGCGGAGAATATCTAGGCGAGCTCTACGACATAGGCTTCGACGTGCCGGAGGCCCACGCCATCCAAAAAGGAAAAGAAATGTACTACGCCTTCTACGCAAAACATTGGACCGGCAAGATAGAACTGCGAGGCCTCGAGAATCGCGACTACCATGTAGTAGACTACGAAACCGGCAAAGCCCTGGGCAAAGTCCACGGACCGAAAGCCACCATCCCGGCCAACTTCAACCAACACCTCTTGCTGGAAGCGCAACCACAATAGCCTCCGACGCAAGCGTCGCGCTCTTATCTCAGAATCGCACGCGTCATCCCCTGCCACCACGCAGGATCACTCCGCCACATGTATACCGCAAGGCTCTGCCCCACAATCAACACCGGCAGCGCATAGCGATACACCTTGTGCACCCGCCCCTCCACCAGCAGATCCCGCACTACGCCGAAAACCATCAGCAGATCCAGGCAAGGATAGAAGAGGTTATTGTTGAACAAGTAGTCAAAGCGGCCCAGGGGCGCGTCCATAAGCCCGCAAGTCGCTATGAAAATCAGCCGCCGATGCAGCTCCGGCTTCGTCCGCCAATAGATGGCCAGCCCAATCAGTACGCCGAAGGCGATCATGTCAAGAAACGGGATGCTCAGAAAGGCATGCGCATCCCTCTCGTCCTGATGCAGCCGCGCGATATCAAACCGCGCCATGACGATCGCCGTGGTAACGCCCAGCGGAACCATCACCGCAGCCAGCCCGGCGCCGAACCATCCGATCGACCGATGCCAACTGACTTTGTGCACTCGCACCAAGGTGGATTGAAAAATAAAGAACGCAATCCACCCGGCGAAAGCCGCCCCATGAATCCACAGAATCAACGGCCGCGGCACCGCGGGATGGAACAAGTGCTCGTTGACCGTGCGCTGGAAGCCAGTGATCACAATCGCCGCCAGCACCAGCGACATTAAGAAATAGAAGTACCGTTTCAAAAACCCGTTGCGAGCAAAAATCGCATCTCGAACAGGCACGGCAACAGTGCTCATGTTTTTCTCCGACGCGAGCATATACCCGGCCCGCGTGCCAAGCCATCTTTTTCGGACAAGCCGGCGATTCGCATAGATCAGTCATCCTGAAGCGACAGCTTTATCGTCGCTGAAGGACCTCCATCTCCACGACCCTCGCCCCCGTGACGCACTCACAAACCTTTGTTCAGCCGCAGACACCTCATCCTCTCTTAATAAAAACGTGAGTAGCATTCTCTCCGCAAACCATCCGGAACGGTGCGTACCCAAGCTGCGCAAGATCGATTCCAGAAAATAAGTGTTCCCCTTCACCCAGCAGCACTGGCGCCACAGCCAAATGCATTTCGTCGATCTGGCCGGCCACCAGGCACTGCCGAAGCACAGACACTCCGCCTCCAACGCGAACGTCCTTACCCTTAGCCGCCTCTTTCGCTTTCTTGAGTGCAGCTTCCAACCCATCAGCAACAAAGTGAAACGTATTGCCGCCTTCCATCGCCAGCGCAGGCCGCGTGTGATGCGTGACCACAAAAACCGGAGTATGAAACGGCGGATTATCTCCCCACCACCCCTTCCAGGATTCGTCCTTCCACGCACCGCGCACCGGCCCAAACATATTCCGGCCCATGACCCATGCGCCGATATTTTCGAAAGACTCTGTGGCAATGTCACTGTCAACGCCCTTGCGCCCGCCGCTCTGACCGTGCGCTTTTTTAAATGCCTCCGTCTGCTGAAACCATGCGTGCATCTCGAGCCCGCGTACTCCCAGAGGATTCTGCGCATCCTGCCGCGGCCCCGCGCCAAATCCGTCGACGGAAATTGAAAACGCAGCGACTTTGACTTTGCTCATCGACATTCCCTCCTCCGACATCGCAATAGTATTTACTCCAACGAAGAAGAGTTTGTCATTCGGACGCGCGAGCAAAGCGAGCCAGGAAAGCCTGCCCTGAGCGAAGCCGAAGGGAATCCGCTGCCAGCCAGCCAGCAGCGGATCCACCGCGGGTGCCCCATCCTTGCCGCGCTCTTTGCGGCAGGATGGGGATTTTGACTCCTTAAGCTATCTCCGCCGCACCGCGCGCCGCAAAACCTCCCACCCCTCTCTCCACAGCTCAAACCGCGACCGCCTCCCCCGGCTCTCCGGATAAAGCATCAACGACTTCAACTCCGCCACCACCCGCTCCGGCATCACATACCAAGCATTCATCGGACGCGCATAAGCCACCAGCGCATCAATATCCTCCGCCGTATACGATTTCTGATTATGATCATGCGCCCGAAAGCTGCACCCACCATCCGCCCCAATCGTATGCGCCGACTTCACCTGCACCCGCTAAAAAATAAAGCTCTTCTTCGGATTCACAATAAAATCATAAGGCTCGCTATCCCCCCAAGGCCGAGCCACCACAAACCCGAGTCCCACAGCCTTGGCAATAAACTCCGCCTCCGCAATCTCCCCCAACTGCTTCGGAGTAAGCCTCCCCGGCCGCTCCTCCGCCATACCCCAAATCGTGATCCCACCCATATCGACTCCTCACATTGATTAAGGATTGTCATCCCGAAGCGACAGCTCTATCGTCGCTGAGGGACGTCATGTTTTTAAAGCTTTGTCATCACGAAGCGACGGCCGTATCGTCGCTGAGGGACCTGAGCGAGCCGCGCGATGTGCCGCGTTTTTTGCGGCACAATAATCGCGCGTCTGGCTCGCTTCCACATCGCCGTCTGCCGAAAGCTCCCCCAAACGCAAAAAACCCTTCCGACCATCCGGTCGGAAGGGGCTAAATCAGCCACGTCGGCTATATCAACAGCATTTCACCCCCACAATCCCAAGTCAAGGTTAGATGAACAGTGGCGGTGTGGAAATCGTAACAAGCGCAGCCTTTGCTGCAATCGCGCCATGCCGACGGTATTGCGGTCGGGCCCTTACCGATTCTATTTCTACAGCCATGAGCCGAACGAGCCGCCTCATGTTCACGTCGATCGGGACGATGTTTCAGCGAAATTCTGGCTGGATCCGGTGCAGCTGGCGGCAAACTTTGGATTTCGCGCCCACGAACTGCGCGAGATACAATCAATAGTGCTCGAAAACAGAGTGCGTCTCCTGGAGGCTTGGCATGACTTTTTCGGCAGCAGCGGCGGATGAGCGGGTCCTCGACGTCACAGTCGGCGATGACGCCCTGAGCGTGTCGCTGCGCGATGGCCGGGTCATCTCAGTGCCGCTCGCCTGGTATCCCCGCCTGCTCAACGCGACGCCCGCCCAGCGCAACAACTGGAAGATCGCCGGTGGAGGCTACGGCATTCACTGGCCCGATGTCGACGAGGATCTCAGCACTGAAGGATTGCTCCGCGGCGCGCCCGCGCCGAAGGCTCACGCTCCCACGAAGTAATCGCGCGCCGAGGTCAGGCGGCGGGATCAAAACCACAAGGGATTGACAGCTGTGGAATCCCACCTTTGGCAAAGAACGCCAAAGATGGGGCACCCGGCGCTGGCAGAATTGGTTGGCATCGCAAACTGACAAGGTGGCCACAGCATCGTGCCCACCCTCGCAACAGACGCGAGGATGGGGCAGTCCGCTGCCAACATGGGCACTAACAAAAAAACAAATCAAAGGTGTGCCAGCGCCCGGCTTCAGTCAAAACCCTAGTGAATCTTGTCAATTACTCCCCAGAAATCGCCCATACCGTTCGAGGTACCGTTGAACTCCGCCCTTATTCCTTCGCGCAGAAGGATGCAATCAGCGTGTCGCAGCACTGATGGGTCTGCCCTAAAGGAAGCGGAGACACAGAGGGATGGTTGAGGGCTAGGTCCGATCTCTCGTTCTTTTACTTCGACAAATGCATCCGGCGAATACGTCCTTGTCACGAAGCCCTTCCAATTCCCATATGCTGTCGAGGGGGGTGTCCATGAAGAAGGGAAAAGGTAGAACGTCATCATTTGGAAATGTTCAGGACCGAATAGAAATTCGGACCGCCTCCTGAAAGTGACATCCTCTTTTGCCACGTCCTCTTTTGCGAGGGTCCAGCCGATTGGGATAGTCAGAGTCGTGCCGTTGAAGCTGACCTGGTGCTTATGAAGCAAATACCAGCCGAGTGACAGCAAGCCTGGCCCGCAGGACGCAAGCAGTGATAGTAGCAAAACGGCGCACAAGACCCTGTAGGAACAGATTCCCTTTTTGCCAGATGTCATACCCCCTCCATGTTCGCAAGTGAACCTGCCGTCGAGTTGTGGCTCCTACCATTCGCTCGCACTGGACTGTGCGCGACTTCGGTCAGTTCTTCTTAGGCGTCGGATTGTCCTGATCGTGCGGTTCCTTGGGGGAAGCAGTTCTCATTTACGTTCTATCTCGCAAGCAGGCGTCAGCAGAAATTCCGACTGTCACGGTCAAATGGTTCTTGAAGGCGCCAGTGATTCGAGCGGAGATCGAAGCTGCCCCCGACCTAAGGCAGTGGCAGCCCTGAACGCTCAAACAAAAATATGCCACAAAAGGAAAAGGCTACCAACATTTCTGTTGATAGCCTTTATTTATGCCGGCAACGACCTACGCTCCCACAGGTGTGGCGCGGGCGCCCTCGCCCGCGACTGCGTCGGGAGGCACTCGTCTGTCTCTTCTTCCCCCAGAATCCACAGGGCGGCGATGGTCATCCGTCACAGACGGAAACTGCGCTTTCCACTATGCTGCGCGCAGTTGGCGGGCGTGGGCGCCCACCCTACACGATGTCTGGCAGCGCTTCACCGCTTACCAAGTACCGATATCGCCGACGGCTTCCACATCTGCAGAAGGCCGATGTGGATCTTTTTGTGACCTTCTGCGCGGCCGGGCCGTTTATCCTATCCTCCGCAGCGCGCGATCTAGTCCTACAACACTGCTTGCGGGAAGACGCGTCAAGTGTGGCGCGGGTGCCCTCGCCCGCGAACTGCTGGCAGCCAAGAATCAAGCTGTGGGCCGCCGTTATCATGCCCGATCACGTACACCTGCTACTTTCCCCGTTGCGGGATGGCAGCGGCTGGCCGTTCCCTTTGGTGGACATTCTGCAGTGCCTGAAGAGTGCGACGGCGCACCGGATTAACAAGTTCCTGCATCACTCGGGGCCTGTCTGGGAAGAGGAGTCATTTGATCACGTGCTCCGCTCGGACGAGAGTCTGGAAGAGAAGTGTGAGTATATTCGGCAGAACCCCGTGAAGGCTGGGTTGGTTCGCCGGGCGGAGGATTATCCTTGGTTGTGGGTCAATCCGGAATTTGGAAACAGACCTCGTGGGGACTCCGATAAAAAGTCAAAAGCAGCGGGCGAGGGCGCCCGCTCCACATTCACACAAGAAAGGAAAAGGCCAATCTGATTTCTCAGACTGGCCTTTATTTATGCCGGCAACGACCGGAGTTTATCCTGAGCTTGCCGAAGGGCTCCCACACACTTGGCGCGTGCAGTACCATCGGCCCTGCGGGGCTTAACTTGAGGCGCCAAGAAGGCGTGAGCGCGCGTTCTTTGCGCGCGGGAGCCTTCTGCCGAAATCCTGAGCGTTCTTTGCGAAGGATCTCGGGCCCCTCCTGCTCGCTCCGAGGAACCGACCCTCACTTTTGAACGGTCAGGGAACTGAGTCTTGTATTTGGTGGCCGCGTTCGTTTGACCAGTAGTTCGACCCCGCGCTCCCGGAGGAGACGACGCAGGCGCGACGCATTTCTCGCTCCCCAAACACCCAGATATAGCCGGCTCTTGTCATTCCTGTAGACAATCTCGCCCTTGAACAATACTGCCAACTGCCCGCCGCCAAAAGCGGAATCAATACTTTCCTTCTCTCCAACACAGACCATGGTATTGCTTCTGGAAGGAAGGCTGTCTCGGAATAAATAGACGGCCATGGGCGAATTCATGTGGGAACTATAACACTCCCGTTTCCGCCCAAAAGGAAAAGGCCACATTCATTTCTGAATGCGGCCTTTATTTATGCCGGCAACGACCTACGCTCCCACACACTTGGCGCGTGCAGTACCATCGGCCCTGCGGGGCTTAACTTCCGTGTTCGGGATGGGAACGGGTGGATCCCCCGCGGTAAGATCACC
>JBAWCJ010000003.1:0-10171 GCA_049590215.1 Candidatus Sulfotelmatobacter sp. | reverse complement strand
GCTGCACGCCCGCTTCGCTGCCGTCATTCGCTGCCAGTGAACGATTCATCTGCAGCAGGGCCATTTGGTATTTGGCCTGGGCCTGAGCCAGCACCGAGCGAGCGTCCCAATCCGCGAGGCTTGCGATGATCTGACCGCGGGTGACATGGTCGCCTTCGCGAACGTACACCTTGCTGACCACTCCCTCCACTTCCGGTTGGATCTGCGCGGAGTGCAAAGGAGCCACGACTGCATCGCCATCCACCCGCAACGGCAAGGGAACCGCTGCCAGGAAAGTCAGGACAGCGGCCGCTGCCACGATCGTCAAGGTGCGTCGGCGCTTCTCCATGGCCATAAATTTCCGCTTCTTTTCCAGCACGGGCTGGAGCACGGAAATGAATGGCACTTCCTTGTACATCTGCGCATTGCGCAGCGCCACGGTCGCTTGCCCGGCGAGCACTTGCAGGATTTCGATATGAGCGGGAGAAAGAAAATCTGGATCCGCGCTTTCAAGACCCAGGACGCCGACACGGCCAGTGTCGTCGGTCAGAGGGATGGCGTAGAAAGCCCGCATCCCCGAAGTCGCGAAGTAGCTTTGGAATTTGGCTCTGGTTTCTTCGCGCGCGGCGTCAATTTTGTCGCCGTGCTGCCGAACATGCACTACTTCTTCGGAGAGCATCGTCCAGCGCAACAGGTCGTTCAGGGGGGCGACGTCCGGTGCGCCAGCATCGACCTGCGTGACGCCGGTGATAGCGCTCAGCTTGTATTTTCCGCCGTGCTCGAGGGCGACGGCCGCGCGCTCGTAGGGGATGACTGCCTGTGGCGCGTTTACGATCGTCTGCAAAACCCGTTCCAGGTTCAGCGTAGAAGTAATCTCGTGGCTGACGGTCACCAGCATCTCGAGGATCTCCACCTTGCGCTCAGCCAACAGAAGGCTGGCGTTGCGGAGAGCGATGCTTGCGGTTTCGTTCAAACTGCTGAGCGCGAAGAGGTCGTCTTCATCAAAGGGCTCGCCATCCAGAGGGTTCACCGCTTCTACCACGCCGACCAGAGATTCTTTATCGAGCAGGGCAGCAACCGCGACGGACTCGACCCGTCCCTCTTCTATATTCAGGTTGCGGCGAACCAGCCGTTCGTCGCTTTGATCTGCAATCACAGGCTCGCCGTTGTCAGAGACGTCGCCGGCGATCCCCTCACCTCCTTTTTGTGTCATGCCTTGCCGGGTAGTCGGATCGTGGCCTGCTTGATGCATCAGTAGAAGGTTGCCATCGCTTTGCACCATCCACACGTTGACGGCCCAGCACTCGAGGGTCTCGCAGATCTTCGAGCCAATCAGGGGAACGAGTTGATCCATCTCGATCGTCGAACTGAAGACTTTCTCGATATCGTAGAAGTGGGTCAGGCGAGTAATCGATGTGAGCGAGTGGTGGCGCTCGAGTTCGTACTGCCGGGCGGCAGCCAGCGCGGGCCCGGCAACCTCGGCTACACCCTGCAGGATGTCGAGGTGCGCTTCCGCCAGCGGCTCATCGAAGCTGAGAATCTCAATGGCGCCGATCAAGGCGCCGTTGCCCATCAGCGGAAGATAGCCGAGAGAGTGCAGGGTTTTGCGGACGTTAAGATGAGCGTATTGCTCGCGGATGAGACTTTTGCCGGCGAACAGAAGAGGTTTGCGGCTGGCGGCTAGGATGCCGAGAGTTCCTGCATCGAGGGGAACGGTTTCATCCGGCGCGGCGTCGCCGGCCGTACCGCTCACGGTCCAGAGTGCTCCCTCGGCGGTCTCCGAAACCATGTAGACATTGACGGCCGAGCCGGAAAGCAGGGTGGCCAGGTCGCGCGCAACCGTGCGCGCCCTGGGGGCGACCTCTTGTGCCTCCAGAAGGCGCACCGATATCGCGGCAATGTCGAGAACCAGATTGGGGCTCTGAGTTGCCATCAAACTCGCTGCGGAATACCACGATACTCTTATTGAGCCCTGGGGGAGGCAGAAGTCCAAACTTGCAAATTCACGGAGCTTCTTCTAAGTTGAGCGTGCACTTTAACAGAGGGTCGGGAAGCTGTCAACGGATTCCACCCCCTCCACGTCCCCTGATCATTTGAGGTGAGACCACTTTGGAAATCGAACTTCGCAGTCTGGGCCAGGTCAAGCTGGTCAAGTTGCGCGGCAAGCTGAGTCTGGGCGACGCGGTCGATCGCTTCCGCGGAACTCTGGACGATCTGATGGGCAGCGGCGACACGCGCATCGTGCTCGACCTCAGCGAAGTTCCCTGGATCGATTCCAGCGGAATCGGGTTGCTGGTCAAGATCCTGACTAGCGCCAAACAGCGAGGCGGATCGATCAAACTGCTGAATCCTTCGAAATTTACGGTCCAGACGCTGAAGATGATCTGCTTGCTGGACCTGTTCGAGATTTTTCAAGACCAGCAGGAGGCCGTCGCTTCATTCGGTTAATTCGTCAGCACCAGCTAAGAACCGCTTTTGCTCCGGTGTGACGTCGATCACGCAGGGGTGTATCAGACCCATACCGGCAGAATCATTTGCTGGAATAATCTTCACAACTGCGAGAGAATGATAAGGTTGTGCCGGAGCAGGCGGTGAGCCTGGCATCCGACGACCTTGTGACCCCTGCGGCCGCATTCAGCGGCCGGCACTGCAATCCGCGCATCATTTATGGAGACATTACGTTCATGGCCACCACTACTACGATAGAGGTTGAAACAGCTACGGGCAGCCACAGGCACGCCCGGCTGGAGCGCTGGATCGAAGAAGTGGCGCAGATGTGCAAGCCCGACCGGATTCACTGGTGCGATGGTTCGCCGGAGGAGTACGGGGCGATGCTGCGCCTGCTGGTGCTCACTGGAACCGCGATCCCTCTGGATGAGGCGAAGCGGCCCAACAGCTATCTTGTCCGCTCGGACCCGGCCGATGTAGCCCGCGTCGAAGACCGGACCTTTATCTGCTCGCGAACTCAGGAAGAGGCTGGACCGACCAATAACTGGGAAGATCCGGCGAAGATGAAGCAGATGCTGACGGGCTTGTTTACCGGTTCGATGACGGGCCGCACCATGTTTGTAGTTCCGTACAGCATGGGTCCGATCGGGTCATCGATTTCGAAGATTGGAGTGGAGATCACCGATTCGCCCTACGTCGTCGTCAGCATGCACATCATGTCCCGCGTCGGAAGCCACGTGCTCGACGCGCTCGGAGCTGACGGAGAAT
Organism: Candidatus Sulfotelmatobacter sp.; assembly: GCA_049590215.1. Lineage (GTDB taxonomy): Bacteria > Acidobacteriota > Terriglobia > Terriglobales > Acidobacteriaceae > Sulfotelmatobacter. Next base: position 6,976 of record JBAWCJ010000003.1, on the reverse strand, counting down.
TTGTGCGGGGACTGCATTCGCTCGGCGCACCGCTCGCGCCAAATCAGCCCGACGCGACATGGAATTGCAATAAAGAGCACAAATACATCTGCCATTTTCCGGAAACGCGCGAGATCTGGTCGTTCGGTTCCGGGTACGGCGGCAACGCGTTGCTCGGGAAAAAGTGCCACGCGCTTCGCATTGCCTCGGTGCAGGCGCGCGACGAAGGCTGGATGGCCGAGCACATGCTGATTCTGAAACTGACCAGCCCATCCGGCGAGGCAAAGTATTTCACCGGCGCCTTTCCTTCGGCGTGCGGCAAGACCAACTTGTCAATGATGATCCCAACGCTTCCGGGCTGGAAGGTCGAGACCATCGGCGATGACATTGCCTGGATGAAATTCGGCGCCGATGGCCGGCTTTATGCCATCAATCCGGAGTACGGTTTCTTCGGCGTGGCGCCGGGCACGAGCATGACCTCGAATGCCAACGCCATGCGGATGATGAGCCGGAATACCATCTTCACCAACTGCGCCGCGACGCTCGACGGCGACGTCTGGTGGGAGGGAATGACCGACCAGAAGCCCGCCAAGTTAGTGGACTGGCTGCGCCGGCCCTGGACTCCGGCCTCTGAACGGAAAGCGGCGCATCCGAATGCGCGCTTCACGTGCGCTGCGTCGCAATGCCCCGTGATCGCTCCCGAGTGGGAAGATCCGAAAGGCGTGCCCATCGACGCCATCCTGTTCGGCGGAAGGCGCGCGGGAATTGTTCCACTGGTCACCGAAGCCTTCAATTGGCAGCATGGCACTTTCCTGGGCGCAACCGCGAGCAGCGAGACCACGGCTGCGATCACCGGCAAAGAGGGACGGCTGCGCCGTGATCCCATGGCAATGCTGCCGTTTTGTGGCTACCACATGGGCGATTATTTCGCGCACTGGCTCAAGATGGGGGCGCGATCCAGCGCTTCGAAATTGCCGAAGATTTTCTACGTCAACTGGTTCCGCCAGAATAAAAATGGCAAATTCTTATGGCCAGGCTATGGGGAGAACAGCCGCGTGTTGAAGTGGATCTTTGAGCGCTGCGACGGCACGGTTCACGCGAACGAGACCCCGATCGGCCTGATTCCAGGGGTCGGCGATCTCGACACCGCGGGACTAGACATCAAAGGCGCTAACGTGGAGGAACTGCTCAGCGTCGACATCGAAGGCTGGTTGGCCGAGGTGCCATCGATTAAGCAGCACTTCGCCCAGTTCGGCAGCCATCTCCCCGAAGCATTGAATCTCGAAGTGAAGGCGCTCGAAGACCGCTTGCGCGCAAAAAAGTAGCGCCGGCGTCTCGCCGGCCCATTTGGCGGGCAAAAACCCGCTGGATTCCCCGACATTCAGTTGATAGGCCAAGGCTCTTAAGCGGGCGCGAATGGTAGAATGCCGCCTGCTAGGAGCCAAATGAAAATCCCCGCCAGTACGAATCGCGCGTCCCACGTGCTGTTTGCATCATTAATTCTGGCCTGTCTACCCTTACGCGCGCAGGAACAGCACAACCCGGAACAGCCGAAAGCGGTGCACCTGACCTGGGGCGTGACGATCCCCATGCGCGACGGCGTCAAGCTCAACGCCACGGTCTACCGTCCGAACGATCAAAAAGAAGCGCTGCCCGTAATCTTCGAGCTGACCCCTTACATCAGCGACAACTATCACGGCCGCGCATATTACTTTGCGCAACACGGCTATGTGTTCGCCCTGGTCGATGTGCGCGGACGGGGAAATTCCGAGGGACAGTTCGACCCATTCCAGCAGGAGCCGCAAGATGGCCACGACGTAGTCGAGTGGCTGGCCACGCAGCCGTGGTCGAATGGGAAAGTGGCGATGTGGGGTGGGTCGTACGCCGGCTATGACCAGTGGCTGACGTTGCGGGAGTTTCCGCCTCACCTGGCCACGATCGTCCCCGCGGCCGCAGCCCACGCGGGCGTCGATTTCCCCATGTTTAAGGGCATCTGGGGGGCGTATGACATGCAGTGGTTGACGTTCACCAGCGGAGTGACGCCGCAGCAAAATTTATTCGAGGAGTCGTCATTCTGGATCGAGAAATTCCGCGAACTCTATTTGAGCCACCGTCCCTACAAAGACCTCGACAAGATTGTGGGCGACGACAGCACCGTGTTCCAGAAATGGATCGCTCACCCGGCGTTCGACGCCTACTGGCAAAAACTCGACATTAGCCCGGAGCAATACAAGAAGATCAATATTCCGATTTTGACCATCACCGGCGACTACGATGGCGACCAGCCCGGAGCCATGACGTATTACCGCGATCATATGAAATACGGAACCGAAGAAGCCAAGGCGAAGCATTATCTGATCATCGGGCCCTGGGACCACGCGGGCACGCGAACCCCGAGAAAGGAAGTAGGCGGCTTGACCTTCGGCGATGCCAGCATGTTGGACATGAATGAACTGCATGTAAGTTGGTACGACTGGACGATGAAGAACGGCAAGCCGCCGGAGTTCCTCAAGAAGCGCGTCGCCTATTATGTAACCGGCACCGAGCAGTGGAAATATGCCGACAGCCTGGAAGCGATTTCGAATGCGAAGAAAATCCTCTACTTGAATTCCAGCAACGGCGAGGCGAACGACGCCTTCCACTCGGGCAGCCTGACTGAGGGCAAACCCAGCGCCGCGAAGCCCGACCAATACGTTTACGATCCCCTCGACGTGCGGCCAGCGGAACTGGAAAGGGAAGACATCAAGAACAACATCACCGACGAGCGATATGCTTTGAATTTATTCGGCGACGGCGTGGTGTACCACAGCCAGCCATTTACAGAAGACACCGAGGTCAGCGGTTTTGCGAAGCTGGTGGTGTGGATGTCGATGGACGTACCCGACACCGATTTCAGCGTGAACCTGTACGAGATTATGCCGGACGGCAAAAGCATCCAGCTCACGGGAGACCAGATGCGCGCCCGCTACCGCGATTCTGCCGTCACAGAGAAGCTGGCCAAGCCAGGAGAGATCTACCGCTACGAATTCAGCGGGTTCACATTTTTCTCACGACGGATCGCGAAAGGGAGCCGGCTGCGGCTGGTGCTGACTTCGCCAAACAGCATCTACTCGGAAAAGAACTACAACAGCGGCGGGGTAGTGGCAGACGAATCGGGCAAAGACGCGCGTACGGCGCATATCACGCTTTATCACGATGGCGATCACCCCAGTTCGCTGGAGCTACCGCTGGTAAAGTAGCGAAGCTCAGCAAAGTTTTTGATATAGTTCCCCACTCATGGCCCCCGCTGCCAACTCAGGGAATGCTCTTCCCCCGGCATCGTCCTCACCCTTGACCAGAAATCAGATTCGCGGCTTCTGGGCATCCTGGGGCGGTTGGGCGCTCGACGGCATGGATTCTTTTGTTTATGCCCTGGTCCTCGTTCCTTCTTTGCGTGAACTACTGCCGCGCTCGGGCATTGCCGCCACCAAAGCAAACGTCGGGCAGTACGGGGGTCTGCTCTTCGCGCTGTTTCTGATCGGCTGGGGACTGGCGTTCTTGTGGGGGCCGATCGGGGACAAGTTCGGCCGCGTGCGCACTCTGATGCTGACCATTCTGTGGTATTCGGTGTTCACATTCTTGAGCGCTTTCGTAACCAGTGTGTGGCAGCTTGCCATTCTGCGTCTGCTAGCCGGCGTCGGCATCGGCGGAGAATGGGCGATGGGCGGGACATTCGTCGCCGAGGAGTGGCCGGAAAATCGCCGCCGCATGGGCGCGGGGTTTATGCACACGGGGTATTACGTAGGCATATTTCTGGCCGCGCTAGCGAATTACGGCATCGGCAGCCACTACGGCTGGCGTGCCATGTTCATCGTCGGCGGATTGCCGGCACTGTTGTTGGCTTGGCTTCGGCACGGCGTCGTCGAGCCCGCTGCTTGGAAGAATAAAGAGGGTGTGGTTCGTTCGTGGGCCGTCTGGCGTCCTTTTGCGATTCTATTTTCGTCAGTTTGGCGCCGCCGCACGATTCTGAATTCTCTGTTCATGCTGGCTTCTATCTGCGGCCTGTGGGCGGGAACTGTCTACGTCCCCGCCGCGATTACAGTTCTCGCTGAAGCGGGCGGACGCGTCGGCCCGGCAGCCGCGCAACTAGCTTCATGGGGCGTCATGCTGGTTTCATTTGCCACGATTCTCGGCTGCCTGGCGATGCCCTGGCTAGCGGAGCGGCGTGGCCGGCGCGGGGCGCTCGCGGTTTTCTTCACACTGATGATGGTGTTTATAGCGCTCACATTCGGCAAGGTTTTCTACCTCGGAGCGGTCGCGTTGCCGTGGTTTTTTGTCTGTCTTTTCTTTCTCGGCTTTGGCGGAGCTAATTTCGCCGTCTACACGCTTTGGCTGCCTGAGCAATATCCCACGGAATGCCGCGCCAGCGCGTTCGCGTTCTCTACTTCATTCGCCAGATTTGGTGGGGCTGGAATTACCTTTCTGGTGGGAAGCGGCGTGCGGCACTATGGATCGCTCGGCACTCCGGTCGCGCTCACTTCGATCGCCTTCGCGCTCGGACTGCTCCTGATTCCATTCGGCGCGGAAACGCGCGGCCAGCCCTTGCCGGGTTAATCGCGGGTTTGGACGGCGCACGTCGGCAACTAGGCGTGAGAGGGAGGGCCAACCTTGCGGCGCAGCTGTTACCGCCAGCTACGCCGCGGTTCTTGCCCCGTCGGCCTTAGGCGGGTTAGGGACAAGCAATCCGCTTTCGGATTCCTCGACCGTGCGGTGGGCCAGAGGCTTCAGCCACAGCAAGGCCATGAACGCGGCAATCAAATCGCAGGCGATCATCGCCCAAAAGACTCGTGACCACGAGCCCGTCTTCAGGAACAACCAGGCGGCGCCAGGTCCGGCAAATGCTGCCGCCACTCCCTTCGCGGTGTATACGATCCCATAGTTGGTGGTGGCCCATTTCTTTCCGTAGAGGTCGCCGGTGATTGAGGGAAACAACGAGAAAATGTTGCCCCAGGCGAAGAAGCACAAGCCGGATAAGGCGATAAACCAGATGGGATGGCTGATCAATTGGAGCAGAGCAAATACCGCGACCGCTTCCAGGATGAACGAGATGAAGATCGCGTTCTCCCGGCCGATATGGTCCGACACCCATCCCCAGAAGGGACGGGTCAATCCGTTCAGGATGCGGTCGATTTCGATCGCCAATATCAAGGCCGTCATGCCGAACGCCACGACAATGTTATCCACATGGTAAGAGGAAGCCATGGGCTTGAGCTGGGCGGTGACCACCAAACCGCCGAAGGCCAACATGGTCATCATCAGGTAGATGACATAAAAGGACGGCTGGCACAGCATCTGCAATGGGGTCAGGTCGACGGCTGAAGTATTTATTTTGGCCCTGATTTTCACTTCTTTCTCTTTCCAGTTGGGCGGCGTCCATCCCACCGGCGGCCGGGCTAAGAAGAGGGAAGAAGCTAGAACGGCGACACCCTGAATCATTCCCCAGACGATGAAGGTGTGCTGATAGCCCGAGGTTTTCATCATGGCCGCAATGGGAGCGATGGTCGCCGCGGTGCCGATGCCGAAGGCTCCAGCCGTCAATCCGACGCACAGACCGCGATGGTCTGGAAACCACTTCAGAGCGTTTCCAATGGCTCCGCCATAGACGATGCCGGCGCCGAGTCCGCCGACGCTGTACCAAAAATAGAGGCTGCCTATCGTTTCCGCGTAGCCGGATCCAATCCAGCCCAGTCCTACCATGAACGCGCCAAGACCCAGCATCAGTCGGGGACCAATCCTATCCACCAGGTATCCCTCGAGAGGTACGAGCCAGGTTTCAAGGGCGACGAATAAGGTGAACGTCCACTGGACAGCGACCAGGGAAACGTGCAGATGAGCCTGAATGGGCTTGGTAAACAGAGTCCAGGCATACTGCAGGTTCGCGATCGCCATCATGGCGACGATGCCTGCGATTAACTGGACCCAGCGGTTGGGAATGCGCGAAGGGTGAATAAGGGAGGATGGTGAGACGGTGGATGCAGCCATGGCAATGCCTCCGTGACAGCTCGCTTGACGCTAACAGCGGACGTCAACAACGGACGCTAAACAGAGTACTGCAAGAATCTGAACTTTCCCCCGCGACTCCATTCCACACAGCCAGTCTCAGCTAACCACCCCCACCAACTCGCTAGCTGGACGGCGGGGTATCAGCCTCCACTTCGGTCCGGAACGGAATCACACCGGGGACCAGCCACTTCTCCCACATCTCATCGACTTTGCTTTGGAAGTAATCGATGTCGTCGTTGGTGAAGTGGGCGAATCTTCCTTGCTTCAGCAGGTAATCCCGAACAGGCTGCCTCTGGATCTTCTTCGAGGCAATCTGCTGCGTCCTGCCCGTAAGTTTTAGCACGCCATCTTCCACTTCGTAGAGCGGCCAAATCCCCGTATTGACAGCCAATTCGCCCAGCTCGTGGGAGATGTAAGGATCGTAATCCCAACCCTTTGGGCAGGGATCGAGCGAGTGAATGAAGGTAGGACCTCCGATGGCCAAAGCTTTGCGCATGGAATTCATGGCTGCCAAGCCGTAGGACATGCAAACAGTTGCAACATAGCGGCATGTGGGATGGCCCGCCGCCATCATGCCCGCCATATTCTTTTTCCAGCGCCGATGCATGATTCTCTTCACCTTGCCGGGCGTGCTGAACGTGGTGTTGGCTCCCCATGGTGTGCTTCCTGAAAGCTGTATGTCAGTATTCGCGTATGACTCGTTGTCATACATGAGAATCAGGCAGTTGTAGTCGGGATGCGTGAGCGTGGCGGAAATCGCCCCCACGCCCATGTCGGCCCCGCCGCCGTCGCCGCAGAATGCGATCACATTGATGGGCTCCTGCTTCATCTTTCCCTTGCGCATGAGCACCTTCAGTGCCGCAGACGTGCCCAGGGCTGCCGAACCGCTGCTGCCAAGTTGCGTATGCATCCAGGGAAGCACCCACGAGGTGCTGTAATACGTGGTGTTCGCCAC
>JBAWCJ010000002.1:0-8173 GCA_049590215.1 Candidatus Sulfotelmatobacter sp. | reverse complement strand
GAATATGAACCTGAGTCACCGGCCATTTGTGGACTACTACTATGCGACCCGGCCGTGGTGCAAGCTGTACCTCTATGTTTCGGACTCGGGTAAGGTGTTGGGAACTCTGGGGCGAGAGTTGCTGCGGTTTGAGCATCAGTGCGAAGGCGAGATACGCGAGATCAGCATCCGGATTGGATCAAATTGGTTTTCGCTCCATCCCGGCGTGGGAGGCGAGCTTACCAAATTTTCGGCGGCAGCGAACCCCAACAGCTTTGGCATGACATTGGTGGTGAGCCGGAAGGCGCTCACGGTGCTGCAGCATTACGGGTGGGTGCCGCTTCCGGGGGTACGAGGATATTTTCTGAATGGACCGTGCGCCTTGTATCCGGGGAAGGCGTGGTGGAAGCGCGGCACGAATGCCACGATCCGGCTGCTGGGAGGAAAAAGTATTCCGAAGTTTGCCGGGCGCATAGCGGCGGATGTGAAGGAGCGACTTAGCGTCTGCGAGGAAAGTTCTTACTCTAAAGACTTGTTGCCGGGGCGTTCTCCGTTTATTTTTCGATTCGCGCCGACGGTTGAATATCTGGACTGGAGATACAACTTGTCGCTGACTTTTGTGCGTTATCGGCTTTTCCGAATTCTGGGCCGTGGCGGGACGATTGGGTACGTGATTCTGAATGAGGCTGAAAACCACATCATGGTGGCGCAGTGCGACGGCGAAGATCCGACGGCACTGGCATACGGAATTCTGATGGCCGTGGGCGAAGCTGGCAGCAAAGATGAAAGGCCACGCACGGTATTTCTCAGTTGCTGTCATGCCGAGATGGCGCGGATATTTGAGCAGTTTGGATTCCGAATGAAGCCCTGGGGCGGTGATCTGCCGTTCGCGTTCCGTACGATTCCTCCGCAACTGGATGTGTCGGCGGCCGGGATAGCGCAGTGGCTGGTGAATTATGACTGGTGCGACAACGGGCTACAGGCGCCGTTTTTGGATCTGGGGTGAGGTGGGGATTCGCGGGGGAACAGAGCTCCTGCGGGCAACATCTGAGGTTGAAGACTCTTCGCTCGGCGCGTATTCCACTCTTCCCGCGGAGCTGCGGCGCCTGCTCTTTCGCGGGCTGCAGGCGTGGTGGAAACTCCTCGTTGGGCTTGGGGCGCTGCTGAGAGGAAAGGGGTCCTTCGACTGCGCGGCTGATTCTCTACGAGAATCCGCCGCTTCGCTCAGGATGACAGGACTGTGGGCTCGCCGGACGGGTCGAAGACCCTTCTCTACACAATTTATGGGGCTTCGATCAGCTCCATTTTGCCGTCTCGGGTGCGGTGCAGGACCATTACTTTTCCTTTGGGATCACGGAAGACGAAGACGTCGCGGTCGCGGAAGTGAGCTTCTTTGATGGCCTCTTCGAGAGTCATGGGGCGCATGGCTACGGCTTCGTTGGAGCGGACCAAGTGGACTTCGGTGGTCTTGGCTACTGCGGGATAGCGGTGCACGACTACCGCTACGGCTGTCTTTTCAGTCAGGCCCACGGCGGTCTGGATGGTCGCGGCTTCTTGCGGGGAGTGGCCGTTCCACTTCTTTACTTCTTCAGTCTTGCGGGCGGAGCGCTTCTTCGATTGCCAGCGGGTTTTGTATTTGACCGCTTGTTTTTCGAGGTGGTCGAGGGCTTCGTTGACCGCGATCGACATGTCTTTCGCCTGGGCCAGGCCGACTAGCGGGCCGTTGCGCGGGCTGATGGTGATTTCGGCTTTGTGGCGGTGCTTTTCAACGGCGAGGATGACCTTGGTTTCGAATCGGTCGCCGAGGATTTTGCGGAGTTTGGTGAGTCCGGTTTCCACTTCTTTGCGGATGGTGGGAGTTACTTCGTAGTGCCTGCCGGTGTATTCCACGTTCACGAGCGGCCCTCCTTGAATTCTTGCTCGGTCGATTGGGCACTGCTTTGCCGGCGGGACGCCGGCGCTACTATTCCTTTACTCTGCGTTGGTGCGTGCTGGGGATGCGCATATCTTCACGATACTTGGCTACGGTGCGGCGGGTTACCTGGATGCCTTGCGATTGCAGGATGCGGGTTAGTTGCTCGTCGGTTAATGGGCGGCTGGGGTCTTCTTCTTCGATTAACTTTTTGACGCGGCGCTTTAGGATCAGGAGCGATGTGTTGCCGCCCTCGGGGCCCTGGACGCTTTCGCTGAAGAAATACCGCAACTCGAATACGCCTTGCGGCGTGTGGGCGTACTTGCTGGCAACGGCGCGGCTCACGGTGGAGGGATGCACGCCGATTTCTTCGGCGACCTCCTTGATCATCATTGGCTTCAGCTGGTCGATGCCTTTTTCGAGAAAATCCTGCTGGCGGGCTACGATGCAGTAGCAGACTTTGGTGATGGTCTGCTTACGCTGCTCGATGTTCTTGATGAGCTGGATGGCGCTCTTGTAGCGCTCTTTCACGTAGTCGCGGGTATTTTTGTCGTTGGTGTCGCGGGTGATCAGCTTTTTGTAGGCGGGGTTGAGGCGAAGCTGGGGCAGGTCATCGTCGTTCATGAGGACCAGCCACTCGTCGCCGTGCTTGATGAAAGCTACGTCGGGCTCGATGAGGCGGGCCTGGACTTTGTTGTACTGCAGGCCGGGACGGGGATCGAGGGTGCGGATGTAGTCGACGGCTTGCTGGACGGCGTCGGAGGGGCGTCCGATGGCCTTGGCGATTTCTTTGTGCTGCTTGCTTTGCACGGCGCGCAGGTGCTGGTCGACTACGGCGATGGCATCCTCGAGGACTTGGGCGGTGCCGTTGCCGGGCTTTTCTGCGGTGTGGTTTCCGTTCTTGTGGTGCGCGAGTTGGTGCTGGTGATAACGCAACTGCAGGAGAAGACATTCGCGCAGGGTGCGGCAACCTACGCCCGGAGGGTCGAGCTGGCGAATCACTTCCAGGGCTTCCTGGAGATCGGCCGCGGTGAAGGTTGGTTTGTGGACTGGGTGTGGAGTGGTGGACGGTGGTTCGGGCGCGGGAGCAGCGGCTGCCGCGGAGTTTCCATTGCGTCCGGGGAGAAAGGGTTCGATTGAGAGGGACGCGGGTGACAGGCCGTCCACTTCATCGAAAGAGTTTCCCGTTAGAAGATTGGCGGCGGAGAATTCGTTGGCGTCGGTTGCGGAGGCGCCGGCGTCAAGGCTTGCGTCTTCGGAAGCTGCTTCGCCCAGAGCCGCTGCTTGCGCTTCGTCTGGGACTTCATCGGGGACCAGGCCCAGAGCCTGGGCTTCGCTGGCGATATTTCTCGCGGCGGCGGCGTCGGCTTCGGGAGGTGCGGGCGGGGCTACGCCTAACATTTCTTCGTCGCTCGCGATCAGGTAGCCGTCTTCGTTGAGGTTGCCGATGATCTGCTCGGCGGCTTCACGCACGGCGCGGCTCAGGCTTAGCGCGCCCAGTTGCCAGGCCAGGTGATCGGTTAGATTTGTGGGTTTGGAGAGAAAGTTTTCGAATGATGGGCGCTCGATCTCTTCCATCTCGCCGCGGGTGCGATAGCCGGGATCGAGGTAGTCCTGGAAGAAGGAGCCGAAATCTATCTCTTCGAACGGGTCTTTCTTTTCGGCGGTGATTGGCGCTTCTTCGCCTGAGGCGGGAGCGGGGCGATCGCGCTCTTCTTCTTTACGGCCTATCTCGTCGATCAGCGGGACCGAATCTTCGAGTTCTTCGAGAACCGGGTTCTCGACCATCTCGGCGTTGATCATGTCCTTGAGTTCGAGCTTGTTGAGCGCGAGGACGGACACCATCTGCACCAGCCCCGGGGTGAGGATCTGGCGCTGGGATAGTTTGACGCTCAGTTTGTGCTGTAGTAAGACCATGTTTCAACGTTTCAAGGTTTCAATGTTTCAATGCCTTACTCTAGCTTGTCGAGCCGGTTATCGTGGCTGTCAAGGCGGTGTTCGTGCATCTCCACAACTCGCAACAGTCTGGCTGTGCCTTCGGCGACCTCGGTGACTAGCTTTGCCGCCCGGTCAAGTTGGCGATCATGTTTCTCGCTTTCCAGCGACAACAGCTCTAAGTTGCGAGTCAAAGATTCCAGGCGTTCGTCAATCGTCATCGCTGCTTCCCCCAGCGCCTAAAGGCGCATGCCTTACAATGCGTCGTAACGGCACGGCTTAAGCCGTGCCCTTCCCGAACCTATACCAGCGAGAAGCTCTCTCCTAAATAAACCCTTCTTACTTCCGGGTCGGTGGCTAGCTGTTCGGGCTGGCCCTGGCGGAAGATGCGGCCGTCGTCGATGATGTAGGCGCGGTCGGTTACTGAAAGAGTCTCGCGCACGTTGTGGTCGGTAATCAACACACCGATGCCGCTGGCCCTTAGGCTGCTGATGATTTTCTGCAGGTCTAACACGGCAATGGGGTCGATCCCGGAAAAAGGTTCGTCGAGCAAAATGAAAGTTGGGCTGATGCACAGGCAGCGGGCGATTTCGACGCGGCGCCGCTCGCCGCCTGAGAGGGCGTAGCCTCGATTCTGCCGAATGTGTTCAAGCCCGAGTTCATCAATAAATTTCTCCATCTTCTCGCGTCGCTCGTGCCAGGACATGGGCTGCGCCTCCAGCACCGCGAGGATGTTTTCCTCGACTGTAAGTTTGCGAAAAACCGAAGCTTCTTGAGGGAGATAACTGATGCCATACTGGCGCGCCCGCAGGTACATGGGAACGTCAGTAATGTCTTGACCGTCGTACAGCACGCGGCCAGTGTCGGGAGGGATTAGACCAACGATTGCGTAAAACGTGGTTGTCTTGCCTGCACCGTTCGGGCCTAACAAACCAACTACTTCGCCCTGCTCAACCCGCAGGCTGACACCATTTACGACCCGGCGTCCCCGGTACGATTTGCCAATCTCATCGGTGGCTAGGGTACGCATTTATGTTGCCATTAACGGGCCACTCGGGTCTGAGTTACCACAGGAGTACTTGCTTCGCCTTCTACGAGCACCCTATCATCGCCCCTAAAGAAAGTCAACGAAACCCCGGTAATCTTGCCCCGTTCGGCATCAAAAATGCTAGGCGGTCCGCCGGTGAGCACGAATTTGTCGTCGGAGGCGGTATAGACCAGGGTTTTGCCTTCGGCCCGGCGAGTTGGTTGCTGGACGACTACATCGCCTTTCGCGACCAGGTGATCGAGCTGACCTGGTCCGGAAATATGCCCGGCAAGTGGTTGATTGCCTGAGGTTTGGCTGCGAGGTACAAGGTAGGCGTCCATGGTGTTGGATGAGGCGGTGAAGTTGCTGCCCTTGGCTAGTACTCCCCCCTCATAGTGAGCCAGGCGGTCGGCGTCAGCGTAGGTGAGTCGGGCTGAGGTGATCGCTATGGGAGCATCGCCCGGCTTTTCCTCAGGCTTTGCCTTCGTTTTGCCTTCTCCTCCGACCTGGACTTTTGTGGGTCGAGCGCTATCAGGCTGGAGTTTGGCTCGCTGCGGACTATCCGGCTGTGCCAGCTTGGCTTGCACGAGCACCGTCGAAACCGGTTGCGTGGCCGTACCCTGGGCGACCAGGAAACGTCGGTCGCGGTCAAACTGGATCGAGGGGGCTTCGACGATGTTGGCATCCTGCCACAGACGGGCGTTACCTCGGTACAGGGCGATTGCGGGAGAATTGTGCGCGGTCATGGTGGCGGAAGTGACGTGAATTGGCGAAGCGGAAGCCAGGAGCGCTCCGTTCGGTTGCTCCTGGAGTTCGCTGTAGGTGCTTTTCACGTCTTCGTCTGCGAAGGCGTCATCGGTGGCACGGTTGATGCGGATGGTGCGTGCCGTAGTTACCATGCTGCCTTCGGAGACGCGCGGGCTGCCGGTAAGCACGAGAATGCGATCGGCGGGAGTGTAGACAGCCTTGTCCGCCCAGGCTTGCGTGCGTTTGCTCGGAACCTGGCCGTCGTCGTAGGCCACATTTCCCTTCTGGATGATGGAGGAGATTCCTCCCTGCGGAAGAAACAGGGTATCGAGCGTCTGGCTGGTGCTGACACGGTCGGGAAGTTGCGGAGTGAAGTTCACGATCTTCGCGTCAGGCGCGCCGTGGATCGACGTGAGGCGGCTTGAGCCGTCGGGAGTTGGGGCAAATTTCGCGTCGAAACGGCCGGCGGTGACTACGGTGTGGGCAGGTGCTTGCGCAGTGGCCGGGTTCGAATTCTGGGCTGGGGAAATTGTGATCTTTGCCGCTCCGGAGGTTTGGGCGCGGTCGAGACGATTGCGGTCCGCGATAAAGAAATCGACAGTGGGCGCGTTTAGGTCGAAATTCTGGGGCTGCGAGGCGCGTTCTGTGGCATCCGTTGCCGGCGTGCCGGTGTTGTTCGGGTGTTGCGCCAGATGGACTCCGTCGGTGGCGTGCACTTTCTTTAATTCATTTCGGCCTTGAAAATCTAAGATCGCGCGTCCGGCGTCGCCCTGCATGGGTTGTAAGCCGATGCGCTCGACGTGGACATTGCCGGTGAGCGTGGCCGTGTGCAGCAGGTTTTGCTTGCCGATCAGAAACATTTCGGCTTCGTCGGCGCGGGCATGCATCTGGTCGGTGTCGTCCCCACTGGATTCGGCGTTCACGTTCCCTCTGGCCAGGATGCGCTGCACTTCGTTCGTCGGCCCGAGGAAGAATGTGGCTTCCTCTGATTGCATGGTTCCGTTCGCACGCTCCAGGCGAGGATTTTCCAGCACGACTTGGTGAGGGTCGTGCGTGATTCTGCCGTGAGTAGCGACGAGCGTGCCCGCCTGCGGCCCGCCCAGCGTCACGTGAATCTGCGAAACCAGAGTGAGCGTGTTGCTTTTGCCGGAATACTGGACGCCGACGGCCCAGCCGGTGGCCTGGGGTGTGCGAAAGTCAACGCGTGCGTCGGTGGCGGCGTCTCCGCTGTTTTGGTTGAAGACGAGTTCTCTTGTTTCGAGGTGGATGGGATTCTTGAGTTCTCTGGGAGTTCCCTGATCCGGCCCGGTTCCGCCCGTGGGGTTTGATTCCAGATCGATCTGGACGTCTCCGTGAGCCGTGATGTTGCCGGATTTCTTGTCGTAGGAGAAATCGTCCCCGTAGATCTGGTCGAAGCGGGAGGAGTCGCGGCCGTAGAGAATAACGCTGACGTTGCGCAGTTCAGCGCTGCCGTCGAGCTGGAATTGTTTGAGGCTGCCGGCCTGGACAGTGAACAGGGTTCGTTTGCCGTCCGACTTAGAAAACTGAAAACCGTTTGCGGTCTGCTTGATGTCGATGCCGATCCTATTAGGGAGTTCCTTCAGCACATTGCGCTGACGCAGGCGGGCGTAGAAATACATTCCCGATACCGTTGCGGTGAACAGCACGGCGATTACGATCAGCCAGCGGCGCAGGCGGTAGATGGGCAGCGGCATGCTAGGTTCAGTCTAATGGAAGCAGCTGGTGAGAGTGACAGAGGATTAGCGGTGTGGGAACGCCGCCCCCACAGTGCAGGATCAATCAAGAGATTTGTTCCCGGTGCGCTTGTCTCTCAAAGTAGAAAGCCACGGCCAGCGCAAGGATGAGAGCCGCTACGCCAAACAGGGTCGCGGCGGGAATGGTGTTGGGCTCGAGGATGATGACTTTTCTCGCCATGGCAATCAGGGCTACTTCGAGGACGAGGCGAACATGAATGACATCCCTCCGGAGATATGCCTTAAGGGTCTCGAGCAACTCGACGCCGATAAGGATCAGCAGGAAGAACGAGAAGATTTCGAGCAGGCCTTGCACCGGGATGAGGAACCGCGGAGGAGTCCAGATCTCTTCAGCGATCAGGAAGCCTAGATGTACGGTGGAAAGCGTTACAACGATGACTAGAAGAACCGCCAACGCCACGGCAATGAGCTTTTGAATCCTGGTCAGAAGGGCTTCCATATCGTTTCCATCCAATCGGGCCGCCGTGAGTGACGACGATATTTACATGGCTGGTAGGAAACTTCAACTCGGAGTGGAACCCTCCCCGGAAACCGATTCATCGTTGTTTTGGGATTCCTTCCGGGTCGCCGGTCACGGACTTAAGATCCTGCAAAGTTAGTTCCAGGCCGCCGAAGTCGGGGTGGTCATTGTGGCCGATGGTGAAGGCAATGTCGATGGCGTCTCCGGCTAGGAGCGGCGACTGCTGCAGGCGTTCGGCCATGCGCCAGCCCAGGGCGTTAAAAACAGTTCTCAGTTCTCGGTTCTCAGTTCTCAGTTGAAAACCTTTGGCTTCAGCTTTTTCGTTACGACGGATGGCT
>JBAWCJ010000001.1:0-3382 GCA_049590215.1 Candidatus Sulfotelmatobacter sp. | reverse complement strand
TGGTTTTATAGGTTTTGTATTTGATATAAGGGAAGTAATAAAAGTAGCACGCGGCAGGGGAGACAAAGTATATGCCGGTGGAAGCGGTGGAAGCAGTAGGGGCGGCGGTGGGTACGATGGAGATTACGGTCAGCAAGGTTGAATTGCTGCGCGAATTGACGGCAACGCAGGGCGTAGTCGAGCGCAAGACCACCATCCCCATTCTTTCCAATTATTTATTTGAGGCAGCGGCTGGAAAGCTGTCGCTGACCGCGACTGACCTGGATCTCAGCCTGCGAACATCCTGCAATGCGAAGGTGAAGAAGGAAGGGTCGTGCACGATTCCAGCGCGCAAGCTGCATGACTACGTGAAACTGCTGCCGGATGCAGATATCACGATCAAACTGCTGGAAAATCACTGGGTCAGCATTCGCTGCGGACGTTCCAACACAAAGATGGTGGGGATGGCGAAATCGAATTTCCCCAGCTTGCCGGTGTTTCCTACCGCGGGGGTGGTGAAGATTCCTGGGCAGATTTTGCGCGGATTGATTGCGCGCACCGGGTTTGCGATTTCGAGTGAAGAGTCGCGCTACACGCTGAACGGCGCGCTGATGCTGCTGAAGCCGGAGTCGATCACGATGGTCGCGACCGATGGGCATCGTCTGGCGCACTGCGAGCGCAGCGGAGAGAAGTTTGAAGGCGTTTCGGGCGAGATGAAGACTTTGGTGCCGAAGAAGTGCATGGACGAATTGAAATCGCTGCTCGATTCGACCGACGCGGAAACGGTAGAGTTTGCCAAGGATGAGTCGACTTTATTTTTCCGCATTGGATCGCGGCTGCTCACCTCACGGCAGCTTACGGGACAGTTTCCGAACTTTGAGGCGGTCCTGCCCAAGGATAATAACAAGAGCATCACGCTGAACAACTCCGATTTGAACTCGGCGATCCTGCGCGTGGCGCAGTTTGCCGACGAGCGTTCGCGAGCGGTGCGGCTGAAGCTCGAAAAAGGCGAAGTGAAGATTTCGGCCTCGTCGACGGAAGCGGGTGAGTCGGAGGATTCGATTGAAGCTCCATATGACGGCGAGACGCTTACCATTGGCTTCAATGCGCAGTACCTGGTCGACTTCCTCAAAGCCGCCGGAACCGACGACGTGCGGCTGGAGTTGAAGGATTCGCAATCGGCAGGGCAGTTGCGGCCGGCTGAAGGCGATGATTATAAGTACCGGTATATTGTTATGCCGATGCGCATCTGAACGCTCCCTCTTTCTGCAACAACTTATATCTTCCCTGAGAGCCCAAATGTCCCGCCGGGCTTGACCTGTCGGCCTTCCTGTCATACATTTGCGACCAATCTGTTTTGGAGGTGTTTATGCTCGACGGGTTCAAGAAGTTTATCCTGCGGGGCAATGTTGTGGACATGGCGGTGGGCGTGGTGATTGGCGCGGCATTTGGAGGCGTGGTAACGGCGCTGACCAAAGATCTGCTGACGCCATTGATCGCGGCCGTGGTGGGTAAGCCGGATTTTTCCTACTTGGGATTTACGATTGGGAGCACACACTTTCCGGTTGGCGAGTTCATCAATGCCTGCGTGTCATTTTTCCTGATTGCCTCGGCGATTTATTTCTTTGTGGTGACGCCGGTGAACGCGCTGGTGGCGCGGATGAATCGGGGAGAGAAGCCGCCTGATCCGACCACAAAGAAGTGTCCGGAGTGTCTGAGCGAGATTCCGATTGACGCGCGGCGCTGTTCGCATTGCACGCAGCCCGTGCTGGGGCGGGCGGCGTAGGCAGCCGAGCTGCGCCATGCGGGCGGCATGTCGGATAACATGGCAGTATGAGTTTCCGCCGGATCCGTAGCGGTTGCTTTTGTTGTATAGCAATGGCGCTGGCACCGCCATCGCTTCGGGCGCAGGCGGCTGCGCAATCTTCCTCGTTGCCCTCCTCGTCATCATCGTCTTCCTTGTCCAAGCCGGTCAAAAAGTCGGCGTCATCCACAAATTCTCCGCTGGATTCAGGGACGGTGAGTAACGGCGTCTACCGCAATCCTGCGTTCGGATTCACCTGCAAGATTCCGGCTGCGTTCGTGTTGCGCACCGATGAGATGAATGCGCGGCAGGGAGAAGAAGCCGCGGCGGATGCTGGTAAGTCTGGCCGCGTGCTGCTGGCGGCGTTTTCGCGGCCTCCCGAGGCTCGGGCGGAAGATATCAATTCTTCGATTCTGATTGCGGCGGAGAGTGCGGCGGCTTATCCGGGGTTGAAGGATGCGGCGCAGTATTTTGGGCCCGTGACCGAAGTCGCGCAGGCTCAGGGTTTCGAGGTGGTCGAGGAGCCATACGAGTTTGCGATTGGGACTAAGAAGGTGGTGCGGGGGGATTTTCAGAAGGATGTTGGGTCACGGGTGATGCGGCAATCGACGCTGGTGCTGCTGGCACGGGGGTATGCGGTTTCGTTCACGTTTATTGGTGGGACTGAGGACGAGGTGGAGGAGTTGGTGGGGGGGGTGAGTTTTGGGGCGGGCGCGAAAACCGCGCGGTAGTTCGTGGTGGAGATTCCTTTCGACGCCGGTTGTCAGACCGGCGTGCATGGGGTCCTTCGACTGCGCATGATCTCTTTTCAGGCGCTCATGCTTCGCTTGGGACGACAGGGCTCGAGATTAGTCTAGAGGTTCGGGTTCGAGGGCTATGTTGGTTTCGCCGGCGGCTTTTTTCTGGGCGTATTTTTTCATCCAGGCTTCCCAGCTTTTGCCGGCGGCAGTGTCGCGTCCGGTGAAGGCTAGGGCCGCGATTTCAGCGTAGGAGATCGAGACTTTTTCGTTGGCGTCTTTCGGGAAGAGGCGGACTATGGAATCTTTAAGCGTGGCGGCGGTGCGGCGGTCGAAGAGATAGCCTTCGATCTTTGACCCATTCTTGCGGGTGATGGTTACGTCGCCGCGGTAGTCGAAGGCCTTTTCTAGTGCTACGCGGATTTCTTCTTCCGTGGCTAGTTGGGGGATCCAGCCTTCGAGTTTTTCATGAGCGGTGCCAGGGGCGACTTCGAGAGTCTCGGGATTGGCGTGGGGCACGGCCTGGGCAGCTTCGTGGTCGATGTGGCCGGATTCTTTGCCTGTCATAGTTCAGTCAACTTCAAAATCTTTAAACACAGAGGTCACAGGGGTTCACAGAGAAACCCTTGTTACGCTCGGGTTTCGTGCAATGGCTCTGAGGTTGTCGCGATCTGGACCAGCGGGTGCACCGGGGCTTGCGGCTCGTCGAGCAAGCGCAGCGCTTCTTCGTCGCGATAGCCGTCGAACAGCGTGGCTTTTACGGTGGCCAGGAATCCCTCGAGCGAACTGAAGGTGGCGTTCACCGCAGAGGCTTCGTAGCCGCTGTGGACCATGCAATTGGCGCAGGCCGGGTTGCCGGATT